>JAUILF010000146.1 GCA_030433135.1 Bacteroidia bacterium | reverse complement strand
AGAACAATAAAAAAGGATATTCAGGAAATTTTGATTCCCAAAATCGTAAAAAAATTGCCTGCCCGTCTGAAGAAGCTATTTGACACCAAATACAAATTGTTTGTGAATCCGACCGGCAAATTTGTGATCGGTGGACCACATGGTGATACAGGGCTAACAGGTCGCAAAATCATTGTCGATACTTATGGTGGTAAAGGGGCACATGGCGGTGGCGCATTTTCGGGGAAGGACCCTTCCAAAGTGGACAGATCTGCAGCCTATGCAACCAGGCATATCGCTAAAAATCTGGTGGCAGCAAAGCTGGCTGACAGATGTCTGGTACAGGTAGCCTATGCCATTGGTGTTGCCAAACCGGTTGGTCTTTTTGTCAATACCTATGGGACATGTAAAATAGATGGCCTGGAAGATGCTGAAATAGCCGAAAAATTAAGCCAGATCTTTGATATGAGACCTGCTGCCATTGTGGAGCGGTATGCCCTGAAGAACCCGATCTATTTTGAAACGGCTGCTTATGGTCATATGGGCAGAAAGCCCGGAAAGAAGAAAGTACGTCTGGGTTTGAACGGGAAGGCAAAAACAGTAGTGGTAGAGACCTTTACCTGGGAAAAACTAGATATGGTCGATGCGATAAAGAAGGAATTTGGGTTAAAATAATAGCCTTGATCTTCTCGAAGTGATCGTGTCGGTTGCAGAAGGTGGTATCGTGTGGTTTGACCAAAGATTCCACCGGGCATCTAAGTGACTTTTGTCTCCCGGATGAGTATTGACTCTTCTTTTGATATATTAGACATATATGACCCTTTTTCATCTTCAAATAATCACATGTGAGAAGCTTTGTTGACCGACATATTGGCCCGAATAAAGAAGAAATCGGCGAGATGCTGGGCCAACTCGGGTTAAACTCCCTGGAAGAGTTGGTAAAAAAAACCATACCCTCCTCTATTATTGACAAGGAACCTCTGGACGTGAGTAAGGCCATGACCGAGTATGAGTATCTCAAGGAGGTCAAAGCCATAGCCGGTAAGAATAAGGTCTTCCGGTCTTTTATCGGCCTCGGATATTATGACACCATCACACCTGCTCCCATTCAGCGTAACATTTTTGAAAATCCGGGGTGGTATACCCAATATACTCCCTATCAGGCTGAAATTTCACAGGGCAGGTTGGAAGCTCTGTTAAACTTCCAGACCATGGTCAGTGACCTGACGGGTTTACCCATTGCCAATGCTTCCCTGCTGGATGAGGGAACCGCAGCCGCTGAGGCTATGAGCATGTTTTTTTCAGCTCGTAATAAACGGAAGGTAGAAGCCAATGAGTTTTTTGTAGACCAACATGTCTTTCCACAGACGCTTTCTGTCCTACAGACCCGTGCGGAGCCGTTGGGAATTAAGATCACAGTAGGTGACTGGAAGACATTCACCCCGGATGAGCATGTCTTTGGAGCTATTGTACAATACCCGAATGCCGAAGGTCATATTGAGGATTATAGCAGCTTTATGGATAAGGTGCAATCTGCAGGAGGATATGTGACGGTTGCGGCTGATCTACTCAGCCTGACTCTATTGACCAGCCCCAGTGAGCTGGGGGCTGATGCCGCCATAGGAAACACTCAGCGATTTGGAGTTCCTCTGGGATTTGGTGGACCTCATGCTGCCTATTTCGCGACCAGTGAAAAACACAAAAGACAAATCCCGGGCCGCATTATCGGAGTCTCGGTTGATTCAGATAACAACGCTGCCCTTAGAATGGCGCTGCAGACCCGGGAGCAACATATCAGACGTGAAAAAGCAACCTCAAATATCTGTACTGCTCAGGCGCTCCTGGCCATCATGGCAGGGATGTATGCTGTGTATCACGGTCCCACCGGGTTAAAAAATATCGCCCGAGAAATTGCCGCTAAAGCCACTGGTCTTGCCCAGATGCTGAAAAAATATAATTGGAAGATCAAGCATGGGCATTTTTTCGATACGATATCAATTGTGGTGCCGGAGTCCCAAATGGCATTCATTCGCGAAGGGGCAAAAAAGGCTGGTTTCAATTTTCTCTATGAAAAGGGTAAGGTAACCATATCACTTGATGAGAAGACCACATTGGAAGAATTGGATACCATTCTTTCCATTTTTGACATTCCTGAGAATATGGGCCAGCTGGCAGATCCTGCTATTCCCTCCACCTTACGGAGAAAGTCTCATTATCTATCGCATCCTGTATTTCACCAGCATCAGACTGAGACGCAATTAATGCGCTACATAAAATCACTGGAGAACAAAGATCTTTCATTGGTACATTCGATGATTCCACTAGGGTCATGTACCATGAAATTAAACGCAGCCAGTGAACTCATACCCGTCTCCTGGGACAATATCGCTGGTGTTCACCCTTTTGTGCCGGACGATCAGGTAAAGGGTTACACGAAAATCATTGATCAATTGGCCCGGGACCTCTGTGCCATCACCGGGTTTGCTGCATGTTCCTTTCAACCAAATTCAGGTGCCCAGGGGGAATTTGCCGGACTGCTCGCCATCAGGGACTACCATCGGGACAGAAACGAAGAGCACCGTAACGTTACACTCATCCCCTCTTCTGCCCATGGCACTAATCCAGCCAGTGCTGTCATGGCAGGCATGAAAGTAGTCATTGTAAAATGTGACGACCGTGGCAACATAGATCTCGATGATTTGAAAGAAAAAGCTGGTGAGCATGCCCATGACCTTTCTGCGCTCATGGTCACATACCCTTCTACGCATGGTGTGTTTGAGGAATCCATCAAAGAAGTATGTCAGGTCATTCATGAGCATGGTGGTCTGGTCTACATGGATGGAGCCAATATGAATGCACAGGTTGGACTGACTAACCCAGGAAGTATTGGAGCCGATGTATGTCATCTCAATCTGCATAAGACTTTTGCAATCCCTCATGGTGGAGGGGGACCTGGCATGGGACCCATATGTGTAAATAAAAAGTTGGCAGGTCATCTCCCGGGCCACCGATTCCTGAGTGGCAAAAAAAGGGATCAATATGCCGTTGCTTCGTCCCCATTTAGTAGTGCAAGTATCCTGCTGATTTCTTATGGTTATGTGAAAATGTTAGGTGCATCGGGGCTAAAAAAGTGTACGGAAATAGCTATCCTGAATGCCAACTACATTCGGCATCGCCTAAGCAGTCATTATGACATTCTATATGTGGGCGAAAATGGATTCTGTGCACATGAGTTCATATTGGATCTGAGAGCTTACAAATCAGCGGGTATTGGAGCCGAAGATGTTGCCAAGAGGCTGATCGATTATGGCTTTCATGCACCCACTCTATCCTTTCCTGTTGCAGGCACATTGATGATAGAACCGACCGAGAGTGAAGATATAGGTGAACTGAATCGTTTTTGTGAAGCCATGATTGCCATCAGAGAAGAGATTGATGAAGTGGCGCGGGGTGAATATCCTGCCGAATCCAATGTTCTGGTTAATGCTCCTCATAACATTGATGTAGTGACCAGGGACTCCTGGACTTATCCCTATTCCAGGGAGAAAGCGGCATTTCCACTTCCCTGGCTAAAAACGACCCACAAATTCTGGCCTGCTGTACGTCGCGTTGACAACGCCTATGGTGACAGAAGTCTGGTTTGCACCTGTCCTCCCATAGAAAGTTACCAGGAATCCTAACATCATGATTATAGTTACCGGAGCCGCTGGTTTTATCGGAAGCTGCCTTATTAGCCGGCTGAATCAGGAAGGCTTGATTAATGTGATAGCTACGGATGATTTTTCATCCAGCCAAAAACTAAGAAACCTCAACCAAAAACAGATTTCGGGAGTCGTACATCGGGATCATTTGTCAGATTGGATGAAAGATCACCATCGACGTATTGACCATGTCTTCCACCTGGGGGCACGAACCGATACCGTCGAAAAGAATGTATCCATCTTTGACCAGTTGAATTTGCACTACAGTCAGAAAATCTGGGAGATATGTTCCGATTTTGAAATTCCCCTCACCTATGCATCATCAGCAGCCACCTACGGAGACGGCAGCCTGGGGTATCAGGATTCTCATGAAATCATTTCCGAACTTGAGCCCCTCAATCCGTATGGGGACTCCAAAAATCAATTTGATCTGTGGGTTCTGGGTCAGAGTAGAACTCCACCACATTGGGCAGGACTAAAATTCTTTAACGTCTATGGCCCCAACGAGTATCACAAGGATCGTATGGCCAGTGTCATCTTTCATGCCTATCGACAGATTTCCGATTCCGGCAAAATGAAGTTATTCAGATCTCATCGGGATGACATTGAAGATGGTCACCAGTCCAGAGATTTCATATACATTAAGGACATTTTGAATATTTGCCTGTTTTGTATGCGGCTCCGTCCTGAAAATGGAATCTATAATGCAGGAACTGGTGAAGCCAGGACGTTTCTGGATCTGGTAAATGCGACCTATGATGCCATGGAGCTACAACCTGACATAGAATTTATCGACACCCCGAAAGATATAAGAGGTACCTACCAGTACTATACCGAAGCGACGATGGATAAACTATACGGTCAGGGGTTTGATCAGAAATTTCACTCCCTGGAATCTGGCATCAAGGAGTATGTGCAGGATTATCTTATGAGTGGGACTTACTATTAATACCGGTGACAAGGTCACCCCTAATCTTCTGGTAAGGGATTCATATCGGCATAGTATATCAGCATCCAGTCATCACTAATCCTGGCAAACCTCCTTTCCAAACCAATACGGGTGTCTCGTTGAACGATCTTCTCGATGATGATATCTTCGCCAAATCGAGTCAGTTCGCGATCATATCCCGTTAGGGAATCAGGTAGCTTTTTGTGTAGGACCCAGGTTTCGCTCTGCCAACGATAGGAGGATAGGTCCTCCACTTGATCAGCGTGTGCCGGTATCCCTTCAAGAGGAAAAGCAATATGTGCCATCTGAAAGGCACTGTCCTCGTGAAATCTATCATAGAAGTCCTCAAAATCACTTACCTCGGTTTGCACCGGGTCATCCTTTTCTGCAGTTTCGGGTCCACATCCCAGATACAGAACCATACAAAGTAAGATCATGACTCTCATCCTTCTAGTTTGTTGTTAAGTGCATATACCAAAATAAATGCTTCGGACACATCGAAATAAATGTCAAACGACAATTCAGCACGAGCAATTTTACCTGTAGTTTTATCATTTGTCATATCGAAATCTGCAATCTGAATATCCTCCCGAAAATCCAGCGCTCTTCTTCCGTAGGCTTTGTAAAGGCTCTCCTTGGCACCCCAGTATACATGCATGCACGGAATAACCTCGTGCTTTCTGACATTTGCAAATTCATCTGCGCTCAAAAACTTGGGCCCAATACGGACAATCTTATCCACCCGTATCTGAATATCTATTCCTACCAAGAATGGTGCCGCTATTACCGCAGCATATTCTCTGGTATGGCTCAGAGATATGTGCCAGTCACTGTCACGAAGATGTGGCTTGCCAAATTCATCCTTGGTAACCGGGCCTCTGACCTCTCTTTCCGAAAGTATGTGTAGAAGCCATCTACTCGCCAGCCATTCAGTTCTTCTCTTGCCTTTCAGCAATCCCAAATGACCGTCTTCCTCACCGTTGGGTTTCATACGGGATTCAAAATAGGTATCGGGCTCACATATATGCCAGACACCCAGAACACCCCCACCCGGCAAACTCCTTTTTTCAACAATTGGCAATGATTGGCTTTTTATTGGACACTAAATATATTCTTTTACGGACTGTCAATGTTTTGGCTCTATGAGTACGCCTGATTATTTGGATCAGTTAAATACTTGGCTATATTGCCATTTATGTCAAAACCATCAATATACGTTTCACAGGATCAAAAATTAACCGGGCACAAGGGCTCTATCTACGGTCTTGCAACAGATCCCGTAAATAATAGCCTGTTGAGTGGAGGTGGTGACGGCTGGGTGGTACGATGGCCACTGGATAACCCACAGACAGGAACACTGGTAGCCGAAATCAAGGACCAGATATTCTGCCTGGCCAAATGTGCAGACCCCGACCTGATTCTGGCAGGGACCTTCTCAGGCAATCTCTACTTCATTGATCCCTCTTCTCAGGATAAGACAAACAACAAGTCCTTTCATGAACAGGGGGTCTACGACCTGCTTGTTTTCGAAAAAACACTATATACGGCGGGTGGTGATGGGAAACTGGGTGTTTGGGATCTGGAAAACCGAGAGGTCAAAGAATCGATCCAGCTTTCACATCAGCGACTCAGGAGTCTCCGGTTGTCTCCTGACAAAGAAATGTTTGCTATTGGATCCAGTGATCATTCCATTTATCTGATACATCGCTCTTCCGGTAAACTAATTGATGTTATAGAAGCAGCCCATGAGAATTCCGTCTTTACACTGGAATTTTCAGCTGAGGGACAGTTCTTGTACTCGGGTGGCAGGGATGCTCATCTAAAAGCCTGGGATCTACTTAACAAAAATCAATTGATGCATGATATCAATGCACACTGGTATACAATCAACAGCCTGGCACTTCACCCCAGCAAACCATGGCTGGCCTCAGGCAGCAGGGATAAGACCATACGCATTTGGGATATCCGGGACTTCAGTCTCTTAAAATCCCTGGATTCCACCAAGGATCATGGACATATAAACTCAGTGAATAACCTGAATTGGTCTGATGACGGTCGGAAATTGTTTACCGTTAGTGATGACAGATCCATTATCATCTGGGATCTGCCAGATGGATGAAACACTTGAATCTCTGTCCCTGCATCAGGCAATTCTGCTATCTTCGCAGCAGATTTTGAACTATGATTTTATCTGACAAGAAAATACTGGAATATCTCGAAGATGGCCAGATAGTTATCGAGCCTTTTGACAGAAGTTGCCTGGGTACCAATTCGTACGATGTACATCTGAGCAGACATTTGGCTGTTTATGCCGATGATATCCTCGATGCCCGGAAACACAACAAAATAGAGGAGCTCATTATCCCTGAAGAAGGTCTCGTGCTGCAACCAGGAAAAATCTATTTAGGTGTAACCCAGGAATATACCGAAACCCATACATCTGTCCCTTTTCTTGAGGGTAAATCAAGCATTGGCCGGCTGGGCATCGATATCCACGCTACGGCAGGAAAAGGTGATGTGGGTTTTTGCAATACCTGGACTTTGGAAATTTCCTGTGTTCAACCCGTGAGGGTGTATGCCGGCATGCCGATTGGACAATTGATTTACTTCAGGGTCGACGGTGATATTGAAAACTTCTACAACAAGAAAGCTAGTGCCAAGTATACAGAAAGGACACTGAGACCAGTTGAATCAATGATGTGGAAAAACAAGTTCTAGCCCCGGTTAAAACTCCGGTTCTTCAAACTCTTCCTGCCATTCCAACATGCCACCCAGCAGATTCCGAACTTTGGTAAAACCGGCCTGCACCAGAAAATTTTTGGCAGCACCACTACGATTACCAGACCGACAGTAAACCACAATTTCATCTTCCTTATGATCCTCAATGGACTCCAGGGATGAGGGAAGTTGACCCAGTGGAATTAACGTCCCACCAATATTGTATTCTTCATGTTCATGAGGCTCCCTTACATCAATGATAAATACTTCCTCCTGGTTGTCCAGTCGCTCCTTCAATTCGTGTGTGGTAATATCCTCCATAATCTAGCAATGGTTATTGAGTAAGTATCAGTTTTTTACTGATTTGATTGGTAAAGTTAGGGTTTCTGAGAGACAATAAGTACATCCCGGGACGCAGGTTTGCAAGGTCAAGCTCGTCTTGGTATGGTCCCTTGTACACTTGTCGTCCCATCAAATCATGAACGCTTATATCCCACTGATTTTTGTCCTCTCTTTCCCAATTGATAAAGACCCTGCCAGTAGTAGGATTGGGAAACATAGTGAATGCAGGCAGGTCAGGTAACGTCGTAGAAGTCGGTATCACCGGTTCGTTGCCCATCACCGGTCTGACCAACAAAGTCCCTCTGCGAATGTTACCTCGTTCTCCAACATTAATCCAGCCACCACCCACATTGTAGTAGAAAAAGTCCGCTCCCACCGGAGAATTAATATCATATCCTACCGGAATCTTGACACTTGAAAGATCCACCTGCTCCCAACCAATAAAAAAGCGTCCCCGTGGAATTTCCAACGCTATTTTGTTATCGCCTGTATCACGAAGATCGTATGTGGTAAATCCTTGTAATGTATCATAAAATGAGTCCGCATAATATGGCTTGATCAACTCCTGCTCAAATTCAGGCTCCTCATCCAGGCTGTCTATCCATATTTTAAGATTAAAAAGCTGACTGGTGATATCTCCCTCGATGTGCGGAAAGTGAAACTGGACGCCCTGCAACTTGTCATCTACATTGGTGTGATACTCCACCGCAAGGATGGTACTCCTCACGCCTGGTCCACCCTGATCGATTATAGCCGATTCAGCGGAACCGTCATCATAAGCAAAGTAATTGTCAAACTCTGTGATTTCTGCTACCTCATTGTTTTGATCACCTAAGATGATTTCGGATGACCGGGAGAACTCCAGAAGAGTTTCAATCCTGTACTTTTCATCAGGTTCAATGAGGTCGACAAGCGCCTGCTGCAAATTTTCGAAATTCATCGAATTGCCATCATTAAGGTCAAAATCATAAGACGTATGTCCCGGAGGTAAACTCCAGTTCTGGACTGGTTCGATAAAAGTACGGCTCATCAGCACATCACCATCATGGCTGACCGAAATAGTGGGATCTGCCATTGCCAGGTTAATCTGGTCAAAGTTGTACAATTGGCTGATTACATTTCTCCTTACTTCATCAGCGGTGAAATGCGCGGATGGCATATGGGAATATGGGTCGAGTACAGATTTTGGAACAGCTGTAAAGGCAATGTCTTCAAATACTTCCGCAGTTTCTTCACTATCTCCCAATCTCACATAATCCAGATGCCAGAGTTCCTGAAGACCCTCATTCTTGGACCGGTTCCTGAATCTGAATTGAAAATCTTCATGTATAAATGAGTCAGCCAGTTCTATCTGTTGAAAGGCGAAGTCAGGTGCGGGCATATTGATTGGAAAATCATTACCCAGCCCTTCCTGCTGCCACACTCTCACCCATCGTCCGGTTTGATCCCGAAAATCCAGTGTCAGCGAATCCTGCTCTCGGGGTTTTATTCCATTTCCTTTAGGTTGGACATAAAATGACATAAAGGGTTGACCAATACCAGTTACATCCATGAAACGAGAGGTGAGTTCATCTGAATATATGGTGCCTGCTGCGTATGGTTGTCCAAAGTTGTCCAGGCCGTCAAATGTTGCCACCCCCACTGACAAGGGGTTTTCTGACAGCGTATAGTTAATAAACACATCACTGGAGAGCCACAAAATTGAATCGGGAAAAGGCCCATCATAGGAGAAATCATCGCTAAAGGGGAGCGTCACCGCACCCGAAGACACAAAGCTGACTTCAAAATCAAAACACTGAATATCAGGATTACACAGTTCCATGAACACTATATCTTCACCCTCACTACCCAGGTTCGTGTAAGTTATGCAACTGTCTTCAAGGACCAACGATCCAAACTGAATAGGCCGGCATTCTGAGAAATTCAGACTGTCAATCCCACCAGCTACCAAACGGTTTCCGGGACAAAAAGTCATACTTTCATTCAGAGGGACATACACCGTTATTCTCGGAACATCATCATTCCGAGCATGTATATTTCGGCTGCCTGATAGTGCAGGATTTCGCTCCAGGGGAATTTCGACCGGTTGTGCGTTCATGTCCATCACGAGAGAGACCAGAATGCATACAATAAGTGTTCTTAGCATAATTATCGGCTATTGATCGGGGCAATCAGAGGGAAGATCCTGAGTCAAAAACAGGGTCACCGTATCTCCGGTATAAATCCTGCTATTGGCAGAAGGGGTCTGCTTCCAAACAAACGAATCATCGATATTGGTGACCGTTTCATCACTTTCAGTAGCTCCCAATGCGAGATTCAGAGTTTCTACCAGAAACTGCACTTCAGTATATGCCTTACAAGTCAGTGAAGGCATCGTGATTGGCCCTCCTGAAGACTTGGACAATATCATTTCCAGGGTTCCACCTTTCTCTACCATGACGTTGTCCTTGCGAAAATTGGAGTTCACAACCGTCTCACCGTTATAGATAACCTCCAATATGTGATCAGGAGCACCGGAGTCGTATCTCCTGCCTACTACTTTGGTCTCGAGCTCAAAACCTTGTTGGAGCTCCATTTCCTTACGGTTATAGCTCTTTCCATATAGCACCGGCAACCGTCTGAATGGTATAAGTTCAGCTTCATCCTTGGTGGTGGTGACATAGATCTTTCTCTCCTGTTTCACAATGCTGTTGGCTGGAGGATTCTGATCCAGAATGATATTACCCGGTTGTCCTACTATAAACACTGAATCGATAACGACAATCTCAAACGACTTGTCACCTGCATCCTTTTGTGCTTCAGCGAGACTCATATCTATATAGCTGGGTAGGGTCAGTTCCTGACCATGGTGGGTATACCATCTCAACCAAAGCATGGTAAGCAATAAACATCCAATGAAAAATAGTGCGATAAATCCCAGATTCCTCCAGATCATTGAATTGCGTTTGTCATTTGACCATTAGTGTTCATTACGCTTCAGGGTACACATTTTTCATAAAGCGACAGCAAAGGTAAACTTATTATCGAGCATACATATACTAAGGATACCTGATGCTTAGTGCCCTAATAATAAACATTTTAGCGCCAAAAAACGATCAATATTTTCCTTTCTAAAAAGTCCTTGTTGCACCGTGGTGTTTTACCGTTGTCATTTAACTTTACACCATCATACCATGAACAAGGAAATCTTACGGCTTGCTGTCCCAAACATCTTAAGCAACGTATCTGTACCACTGCTTAGTACAGTTGATACAGCTTTAATGGGTCACCTATCGGAAGCGCACCTGGCTGCCGTAGGTTTGGGATCCATGATTTTCAACTTCATTTACTGGAACTTTGGATTTCTCCGCATGGGCACTACCGGTCTGACTGCCCAGGCTCACGGTGCAGGTCTGGACAAAGAAGTCAGTCACACTTTGGGACGTTCTTTTAGTGTGGCAATGGGCCTGGCTCTTTTGCTTCTTGTCATGCAATTTCCACTCGAGTGGCTCAGTCTCAGACTGCTTCAGGTAGACGACTCTATTGAAGGGCTGGTACATACCTATTTTGCCATACGTATCTGGGCTGCACCCGCAACCCTGGCTTCCTATGTGATCTTCGGCTGGTTTTTCGGAATGCAAAATGCCATCTACCCTCTGTATCTGACATTGCTGGTCAACCTCTGTAATATAGGCCTGAGCTTTTTCTTCATCATTGAACTGGAGATGGGGATTGCCGGGGTAGCCTGGGGCACAGTTATAGCTCAGTACATTGGCGCTCTGGCAGGTTTGATCATCATGCTGAAAAAATATCCGGTATTCCTTAGGAAGATCAATTCGGCTATTTTCAAAGAATGGGAACCTATGAAACGGTTCTTTTTGGTGAATATGGATCTTTTCATCAGAACGCTATGTCTCACCTTTGCTTTTGCCTTCTTTTACAGCGAATCTTCTGCGGCCGGCATTACCACCCTGGCGGTCAACGTGGTGCTCTTGCAGCTGGTCAACTGGATGTCATATGGCATTGATGGTTTTGCCTATGCTGCAGAAGCCCTGGTGGGCAAATACCGCGGTGCCATGGACAGGCACAAAGTAGGAATGACGATTAGGTACAGCATGTACTGGGGGTTTGGCCTGGCAGTTTTGTTCAGTTTAGCCTACGGACTCCTAAGCCAACCCATATTCCATCTGTTTACAGATCAACAGGATGTAATCAATGCCAGTAAACCCTATCTGTGGTATATGATCGTTTTCCCTCTGGCTGGGTTCATATCATACATCTGGGACGGAATATTTATTGGACTCACTGCCACCAGAACCATGCGCAACGCCATGTTGCTATCATTAGTCTTGTTTCTATCTATGCATTATGGCCTTAAATCGTCCTATGGAAACCATGGTCTGTGGATCGCTCTTCTTTCTTTTATGGTATTTCGGGGTGTTATTCAAAGCATGTATTACAAAAAATTTGGGTGGGAGCTGGCCTGAATGCCAGGTCGATTGAATGAATTGTTGATATGAAAACATATCAAAAAAGAATGACATATTTTCTCATTCGAGGGCTGTGAATCGTACCTTTGATTTGTTCACCACAAGCGATTGACATGCCTGAATTCCTGCACCTGCACAGCCATACACAATATTCCTTACTTGACGGAGCATCTCATATAGAGACACTGATGGATAAGGCCGTGGCTGATGGTCACAAGGGCGTCGCCCTTACCGATCATGGAAACATGTATGGAGCTTTCAAGTTTGTACGCGAAGCGAATAAACGTAATATCAAACCTATTGTAGGGTGTGAGTTTTACCTGGTTGAAGACAGGCACCGCAAAAGTTTCTCTCGTAAGCTGGGGGAAAAGGATAAACGTTACCACCAGTTGTTGCTGGCCAAGAACGAACAAGGTTACCGAAACCTTTCAAAATTGTGTTCCCTTGGGTTTATTGAAGGGCTTTATGGTGAGTATCCCCGAATTGACAAAGAACTACTGTTGCAATACCATGAGGGTGTAATTGCAACGAGTTGTTGCCTGGCAGCTGAAATTCCTGCCACGATCTTATCGGGAGATATCGAAAAAGCGGAAGAGCTGCTGAAATGGTGGCTGGATGTTTTTGGTGAAGATTATTATATCGAACTCCAACGCCATCGTGGGTTGGAAAATATTGATAATTCCGGTACCAGTCAGGAGGACATTAATCAGGTCTTGCTGGGGTTCGCAAAAAAACACAACGTCAAGGTTATTGCGACCAATGACTCCCACTATGTAGAAGAAAAGGATTGGAAACCCCATGACATTCTGCTCTGTATCAATACAGGCAGCAAACTGGAAGATGAAAAGCGCTTCAAGTTTAGTAGTTCTGATTATTATTTCAAGACAAAGCAGGAGATGGCCAACCTGTTTCAGGATGTGCCATTTGCCCTGGATAATACGCTGGAAATATATGACAAGATAGACCCTCTGGATCTGGCCAGTGAAGTCTTACTCCCGGCTTTTCCCCTGCCGTCAAAATTTTCCACCCAGGATGATTACCTGAGGCACCTGACTTTTGAAGGTGCAAGAAAAAGGTATGGCGAGATCACTGCCGAGGTTGAAGAAAGGCTCAATTTTGAGCTCGAGGTAATCAGACAATCGGGTTACCCCGGTTACTTCCTGATTGTACAGGATTTTACCAGTACTGCTCGTGAGATGGGTGTGAGTGTAGGGCCGGGTCGTGGATCAGCAGCAGGATCGGCCGTGGCCTATTGCCTGGGCATTACCAATATTGATCCGATTAAGTACGATCTGCTGTTTGAGCGGTTTCTCAACCCCGAACGGGTCTCTATGCCTGATATCGACATCGATTTTGACGACGAAGGTCGCTCCAAAGTTATCGACTATGTGGTGGAAAAGTATGGTCGCAATCAGGTAGCTCAGATTATCACGTATGGCTCCATGGCAGCCAAGATGTCTATTCGTGATGTAGGAAGAGTATTGGATCTGGATTTGAAAGAAGTTGATCGCATCTCCAAATCATTTCCACAGCAACTGGGTGTCAGCCTGAGAAAGGTCCTGGCCGACGGTGGTCTTGATAAAGGCTTAAAGGAAAGTCTGAATTCAGACGACCTGGAAAGAGCGGAGAAGATCAGGGCGATGTCTGAAGGAGAGGATCTGGTGGGCCTAACCTTGCGTACCGCCAGGGAACTGGAAGGGAATATTCGCAACACTGGACTACATGCCTGTGGTGTTATTATCACCCCCGGTGATATCAGAGATTATATACCTGTTGCTACCGCCAAGGATGCTGATCTGCTGGTGACCCAGTTTGACAACAGTGTCGTTGAAGATGCCGGGTTGCTCAAGATGGACTTTCTGGGTTTGAAGACCTTGAGTATCATTAAAGATGCCCTGCAAATGATCGAAGAACGTCATGGCATCAAAATCGATCCCGATGAGATACCCCTGGATGATAGCAAAACCTTTGAACTCTTTCACCGAGGAGACACGATAGCTATATTCCAGTACGAGTCCCCCGGGATGCAAAAACACCTGAAGAATCTTAAACCCAACAAGTTTGAGGATCTGATCGCGATGAACGCACTTTATCGCCCGGGACCGCTACAATACATCCCCAACTTTATCGCCCGTAAGCACGGCCGCGAGCCGGTGACCTACGATCTGCCCGAAATGGAGGAGTTCCTGGAAGAGACCTACGGGATCAACGTCTATCAGGAG
>JAUILF010000549.1 GCA_030433135.1 Bacteroidia bacterium | reverse complement strand
CAACGGTGCCCAGTATCACTTTTAATGGAAGCGATGATCAGTCACTATATACGGTACTTAGTGCCAACTTTCCGGACGTGCCAGCCAGCAGTCTGATGACCTTCAATCTGGATATCGAAGGTATTAGCGCATCCGGTGGAAGTGCCTGTACTTCAGGTACAGAAAACCGGTCTCATGTGATGGCTCAGATCCTGCCCGATTTTACGGGTACGACCATTCGTTTTTCCTTTTCAGATATGAACACCCGGGAGGAAGTCGATTTTCTGGTGGAAAAACTGAATAAGATATTGAGGCGATAGTTCTCAGTTCCCAGTTCTCAGTTCTCAGTTCCCAGTTCCCAGTTCCCAGTTCCCAGTTCCCAGTTCAAATCTAAACACCACAATACCATCCTTGTTGAGTTGTTGAGACATTGTGAAAATCATGCTGTCAAGCTATTTCATGAGGGAGCACAATACCCAATGCCTAATACCTATACTAATCCCCTTTCACTGGTGGTCACCAGAGATCCAACGATCCGGAAAGAAGAGACTAAACCAGGTCCTTCTTCTTACGTCTGATCTTGTTCAGCTTGGCCTCGTCTCCATATTCCTGCTTGGCACGCTTGTTATAAGCACGGGCAGCAGCTTCAGGGGTATCGAACATTCCAATATGTACCGCTTTGCCATTGATAGTAATAATGGCCCTGTACTTTTTGTTTTCGATATAGACACCTGTATAACCAGTCTTACTCGTAGTTTTACGATTACGGCTGGCGGTTGATCTGGTTCTCCACTCCAGATTTTCCAGGCGACAGTCGAGTTTATTGCCATTTTTGGCTCCTACCAGTTTCATCTGAGGTGAAGCTGGTTCGTCCAGAAATTTTTCGGCAATGTACCGGTGTAAGTAAATAGTCTCGATTTTATAGTGACCGTCTGAACGCTTCCAGGACTTCTGGAACACGGCACATCCCGAAGAGTGTTTCCTCAGATTGTTGATAAAATCGATCTTTTCCAGATACGGATCTGTGGTCAAGTGATGATACACTTCGTCATCCAGCATGACGTTATCATCTGCGTTTTTGAGCTTTACCTTGTACAGCAATTTTAAATGAGTGTTTAATTACGGAAATAAATGTTTGAGTGTATAGCGGTGATCCCTGCTATAACGGTGTAATATCGAATAATTTTAGGACAAAGCCAAGGAATACAGCATATTTGCTGTATTAAACTGAGACAATACTTTGTCCTGCAACGAGCTATATATGAGAAGATGTTTTGACCTGGCCAGACTTGGCCGGGCCAAAGTGCAGACTAATCCGGTGGTAGGTTCCTTGTTAATAGGTGAAGGTAAGGTGTTGTCTGAGGGTTACCATGAAGCCTTTGGCGGGCCACATGCAGAAGTAAATACATTGGCAAAAATCCCACTCTCAGATGATCTCGCTGATACTACGCTTTATGTATCTCTCGAACCATGCTCCCATCATGGAAAAACACCTCCCTGTTCCGAACTGGTAGTTAAGCGTGGGGTTGGAGAGGTAATCGTTTCTATACAGGATCCCAGTTCAAAAGTGAATGGTAAGGGTGTACAACATATGAGGTCTCACGGTGTGAAAGTAAGTACCGGATGTGCCGGGGGACTGGGTTATAATGTCATTCATCAATTTTGCCGGAGACTACGAACAGGTCGACCCTATGTGATCCTTAAATGGGCCGAATCCGCTGATGGATTCCTGGGAGCAGCTGGAGTTCCAACCAGGATTAGTCATCCCATAACAGACAGGTTGGTTCATAAATGGCGAGCCGAATGTGATGCCATCCTGGTTGGTTCCGGGACAGCGTTGACTGACAATCCCAGCCTGACCACGCGGTTATTCCATGGTTCTCATCCCCTCAGGGTGTTGGTAGATCGCAGAGCCAGGGCAAATCAAAACCTGAACCTCTTTGATGGAACAGCACCTACCATACGGAACAGCTAGCAAAAAAGGAGCAATACGAACATGTGCAAATTCAGCCGGGACATGGCCTGGATCAGGTACTTGAGGATCTGGCAAATCGACACATTGGCACCTTGCTTATAGAGGGAGGTGCTAAAATTTTATGTACCTTTCTGGACCAAAACCTCTGGGATGAATGCCGCATAATCAAGTCAGGCAGGCATCTTGGCACCGGTATTGCAGCACCGGTAATGACACACCACCCCAACCATTGTGAAGAGTGGGTCAATGATCGGATATTACAGTATTTCAATCCTTTGATATGAGGATGATAGGACTTGTTTGATTGGATTGTTAAACTTATTTTAAATGGGGCTTAGCAGATGACTTAGCTTTTGCATATGCTGTTACATTGACGTTACTTAGTAGTTGATTTCGTAAAGTGTAGGAGAAAATGATACATCTAATCTTTAGAGTATTCATTACATGTGGGGTTATTATCAGTAGTTTATGTCTGCTCGACGCTCAACAGATTCAGTGGCTGACCTTTGAAGAGGCTCAGGCTGCTCAGCATGTTGAAAAGCGTAAGATGGTAGTGGACATCTTTACTGAATGGTGTACCTGGTGCCAGAAAATGGATGAGTCCACTTTCCAAAACCCCATTATTGCCAAATACCTCAATGAGCATTATTACGCGATCAAATTTGATGCGGAGTACAAAGGTGATATCGAATAT
>JAUILF010000548.1 GCA_030433135.1 Bacteroidia bacterium | reverse complement strand
AAATCAATGGTGATAAAGAGCTGATGACATTGTTTGACACCTATGAGAAGTTGTTTTATGGTGTGGCCAGGGAACCTTTGCATGAGGTGCCGTCGATGGTGGAAGCCCGGTTTGATGATTGGCTGAAGGAGGAGACCTGGGCTGAGACAGGAAATGCTGGTCGGCAGAGATTTACCATGGTGCGGTTGATGAAATATGCAGTGGCCGCAACTGTACTCCTGGCCCTGGGCTTTTTTGCGGGGACTAAACTAATGAATCCATCTCCGACATCTGGTTTGGTCATGGAAGAGCAGGAGCAGGCAGAAGCCTCGTTGCACTGGGGCAATACCAATAGCGCTACCACCAGAATTAAAGGGATTATTGAGGCACAGTCTCTCATTGAGGTTGACCCACAGGTCAGAGATGCACTCATCAAAATCATGCAGGAGGACGAAAGTGCTAATGTACGCATGGCTGCCGTGGAAGCTTTGGGCAGGTTTGTTCAGGACCAGGTGATCAAAGCAGCACTGATTGAAACACTCGATCACGAAGAGGAGCCTATTGTGCAAATAGCTATTATCGGGATTATGGTGCGATCCGGAGAAACCGGAGCCAAAGAATCGCTGGAAAGTCTAATTGACAAGGAAAGCATTCAACCATTTGTAAAGGATGAAGCCAGGCTTGGTATTACAAGGCTGTAATACCGCTATACATAACTGTTTATTAACTAGAAAAATTAATCTAAAATGAAAAATACCTTAGTTTGTTTAATGGTGCTTATGTGCACGACATGGGGTTTTGCACAGACACATACCATACAAAAAAGCAGTGGCAAATTAATTATCAAGGAGGTGAACAAGGTCAATATTGTTGGCCATGAAGGCAGTTCGGTCGATATTTCCATTGAGGGGGATTCCAAAGCATTACCGGAAAGGGCCGAAGGATTAAAGATGATATCAGCTCTTGGTTTGACTGACAATACCGGAATTGGACTCGCTGTGTCATCAGAAGGTGAAGTCACCACTATTCAGGCAGTTAGTCCACATTCAGACCAGCGGTACGTTATTTCCCTACCCGCTGGTGTTTCGGTCCTGTACGAACATTCTACCCACGAAGGAGACGATATATTGATTAAGGATGTACGCAGTGAAGTGGAAGTATCTGCTCAATTTAATTCTGTACGGCTGGAAAATGTTACCGGGCCTATGGCCATCAATACCATCCATGGTTCTATTGAAGCTGACTTCTCCTCGGTTAACCAGGAAAACTCCATCACACTGGTAGCAGTTCATGATTACGTGGATGTAACCGTGCCGGCGGGTACCAGGGCCAATTTTCATCTTGAAAGTCATTATGGAACGATGTTTACTGATCTGGACCTGGAATTTCAGCAGGAAGAAGGTATGAAGAAGATCTCTTCCAAGAAGATTGATGCCACCTTTAATGGAGGTGGAGTGGACTTCACCATCAAGTCTAATCACGATGACATATTTCTTCGACAGAAATAATTTCTGACCCACTAAAGAATTTGTCATGAAAGTACCATTGATAATTTTGTTCCTGATCAGCTCTATATCATCATTTGCGCAGCTGACTTTTGATACGACTTTTTCTTCTGGGTCGGTTGACCTGTTGTTGGCTGATTTTAACTGGGGTGATGCTACGATCCGGTCCTGGGATGAAAACAATATTCGATTTCGGGGGTCCGTCTCCATCAACCTGGGAGAAAATAACGAGGCCTTTGAATGGGCTGTTGAATCAGAAGACGGAGAAATAAGGGTAGCTTCAGACATTCCTGATTTTGAGGAATTACCTGAATATATTACGTTGTACCGAGATGGAGAGAAAATCTACTCCAGTCCTGAATCAGCTGATGATGCTCAATGGAAAGCCATGAGGGATGAGGAGCATACATGGATGAGTAAGGGTCCGGTGATCGAGGTTGAAATGGAATTATTTGTGCCTAAAGGGCTGAAGATCAGGGTAAAGTCACTATATGGTGATCTGAATATTGAAAATTGCTCGCAGGCTATGGAAGTAGAAAATACCTATGGGCACATTGTTGCTGAATTTCAGGAAGACATTCCGGCAACAGGTAGCTCGTTAACTTCAACGTACAGTTTTGTTGATGCGGCTGTTCATGAAGCTATGGGTATGAATTTATCCCTTAACACCAACCATGGTAGTATTTATTCGAACCTGGACCTGGAGATCAATCTGGATGAAAGTGAGCAAGAGGGCTATCACACCGTCATTGTGGGAAAAGTAAATAGGGGAGGAAAGAAATTAACACTTAAGTCTCCTTATAGTAATATATACCTGAGAAAATTGAAATAAGTTTTAGGATTATTAGTACTCAAAAAAAAGGCCGAACTAACCTCGTTAATTCGGCCTTTTCTATCTTTTATTCAGAATTATTCCAGAGAAGTCAAATCATGTCATGTAATGACATAAGTTGCTGTGATTTCCGGAATCGCCCCGATATTTTTTTGTTTCAATATGCTTGTTGTGCTAATGGGATATACCCAAAATACTGCACCTGATTACTTACGAACAGGGCATTCCTTTCAAGATTTTTGATAACGGCAAAAGCAGAGCACCTACTTTTGCCGACAAATGGTAAGGTGGACTCATAATTCAAAATTTAATAAATCATACCTGTTACCAGG
>JAUILF010000547.1 GCA_030433135.1 Bacteroidia bacterium | reverse complement strand
CAATCGCAACGATCGCAAGAATGACAACCGCAACGATCGCAAGAATGACAACCGGAACGACCGGAAGAAGGGTGATCGCAGGGAAGAAAAGAAGCCGGCTTTTAACGTTGAATTAGATGGTGTAATAGAGGGAGAGGGTATTCTGGAAATGATGCCTGATGGGTACGGATTTTTGCGGTCTTCAGACTACAACTATCTCACATCACCGGATGATATTTACGTTTCGCCTTCACAAATCAAGTTATTTGGTTTGAAAACCGGTGATACTGTGAAGGGTGCCATCAGGCCACCAAAGGAAGGAGAAAAGTATTTTGCATTGCTGCGGGTTGGATTAATTAACGGGCTGGAGCCCGCACAGATAAGAGAACGTGTACCATTTGATTATCTCACACCGCTGTTTCCCAAGGAAAAATTCAAGTTGGTATCATCTCCCACCGGAAAGGATTATGGCAACCGGATGATTGATCTGTTTGCCCCTATAGGAAAGGGACAACGTGGATTGATCGTTGCTCAGCCAAAGACGGGAAAGACCTTTTTATTGAAAGACATTGCCAATGCGATAGCCAAGAACCATCCGGAATGTTTCCTGATTGTACTGCTTATTGATGAGCGACCTGAGGAGGTGACGGATATGAAGCGTAGTGTCAACGGAGAAGTAGTTGCCTCAACCTTTGACGAACCTGCTGATAATCATGTGAGGGTCGCGGGCATTGCTCTGGAGAAGGCAAAACGCCTGGTCGAGTGTGGGCATGATGTGGTTATTCTACTGGATTCAATTACCAGGTTGGCAAGAGCATATAACACGGTTGCCCCTGCCAGTGGTAAAGTACTTTCCGGAGGTGTCGAAGCAAACGCACTGCATAAGCCAAAGAAATTCTTTGGTGCGGCACGTAATATAGAAGGAGGCGGATCTTTGACGATCCTGGCTACGGCACTGATCGATACCGGATCCAAGATGGACGGAGTCATCTTTGAAGAATTTAAAGGAACTGGTAACATGGAGCTCCAGTTGGATCGCTCACTGGCTAACAAGCGAATGTATCCGGCCATTGACCTGCCGAAGTCCAGTACCAGACGTGAAGAGTTATTGCTGGATAAGGATACCTTGTCCCGCATGTTCATTTTGAGAAATCACCTGGCTGATATGAAACCGGATGAGGCTATGGAATTCCTGAGAAAACATATGTTTGGTACAGCCAACAACGATGAGTTTTTATCATCTATGAACGGATAATGTTTTGGGTTACGGTAATTTATTTTACCTTTGCCGCCCGCTTTAAATAGTAAGAAAACAGATAGCGATGAAACGGACGTATCAACCATCCAGAAGAAAAAGAAAAAACAAGCATGGTTTTCGGTCAAGAATGAGCAGTAAGGGTGGCCGTAAGGTGCTTGCCAGAAGACGTGCCAAGGGACGTGCCAAGCTCACTGTGTCCGATGAGAGACGCTTGAAGTAAAGCTTAAAAGATCTATAATCTAAAGAGGGGAAACAGTAGTACTATTGTTTCCCCTCTTTCTATGTAGCATAAATTTCGAGGAGGTGTCCTTCTAAACCGGTTTGCATAATCCCGGTTGAATGTCTAAATGTTTACCTTGGGTTAGAAACAGGTCACAACGTCAGCACAATTTACTATTGAAGATCTTTAGATTTACCCCGGCAGAACGACTCAAGAGCAAGAAGGCTGTTGAACATCTTTTTTCGGAAGGTGAGGCTTTGTTTAAGTATCCCATTCGGGCGCTGTATCAATGTGAGACTACTCCGGACCTGGCACAGGTCAAATGTGCATTCACTGTTCCGAAAAGAAGTTTTCGCAAGGCTGTCCGGCGCAATCGGATAAAGCGCCAAATGCGGGAGGCTTACAGGCTTAACAAGTATTTCTTACTGGATCAATTGCAGGGCAAATCAATAAACTTGATCTTTATTTATTCGGGGAAGGAACTCTTACCTTACCGTAAAATTGAGTTAGCAATTTGTAAAATATTGAAGAAATTGAGTCAGAAAAATACTTCAGATGAGGATTAGGTGGATTTGGTTTCTGCTCGTCTTGCCCACATTTATGGTTCAGGCTCAGAAGGCCATTCAGTTAGAGAAGCGCGGAAGTTTGAAGACGGAGAAAATCTACGTGGGTGATGTTTTGGTGTACAAGTTGAAAAATGATAAACGTCATTGGTTGGAGGAACGAATAGCCGATATACTTGTAGATGAGGGGGTCATCAGGTTTGAAAACAGATTGGTCCATGTTGACAGTATTTATGCAATCCAATTCAGGGATGCCAGGAATGGAGTCAGAATATTGTCTACAGCTTTGACAGCCTTCAGTTATACATGGACTTTCTGGACTTTGGTCTCATTGGCATACGGTGAATCTCTCACGGTCAGTAAGGCTGCTATAGCAGTAGGTTCGTTTGCAGTGGGACAAGGTCTTAAGGCGTTATTTTTTAAAACACACAAGATCAAGGGGCGTAAGAGGCTCAGGCTTATTGACCTTACTTATTATCAACCGGACCTAAACAGATCCTGAGCTAATTATCCACAAAGTAAGAGATGGCCAGCTCGTAACCCTTTAGACCGAGGCCGGCTATACAACCGATGGTGTTTGCTGCCGTAAGTGATTGGTGCCGGAAGGATTCTCTGGCGTGAATATTAGAA
>JAUILF010000546.1 GCA_030433135.1 Bacteroidia bacterium | reverse complement strand
AGCGCGTATAGTCCCTCGTGTTCATGGGTACGGCGCCAATCGGGATAAACACTCCTTGGTTCCATTTCTCCGTCCGATGAATAGGTGTAAACAGGCAGATATTCCCATTCTTCAACATCCCGGGGATTATTCGGAATTTCGGCATAGTACAGGGTGGCAGCCCCCTGGTTCCAGAAAACGAGCTCCATATCTCCATCCCCATCAAAATCAATAAATGCCTGGTCGTGGTGCTTATTCTCACCACTTTTCTTGATATATCTCCTGGTCCAGGGTACTTCCGGGTCGATATCGGGAAATGGGTTTTCCCACCACCAAATTTCATTACTTCGGCCCTCTCCTCCAAAAACAAGGTCTAGATCTCCATCTCCATCGATATCGTGTGAAGCAGATCCTGCCTCTATGCGTAGGGCATCGTTGTCAACAATATGCCTTTGCCAGCCCTCCGTTGTGTAGATCATGCCCACTACGGAGGGTGATGTGGTTCTGTCCGTTATAAATACGTCGTTCGCTCCATCCTGATTTACATCGGCAACGAGGGAAGCAGTCTGCTGATTACTGCCATTAGTTGGAGGTAACTCTCCACGGGATGAGCTCAAATGTTTCCAGGTAAATCGATCATCCACAAAATCATTTCTCCAAAGATGCACATAGCGATAATGATCCCAGCCTGCACCCACCATATCCAGATCTCCGTCACCATCCAAATCAGCCAATTGTGTACCCAGGTGATTTTCAAACCCTTCATCAATAATACGCTTGCTAAAAGCACCATTACCATCATTCTCCCACATCTGTGTTTCCAGGTTTGGACCTTTATGCTCGCTAGTGATGATATCAATATCACCATCACTATCAAGATCTGCCAAATCCAGGTTATTCATCGAGTATTGAGTAACGATTGCCTGACGATTCCATTTCTCACTGCGGTCACCTACCGGCTGTTGAAACCAAAACAGGGATGCATCGGGCTCAAAGCCAGGGTATCTTTCTTCGGCAACTATAATATCCGCTAATTCATCACCGTCCAAATCGGCAATCTCTACCCGGTCAATCGGATGATTGCTCTGACCTAATTCATCTTCCTGCCAGGGTGCTGAACCGTTCCCCGGGTTTTCAAACCAGACCAAGATCAAAGGTTCTTCCCCTCCATCAGGTCTTCGACCGGCAGCAATATCCAAATCTCCATCACCATCGATATCCCCCACTCCAATTCCCTCATCCGATGTATTAGAGCAGATCAGGACTGGATTCCAATTTTCATTCCCGGGATCATTCGGTACTGTAAAAAGATAAATGTTGCCATTGCCAGCTATTACAAACTCTTCCTTCCCTCCGGCCAGCAATTGAGCACGCTCAAAGCCCTGGCTATTGACATGAGATGTGGCCGGAATTTCTGCAATCTTCCGTCCTCTCCAGTTCAAGCCAGATGCGTCAGTAGCCTCGTACCAATAGACATTAGGCAATGCCTGTGCTATCACATCTGCGTAGTCGTCTCCATCTACATCCATCATCAGAATACCGTCTACATTCTCAGAAAGATCGACTTTTGACCAGGACCCTGTCATGTCGCCACCGGGATTGAGATAGACATTCCTACCTGACAGTATATCGAGATAGGCATCCCCATTGACATCGCCCATGTCTAACCCAAAGTATCTCAGCCAATTTGGTTCATCCCAGTCCCCCCATTTAGCCTTTTGACTATCTATTTCAATATACTGCCAACCCTGATCCGGCTGTACCTGGGACATTGCATTGAAACAAAGAATGGCAGTCAGAAAGGAAAGATATATTTTCATTTTGCATTAGTTTTTCGTTTCATGGATTCCGGCAACGGACTGACACTGGTCCAACCGCCATCTATAATCAGAGTTTGGCCGGTAATGTGGTTGGCGGCTTCCGACAATAAGAACAAGGCTGGAGCTGCGATATCTTCCGGTATGGCCGATTTACCCAGGGGGATCACCTCACTCCAGTTTCTGGCATAATCCGGAGTTTCCAGGACCGTTCTGGAGGTAAGTGTAGCACCCGGTGCAATACAGTTTACATTGATTCCAAATGGCGATAACTCCATCACCAGGTTACGTGCCATCATGGATAGGGCTGCCTTGGTCATGGCATATGCCGTGAGCTCTGAAGCTGCACGCATGCCCATTACCGAAGAGGTAAAAAGGATCCTGCCACCCCGTCCCTGTGAACGCATTTGCCTTGCTGCTGCCTGGGCCAGGAAAAATGAACCCTTCAAATTAAGGTCGATCATCTCAGCAAAATCACTGCGGTTAAACTCAAAAAAATCACCAAAATAAGTGATCCCGGCATTGGCAATTGCTATATCAACCCCTCCAAAATGTGTCACTGCAGACTCTATCAGACCCGCAATGATGTCTTCCGATGAAGCATCACCAATTACAACATCAATCATTCCGGGAAACTCCTCAGTAAGTTGACGCATACATTCCCGGGCAGCTTTCCGGTCGATGTCATTCATGATAACCTGAGCTCCGCCTTGCAAAAGCTGGCGGGTAATTTCCAGTCCAATACCAGCTGCAGCACCTGTGACAACAGCAGTCTTTCCTTCGAATCTCTTGTAATTACTCATTCTGGTATCATTTAGGTCGCAACAAGACCTTAACCGCCTTCTTCTCTTCACTC
>JAUILF010000145.1 GCA_030433135.1 Bacteroidia bacterium | reverse complement strand
GTTCTTTTTCCCTTGATGGGGGAATGGTGGATCGTATTGTCAGTAAAGTACGGCTTTGCGGTCTTGAAGTGAATTGAGTATTATTACAATATGAAAAACTAAACTTACAGACATGGCTTCGGTGGTGGAAAAAGGGCTGGATCTCAATCACTCAAATGAGGAGATCATAGCTCAGTTGGAGCGCATTCTGAATAGTAAATTATTTTCCTCCTCGGTTGTTTTGTCAAACTTTCTCAGGTTTATTGTAGAAGAGACCATCAATGGCAAATCAGATGAACTGAAGGAGTATACTATAGGTATTTCGGCTCTGGGTAAATCACACGACTTTAATCCTCGGGCAGATGCTATTGTTCGTATTCATGCAGGGAGGTTGCGTCGATTGTTGCGTTCTTACTACATCGGTCCCGGGAAAGAGGATGCTATTGTGATTGAAGTTGTAAAGGGAAGTTATGTACCCATGTTCCGACCTCAATTGCCGAACAATATCATTAATGAAGTTGAGCCGAACAAATCAGAAATAGCCTCCTTTAACCGCGATAAGTTGACACTGGCAGTACTGCCCTTTAGGAATCTCTGTCCTGACAACCAATATCAGTTTTTTGTCGATGGTTTTGGAGAAGAATTGACCAGAGTCTTTAGTACTTCTCCCTACATAGATGTGGTTGCACATTATTCTACGAGGAAATATGCGTGTGAGGTTGAGGATATGAGGATCGTGGCTTCTCATTTGGGTACTCATTTTCTTATTACGGGTTCAGTACGAAGGTCAGAGAGGGAAATACGGATTAACGTTGGTCTGGTTGATGCACTGTTCGGCCGGCAAATATGGAATAAATCTTTTACACATGTATTTGATAATGAACAGTATATAGATATTCAGGATCAGATATGTACTGAGATCTTTGCAGTCCTGGGTGGTAGCTTTGGACATATTGTGCGGAGTGCACTTGATGTCTTTAAAGGCAATGAAAGATTAGATCTTGAGACCCTTGATGCCTTACTCTTCAATTACCATCAACAGATGACACATTCCAGGGAAGCACATGAAATCTCGAGAAAGATGTTGGAACAGGCCATGTCGGTACATCCTAATAACGCCATATGTCTGAGTTGGTTGGCAAATATATACCTGGATGGATATACACTCGGTTATCCTACAGCAGAGAATCCTGTGAAAGAAGCTTATAGGCTGGCTCAAAAGGCAGTTGGGCTTGATCCTACGTATCAAATGGGTCATATCATATTTGCGTGGGTACATGTTTATATGCGAGAAAGGGAAAAGGCTGTCGAACTTTTTGAGTTTTGTTGTGAACTTGGTCCATTATCTTCATCAGAGGAAGGAACACTCGGATTTGGTTTTGCCTGTGTGGGTAAATATGACCGTGCAAAAGAATTGTTGGATCGATCTCTGTCTCTAAACCCCTATTGTCCATGGTGGTACTATTTGGGCTATTTCTTTATACACTATCATTTGGGAGAGTATGAAAATGCACTCCTTGATACTCGCAAAATGAATGTATCAGACGATGTTTTTTTTAAGCCACTACTGTCCCTTGCTGCAAAAGCAGAGATTGGTATGCTGGAAGACACTGAAGCCGAGGTTCATGCTTTGAATTCAAGGTTTGGCGAGATCCTTGATCAGCTTAGTGTGCATCTGGGGTCTCTCACATTAGACAAAAAGCTGGTCGAACGCGTCATGGACAGAGTAAGACTTTGTGGTTTGGATGTGTATTGAGCATTTTGTAAATCCATTGTATCTATTTAGCTCAATTTCGTAGTGTAGTACTCATCTTTCCAAAAATATAAGTATGATGTGCGACAAACCTTTATATGCCGTTTAACGGTTAAGTAACCGTGTAATACTTACTATCATACCCTCCCGTGTTTAGATTTGAATAATAAATAGCAGTGGATAGCCAGATCTATACCTAATTATATGCAGGAGAGAATTGATTCGATAGTGAGTATGTTTCCGGATCAAGAAGGCAGGATTGAGACTCTGTTTAAGAATGATGCGGACTTTAGGGAGATATGTATTGATTTTATGATGTGTGCCAGCAGGTTGCTTGATTTAAAGAAAGATCATTTTCTGAATCATGAACAGATAGCTGAGTACGAGGAAATGCAGCGGGATCTAGAACAGGATATTCTCAGAATGATCATTATCCGTGGCCCTGCCTAAACTTGAAAGTATTTAGAAACAGTCAGGTGCAAATAGTTCTCGGTGATGAAAGGTGGATCGGTAGCCATCGAAGTAGTATTTCACACGCAAGCAATATCATACGGAAATACGGACACGGTGCATCTGTGTTGAATCCGGGCTGCACAAGTATTTGAAACAAACCTAATTTTCCACATTATGAATTTGATCTTGCGTATCATAATTTTATTGATTTGTGTCTTTACTTTGGTAAATGCACTTGTGTTTGTGGGCATTTCCATTTATCGCAGTGTTCATGCTTACGAATTAGTCCTTCATGGTGCAGTGGATGAAAGACCTGGGCTTCATTTGGTTGAATCACTGGATGGATTTTTATTGGCTATCGTATTTATTATTTTTGCCGTTGGGTTTGGAAAGCTTTTCTTTCCTGAGAATGTGCTGATGAAGCAGATTCAGATAAGCTGGCTGGAGCCCAGAAGTTTTACGGACCTTAAGCATGTATTGTGGGAGGCTATTCTCACCACACTGGTAGTGGCTTTTGCCATTATTATTGTTGAGGATCTGGAAGACCTTAACTGGCTCCATCTTATTATTCCGGGATCTATTCTTTTGATTTCGCTGGGTTTGAGGTTGCTGAAGGACAATCACCAGTAGCCTCATTCGGTTATCCGGTGAGTTGATAGGGCTAAAGCCCGGAGAGCTTCAGCCCTGGACACCACCGCTGAAGCGGTAGAAGATTTTAGGGAGTAATAGTTTCAAAACGAAAACTCAGAATTGTTGATCAAAATGTTTCCGATGCGGCCAGGTAAAATCCGAACGATTTTTCACCGAAACCAAAATCAATGGCCAGGTTGGTGCGTGAATCCTTATCTACCATGAGCCGAAAACCGAAGCCATATCCCAGTTTTACGGACTGAAATAAATCCAACTCCTGTATTTGATTATTGGCACTGGTAGCGTTGATAAACAGTACTCCACCCCACAAGCCACCACACGGGGAAATAGGAAATCGATATTCTGCTTCACCATAGACCAGTTTACTTCCCCGGAAGCGCCCTTGCGTGTAACCCCGGCCACTTCTGCTTCGCTGGTCATATGAAGTAGCGGGTAAAGTCAGGTAGGGTGCTTCACCATCCGGAGTCAGATCTACCAATCCCCAAAATGCGAGGAGATGCCGGGGGTTCCTGCTGGACAAGGGATGAAAACTCCTCCATTCGAATGAAAAGAAATTGGCAAATCTATCACTGCCAAGAAATTCAATGGATGCATTCCAGCTTGCTACCGCAAAATAACCCTTATAGGCATTAATCATATTGTCGCGGGTGTCTGAAACCAGGTTGATACCCAATGCCGATGAAAAGTATTTTTTCTGATCAAATCCATAAAATGTGCTATAACTATAATGACTGGTGATCAATGAATCGCCAGGGTTTAGTCGCAGTTTTTCATCTTGAATATCAAAGTAGGAATCGAGATAATAACCCACTCCAATGTAGAAGGATTTTTTAACGTTGAAAGAAACCGATTGATACAATCGCAGAAAATTAAAATTAAGCGGTTGGGCCAGGGAGTCGATAGCCGTTTCAAGCCCACTCACTCCGATTTGATAATCCAAAATACCTCCTTCCGGAGCATTCGTTCCCAGTCCATAGGTTGATTGAGAATAGATTAAGTACCTCCAGTCCCCAGTGAAGAATATTTTGTTGTTTTTGGAATAAATATTGTTTTTCAACAAATAGAGCTGTTGACTTTTGGTAGTAAATTGCGCACTTCCTGATATCATCGAATAGCGCGTGTTGTTCCCGTGAGCTTTGAAGGCATATTGACCACCCACACCCAGTACAAAGCCTGTGGCCGGATTGGAACCGATGATAGGAATCAGCAGGATTGCACCACCATCTTGCGAAGTGTCTTTTGGGGGTTTGTCTAATACTACCCTGACCACATCACCAAGATCCCTTTGGGGGCAGTCTGAAGTGGTCGATCCTGCATCGTTTTTTTGCGCCTGAACCTGTAAAGCCAGGAGGATAGGAAGAAACAGGATTAAATTCTTCATTGCATAATAATTGCATCGATTTTTCCCACTCAAAGAGATAATAAGTAGAAAGCTCAACCGCAAGGATCGATACTTATCCGACTTGTTATCCCCAAAGACCCGGGAAGGATGGAAACATAGAGGAAAAGTTATTTGACGGTGTAACCCTTCCCTTCCATACAAGCAGTAAAAGCTTAACTATAGATCGTTAGCCTCACTGACTGGTTTTCAGCTTTGAAGTTATTGCCCTCCATCTACTTCTACCGTGACTTTATGAATTTTTCCGGTAAAACGGGTTTCCTCAGGTCCATATCCGATTCCTTCTGCCACCGGCGTCTGATTGTCCAGTCCTACATCGGCAGTTTCATCGGCTGAGAAAATGTAAGGTTGCGTTTTCTCAACCCGGGCATTGCCCACAGCCTGATCATTGACGTAGATGATTGCCGTACCTCCTTTCCCATAACCTCCCCCGTCATATTCGAAGTCAAGCTTTACGGTGGATGTACCCTCTGGAAGTTTGGTGCTTGCAGAAACGGTGTACCTGTCCAATCCAAGAAAATTATAGGTGAAAGCAGGTATGCCATCTTTCAAATACAGTGACCAACCTCCGAAGCGTCCACCTTGTGTTAGAATAACACCTTTTGCCCCCTCCTCAGGGGTATTTACTTCTGCGGTCACAGAGAAAGACTTGTTCTTGATATTGATAAAAGTATTCTCCATCATTCCCTCCATACCTTCATAAACAGTGAGGGAAGTTCGGTCACCTAAAAGGTCTGGTCTACCCGCCAGGGCAGCATTAGTTCGCTCAAGGGTTCTGTCATCAATGGGAAGGACATGGTATTTTTGGGCTTGCCACATAAAAAGGCTCTTCATTTCCTCAAGTTTTTCCGGGTAATCTGCTGCCAGGTTGTTGCTGAGGCTAAAATCCTCCTTCGAATTGTACAGGTCCCATTGGTCAGTTTCCAGCGGAGGCAAATTACTCGTTTGCCAGGGAGCACGATGAATGGTTCTGGCAAACCAACCATCATAATAAAGGGCCCGATTGCCAAACATTTCAAAATACTGGATGGTATGTTGTTCTGCAGCGTCAGGATCATTAAAGGAATAAACCAGACTAGTACCTTCAATAGGGGTTTGAGGTACTCCATTTACTACCTTGGGTTCGGGTAGACCGGTGGCTTCCAGTATGGTCGGTGCGACATCGATCACATGGGAGAATTGTGTACGAATTCCACTCTGATCACGTATTCCATCGGGATAATGAATGATCATGCCGTTGCGGGTCCCGCCAAAATCTGAAGCTACCTGCTTGGTCCAGGTGAAAGGAGCATCGAAAGCTACGGCCCAGCCTGCAGCCATATGGGGGAAAGTTTCTTCAGTACCCCATTTATCCATAAGGGGAAGGAGATCTTCCACTTTTTCTTCCACACCATTGAAATAAGTCATCTCATTATACATCCCTACCATGCCACCTTCCGCACTGGTACCATTATCGCCGGCAACAAAGATGATCAGAGTATTATCCAGTTCTCCAATGTCTTCAATGGCATCTACTAGTCTACCTACCTCGTAATCCGTCATTTCCATGAATCCCGAAAAAACTTCAGCCTGGCGTGCAAACAATTTTCTTTCATTGTCAGTGAGCGCATCCCAGTCCTTGATATCCTCCGGTTTGGGAGGTAAATTGGTGTTTTCAGGAATGATGCCCATTTCTTTCATTTTGGCCGTGGTTTCTTCCCTGATGGCATCCCATCCCTTGTCATATTGACCTTTGTATTTGTCGGACCATTCCGGGGACACATGGTGAGGAGCATGTACGGCACCCGTGGCAAAGTACACGAAAAAGGGCTTGTCTGGGGTCATAGATTGTTAAGCTTTCACCCAATTTATGGCTTGGTTGGTCATGTCGGTGGTAAAGTGGTAATTGTCCATTTTAGGAGGATTCACCTTTTTCACTCCATCGTAAATGAGGGGTGCCCATTGATCGGTTTCTCCTCCGATGAAACCATAGAATTTGTCAAAACCCTGATGAGTTGGCCAACGGTCAAAAGGACCGGAAACACTGGTTTCCCAGGCAGCGGTTTCATGCCACTTGCCAAATGCACCGGTGCTATATCCATTGAGCCGCAGCATTTCGGCCAAAGGTGCTACCCGGTTGGGCAGAGAGCCCGTGTTGCCCGGATAAGCCGTTGCTGTTTCCATGATAGAGCCTGTGTTGCAGGTATGGTGGTTGCGACCCGTTTTGATAGCCATACGAGAAGGGGAGCAAAGTGCTGTGGTGTGAAAGTTGGTGTAACGTAATCCCCCACTTGCCAAGCGATCCATGGTCGGAGTCCGGATGGGGCCTCCATAGGTAGTTGTCGCCCCAAACCCCAGGTCGTCAAATAATATGATAACTACGTTTGGAGCTCCTTCCGGAGCATTTACCTCAAACCGTGGAGGTGGTGTGGTGTTACGCACATCCAGTTCCGTATAGGTTTCGGGCTCCGGAGGCACAATAGGGAGGATTTCCCGGTTAATATTCTCTTGAGCATCAATACTGGCAATGGTCAGTAAGGCCATGATCAAAGTGGTTAGCTTCTTCATTTTTTTTGGAGTTGGTTTATCAAATAGGTGTGAAAGTCTGACTCTTTAGACTAGCGTAATATAGGGTTTTTAAGCCGGGACGTTACCTCGTACAATCGATTTAGCATGTATTTTCTCTACACAATCAATTCGTATTTCTCTCCGGATTCTGACACGGTCAGCCATGCCCGAGATATTCTCGGTCTACAGTAGCCTGATCGAAGGTACTTCTGATAACCTCAGTATTTCTGATGAATTGTTCCCCAGGATTGGTATTGAAGTGCCACTTAACCATTTGTCTTGAGCTAGTAGATTACCGTAAATGCCGAGACACGAGCAATATGGAGTGAGTTTCAATGAAGAGATTTGGTTTTGAAATTCGTGCTGTGTTGCGTTAATTTACATAGCTCTTGTCCTTTCTTACCGGTAAATTAATTAGCGATGAAGTGGTACTCAATTTTACTCAAGAGAACCCTGAAGGGTGCGGTGATGTTTCTGTTACCTATCGTAATCGTCATATTTATTGTTGAGAAAGCGATTCTCATTGTTCGCGGCCTGACTTCACCGTTAAAAGAATCTTTAGCTGATGCCAGCGTTCTTGGGGTAGGAGTGCTGACCTTATTAAGCATTTTCTTTGTTTTAGCCTTGTGTTATTTTGCCGGTCGACGGGCTGAGCAAAAAAAGCTGAAATCGTACCTTCCTTTTTTGGAGGAAAACTTATTGGTGTTTATTCCGGGATATTCCTTGTTGAAGTCCAGTGCTAATCAGGCCATGGGTGAAACCGAGGTTGAGTGGAAGGTAGTGCTTCTGCCCGATGGCGATGGCTGGAAATTTGGAATCGAAGTAGAACGTGACATCAACGGGAACAGTACTGTATTTTTTCCGGAACCTCCCGATGCAAAGTCCGGAGAAATGAAGCTTGTTCCCTCCTCAACACTCAGAACGTCGGACATTCCGGTTAGTAAGCTTTTTTCCATAATCAGAAAGTACGGTCATGGTTCAAGCATTTTTCAACGGGAAAATCCAACTATCTAAACAAAAACCAATTTTCACTTATGAATTTAGTACTACGCATTACTATTTCACTGATTTGTGCAATTACTTTCCTGAACGCTCTCGTGTTTGTCGGAATTTCGATATATCGCAGCATACATGCTTATGAATTGGTCTTTAGTGGTGCGCTGGATGAACGGCCTGGCATTCACCTGATTGAATCACTGGATGGCTTTCTTCTGGCTATCGTTTTTATCATTTTCGCAGTAGGGTTTGGAAAGCTTTTCTTACCTGAGAATGTGCTGATGAAACAGATTCAGATAAGCTGGCTGGAGCCCAGGAGTTTTACGGACCTTAAGCATGTTTTGTGGGAGGCTATTCTCACCACCCTGGTAGTTGGATTTGCTATTGTAATTGTTGATGATCTGGACGACCTTAGCTGGCTCCATCTTGTTATTCCGGGATCTATTCTCCTGATTTCGCTGGGTTTGAGGCTGCTGAAGCACAATCACAAGTAGCCTCATTCGGTTGTCCGGTGAGTTGATGGGGCTAAAGCCAAGAAACCAAAAAACCACACTACCAAAAAACCACGATACCACACTCAGGTGTCGCCCCGCAGGGTCCTGCAGGGGCTGAGGTTGATTCGTACTTTTTGCTACAAAGGTTTGGCTCCGCTGGAGCCATACTGTATCAAAAGGCCCGGAGGGCCGACAGCTTTGTAGCAAATTTGAACCAGGTAAGTAAGCGCCGTAGGTGCGACATCTTGGTATTGATCCCAAGGTCGAATAGAATGGTAGGCCGTTCCCGCTGGGGTTCACCAATCCGTACATCTGTGATTCTGACTGTGGGGCCTCCCGCGGCAGCTCTGCCCGGTTTAAGGTTTAGTGGCAGACGCACAAGGCTCAGCTCGGTTTAAGGTTTAATGGCAGACACGCATGGCTCAACACGGTTCACGCAAAGATCGCGAAGGTTAACTTGTACTCATGAATTGAGCAGGAGGTCACGCAAAGGCCGCTAAGATGTCAGGTAAAACATGAGGAATATACCTTACCAAAAGGGGCCTCCCGCGGCAGCTCAGCTCGGTTGAAGGTTTAATGGCTGACGCACAGAGGCTCTGCTGGGTTGAGAGGTTGAGATGTTGAGAAAAACAGTGAAAACAAATTCGCCGGTACTTGTACCTGGAGATATAGTTTCATCATTCGTTCTCCCGCTGACCATACCAAAAAACCACAATACCTTTCCTGCCTGCCCGCAGTGGCTCTGCCCGGTTTAAGGTTTAGTGGCAGACGCACATGGCTTGACTCGGTTTAAGGTTTAGTGGAAAACCAAAAATCCATAATACCATAAGACCAAAAAACCAAAAAACCACAATACCCTAGAACCACACCCACACCTACACCCAAACTCACACCACCCTTGGGTTAATCCAATCCTGATTTTCATCGATTCCGGGAGTCTGTCCGTGCAGGTATTTTTTCCTTGCTGCCTCCCAGGCATGGATGTCTGCAGGGGGCTTTTGTTGGTTTTTCCAGTCTGATTCCCAGTGCTCTACTGACTTTATCAATGCAGGCTCACCAAATGACCTGGCGAAATAATGGATGGAAGGCTCGGGAAGATGCAATTCGTCGAGCCATCGGTACAGGGCATTCAGTATGGTCCTGGACGATCCGTTTCGAACTTCTTTTTTGAAGTGGTCAAAATAGTAGGCTTCTGAATGACGATAAGCTTCTTTTCTGGCTTTCAATCTGGAAGTAAGACGTCTGATGATCAATGAGAGGACATAGAGAATAATCCCGGCTCCAATCAGGACAAGCAGAAAGGTCTTCCAGGACATGCCCAGGATACCTTCTTTACTTTCTTCTTCATCTTCTACAATCTGGACACTTTCAGTTTGCAAGGAGTCTCGAATCGTAGCCAGAACTCCCAGATCAGGATTGGGTTGCACATCAATCGTCAAGGCTGGTAGAGTACGTTTAAACAACTTTTCCTGGAATGGATTGTACCAGGTAAAAACCATTTCAGGGATCGTCACTTCGCCTTCTCTCTCAAACAAATAGCGCATGATTTCCGTCCGGCTCGCGCTAATGGAAGTTTTGGATTGATCGTTGTTGGCAGTGCCACGTGAAGGGTACATGCTGACTCCGGGTAGGCTATCCCAAACAATGGGTGGGATGAGTTGCGAAACAGTATTGTTGGCCGTACGGGCTATCGTTCGGCTCAGGACGTCACCCACTTTGACCTGCCTGGCGCTCCCGCTCCATCGATCATTCACCTGCATGCTGTTGGTAACCAGCCATCCCGATGCGGACATTCCCGGGGGAATGGGTTTGACTTTGATGGTTTGGGGCTTTGTCGTTAGTGTATGCTTCACTCCTTTGTAATCACCCTCAGGAGGAGATTCTGCTTGGATTTCCAGTGCCGGAAACTCAATATCGTGCTGAACATGGGGAAAGACATGATAGATCAACTCAACACCAGCGTAGTTTTTCCCATCCCGTTGAAATGAACGGCTGACCGGTCTGAAGTATATTGTATAAGCACCGTTAACCTGGATATTACCCGGATCAATTCCGCTGGTAAACCAGGTTGAGGTGTAAACCTTGATGGATACTTCCACCGGTTGTCCTACATAGACATTGGTGCGTTTCAACGTTACCTCACTCCAAATATTCTGACCATGGCACAAGCTGGTGATGCCCAGTAACACCAGGAGCAGACCCGATATTTTCCAACTAGTATTTCTTCGCATCAGATTTTGGTTTTATCTTCTTTTCCCTGACCTGGAAAGCAAATTTCCGCTTGAGAAAAAGCGACGGATCATCGTCTACCTTGCGCATTCTTATCTGAGCATCCTCATCCTGTGGCATACTGGCCTGAATGTTATCAGGCACGGTATCCAGTTCCTTGCCCATGTGTACATTTGAAGTCACCGTTTCTTCCCTTCTTTCCGTTTTCATATCTTCTTCAGTTGCTTCCTGACCACCACCACCCAGATCTTCCATACTGTCATTTTGCTTGTTTTGGGCCGCATTTTCTGTACTGGCTTCTTGTGCGTCATTAGCATTCATTCCATCCTCACCCTTGATTTGACTGAGCATTTGCACATTCTTTTGGGCTTGTTCCATACCGGGATCCAGAGCGACCGCCTGTCCAAAAGCAAGTTGGGCAGCCAGAGTGTCTCCATTTTGAAAATAGGCCAACCCGAGATTATAAGCGCCCTGGGCCGTGGTGTCCTGGTTAAAGGCCTGAATGGCATCGTCATAATCCCCGGCTCTAAAGTAAGCTACCCCTTGCCGCATGGGATCAGTGTAGTGTGTGGCTGCTTCCTCAAATTGTCCCTGATCACTGTACCTTTGCCCCTGATAGTCAGGGGTGTACCACCAGTCGGTAAATGAAGTACCTTCCGTACAGGACGATAATAGTAAGACCGGGAACAGATATAGTACCCACCCCTTGCGAAAGGAAGCCAGAAACAACAGGATCATGGGAATGACCAGCAGCAATCCGGCATCGCGCCAATCGTCTTTTTTCTCCTGAGGTTCTTCGGTGAAGAGCAGATTTTGACGAATCCCGGAACTGATGGCCTCTACATCACTATTGTCCAGGGTTAATTGATGTACTTCCACATGGTCCAAAGATGTCAGTTGTGACAATACCTGTGCATCCAGTGAGGATCGAATGGGTTGTCCGTTTTCATCTCGCACGGATGGTATGTCGGCTCCTGATGGAGTACTCATAGGCATAATCTCTACCTGATTGCCGGAATTCAGTGCGTACTCCTGCACGATGTCAAATACATCGTCCTCCAGATCGTCCGTCATGATCAAAACTGTTCCGGGGGCGTCAGTCACGGATGTCACCGAATCTGCCAAAGCTATGCCAGCTGCCACGTCGGAACCGGGAAAGGGCATGATATCAGGAGACAGACCATCTATGTGGCTCAGGATAATTTCATAGTCCTTGGTCAGGGGCACGATGGTATGTGCTGTCCCGGCAAATCCCACCAGGGCCACCCTGGCCCGGGGATCCTCATCCAGCAGATCTTTGATCTTGAATTTGGCTCTTTCCAGCCGGTTTGGCTGCAGGTCTTCTGCCATCATACTCTGCGACATATCCAGCAGTATGACTACCGGGGTTTCGAGGATCTGTCCAGGCAATTCAATCTTCTTCCAGGTTGGACCCGAAATGGCCAGGATGCCCAGTGAAAGCGCCAGAAACAAAACTACATGCATACGGATCTTCACACCATCACTACCTTTTCTGATAATATATGGTCTCAAATGAGGAGCTATGGCTTTTTTCCAGCTGACTTCCTGTCTCACAGTATAGATTCCAAGCAGGAGTAGTACTCCGGCAGGAATGAGTAACCAGAGAAATACCGGTCGGAGAAAATGAAAGGCAGTCCAATCGATCGGAAACAGGTCGTCAAGCATAGGTTTCCTTTTTAGTTTGAAAAGACCGAAAAGCATTGAAAACCGAATTCAGCAGGGCTATCATAAAGGTCAACGTGAGTGCCGCGCCCAGCGGATACATGTACAATAAAGTGACCGGACGGTTTTCTTCCTCTTCATATTCGATGGGCTCCAGTTTATCGACCTCGGTATAGATCTCCTGCAATCTGTCTTCGTCTATAGCCAGAAAATACTGGCCATCCGTCATTTCGGCAATTTCCTGCAGGGTTTTTTCATCCAGGTCAGATTCCGCTCCGGCCGGGTCACCTATGCCAATGGTATATATGATCACCGAGTCCTTTTGGGCTTTTTGTGCGGCATCCAGGGGTAAAACATCAGTGCCGGCATCTACACCATCGGTTAGCATCAGCATCACTTTGGTATCAATGGTGTCTTTGTCAAACATATCCACACCCATCGAAATGGCTTTCCCGATGTGGGTCATTTGCCCGGCCATACCCACATCTGCTTCTTCCAGCAATTGCTCCACGGTCACCAGATCAGGAGTAAAGGGTGCCTGGATGTAGGAGCTACTGCCAAAAAAGATCAGGCCCATCCGGTCTCCTTCTCTTTTTTTGATGAATTCCTTCATAATGGCTTTGACGGCATCCCATCGCCGAGCTTTTTCGCCATCGATGGTCCAGTCTCGCTGAGCCATGCTAAAGGAAATGTCGGCTACGATAAGAAAATTTCGTACAGTTTTAACCTTCAGCTCCGGTTCGCCAACCAGCCTTGGGGAAGACATAGCACCCAACAGCAGGATCCAGGTCACCATAAGCAAGGTCCAGGATAATATTCCCCGATGCTTGACCAGGGCAGACTTACGGGGTTTTTGCCCGGTATAAGCTATGGCCTTCTGATAGGTAGGCAACAAGAGAGAAGCACTGCGAATACGCAGAGGTGGCCAGATCCAGTATACGAATATGGGCAAAACAATGAGTACAAATACCCAGGGATATGCTATTTCAAAGTTCTCTGGCATGGGTTTTTATCCATCGCTGGCTTTGCGTTAATAGTTGTTGCTGTGTATCCTTGTCGACTTCTATATTTTCGTACAAAATCTTTGCAATATGACCTCCAAGGGGTTGGAACTCAACATTTTTTCCGGTTTTGTCCAGAAAGGCCAACCAATCTTTTCCCTGTAAATGGGCTACTTCAGACCGGCCAAAAACCTGGATCGCTACTTGTTTGAGGATGATAAAGATCCGGGACATATCACTGCCGGATTCAATCTGTGACAGAACCTGCAGAGCTTCCCTTCTGTACTGGTTACGGACATAGCGCCGTATTTGATAAAACATAAATATGACCAGACTAACAAGTATGAGGCATCCCAGGACTTTCCAGCCTATAGTATCAAATGTGAAAGGAACCGATGGTGGCTCATAGAGGTCTCCCAGGAATACCTGTAAACTGGTATCTGCTGACGTTGAGTCCTGAATTGTAGCCATATGTGCGTCCAGAACCATATTTAAGTTTTCTTGCTTTTAAATAGCTCTTTGATCTGTCCTTCCAGTGGATCAATGGTGTTAAGTGTGAATATGGGAACCCGGTGTTTTTTCATGGTCGCCCGAAAGACAGTAAGATCACTATCATAACCGGTTGAAAATTCCTGACGTAATTTTTTACTTTTTCCATCCACTGGAATTTGGGTTTGCTGATCTCCGGCAATAAAACGCATGGGTGGAATATCGCGTTCCATAGGATCGGTAACTTTAGCCAGGATCACGTCGTTGTGCTGGGCCAGGAGAATAATAGATTTGATCACTTTGGGTGAGTAGCGGAGAAAATCGCTGATAATAACTACCAGGAAATCGTGGGTAACGATATTTCTCACTTTAGTCATAATTTCCTGTAGGGCTTTCTCAAAGTCAACCGGATCGGAGGTGGCCAACTCACGGTTGCGATCCACAATCTTATCCAGAAAGCGGAGGATATTTCTGCGGTCTCTTTTGGGATACACCACATCCAGGCCATGGTCAGCAAATACGACTCCACCTACTCTGTCACCTTGTTTTAATATCCTGAAAGCAGCAATGGCAGCCAGTTTGGCCGCTATCACCGATTTGGTTGCCTTCTTGGATCCAAAGAACATGGATTTAGACTGATCCACTACGATCAGGGCCGGCTTTTCCTTCTCTTCGGTGTAAACCCTGGTTTGGGTCACCTGGGTACGTGCTGTTACCTTCCAGTCAATTTTGCGGATGTCATCCCCTTTGACGTACTGCCTTACCTCCTCAAAGTCCAGGCCGCGTCCCCTGAGTT
>JAUILF010000144.1 GCA_030433135.1 Bacteroidia bacterium | reverse complement strand
AGATCCAGGTCGCCATCTTCATCCACATCACACGGGCGGACCTGAGACCCACAAAAGCGCGTGTTTGGCAAGTTGTCAGGAGCCGTCGAATAATCCCCCGAACCATTGTTCAAATACAATCGGTCCTGGTACTGATCTGCACCTTCAGGGTATTCATTTCCTCCACTGACCACGTACAAATCAAGGTCTCCGTCATTATCAGCATCAAAAAATGCACTGCCCATATCTTCACTGAGCCGGTCCTGATCAAATACATCCTGGGGATAGGCTTCAAGATGCCCGTTGGCTTGCTGAATAAACAGTTGACCAGCATGGCCCGTACTACCGCCAATAAATAAGTCACTGCGCCCATCTCCATTGACATCACCTACGGATTGATGGGGACCCATGGTTGACATTTTATGGGGGATCAATACTTGCTTTTCAAAATCATCAAATTCATTCTCAGCGTGTTCATGAGTAATACACCCTTTGCCTTCAGGAGCTCGTAACAGAGGTTTGATTTCAGGGCTGGTCGAATTTCCCGGTACCGCATCTGAGTACGCTACCTGTAACACCTGATTAGCTCCGACATTCTCCATCATATTTTGCTTACCGTCGGGCCAGGTAACCTCTACTTTTTTTACATTATCCAGTTTACCCAAACCAAAGTGAGCTGTAATCTCACTGGTCGAATACATACCTCTTACCGTGGTCAACTCGAAAAACTGAGGGCCGTCATCTGTTTCAATGGACACTGTAGCACCCACTTTCTGAACGGCGGGAGCATCCGCTATGAGTTCAACCCGCAAGTAATTACTTTCTGCTTGATCAGCACTGGTATTTTCGTAGACAAAAGAAACATCATTGATGTTATTGACCACCAGATCCAGATCTCCGTCGTTATCCAGATCGGCATAAGCGGCTCCGTGGGAAAAAGTCTCCTGGTCGAGTCCCCACTCCTGCATCTTTTTGGCGAAAGTCAAGTCACCGTTGTTGCGGTAAGCATAATTTGACAATTTCTCGGATGGGATCAACTCCATGGCTTTATCAATATCTACCACATCCCAAACCGTGATGTCTTCAGGTGGATTGGGGTTATTCTGAATATATTCGAATAGCTGAGACTCCAGGTATTTGGGAAACACCTTCGACGCATCATTATTTCGGATATCCCGCATCAGGCCATTGGTGATATATACGTCCTTCCAGCCATCGTTGTCAAAATCTGCTATAAGGGGTGTCCAGCTCCAGTCCGTATTTGCCATATCCGCCAATTGGGCTATGTCACTCAGATATCCATCACCCTGGTTAAGGAACAACATGTTGAACATATATTGGTAGTGCCCACCATCATCGACTACTTTCCAGAAAGCCTTCGGATTCATACCACTCATATTGGCCTTAAGCCGGTAATTGTCCTCAGCAGCCATATCTACCACCACCAGATCAAGGTCTCCATCATTGTCAATATCCCCTGCATCGACACCCATACTGCTGAATGAGATATGATTGGTTCGTTCGTACAGATCATTGCGAAAAGTACCATCTCCATTATTCATAAAGATCCAATCCTCGATCCAGAAATCATTGGCCACATAAAGGTCAGTCCAGCCGTCTCCATCCAGATCACTGGCGCTCACGCTGTTGGGAAAACCAGTCTTCATCAAACCCGCTTCCTCGGTAACATCCCTGTATTTACCTTCTTCATAGGCATACAGATTGATATGATACTCCGGTTTGATCAGGTCATCTCGTTTGAATTGGGAGTAATGTCCCGGATTGGGCGGCTGATTACACAAGAACAAATCCAGGTCGCCATCCTTGTCATAGTCCAAAAAAGTAGCGTGGCGGGTTCGTTGATCATTATCCACCCCATAGGCCTCTGCTTCTTCCGAAAAAGTACCGTCGCCCTGGTTGATGTACAACTTGTTTCTCCTGAGTTCCGGATCATCATCGTAAAGTTCTCGGGTAACATAAATATCCAGATGGCCATCTCCATTAACATCACCAAAAATCACTCCTGAAGACCATCCTCCGTTATCCTTGATCCCGGCCTTCCTCGTCACATCCTGAAAGGACAACCCACCTTGGTTAAAATAAAGTTTGTCACCAACCTGGTTTCCGGCAAAATAAAGATCCTGCAGGCCATCACCGTTCAGATCACCGATGGCCACCCCTGCACCTCCGTAGAAGTTGGAGTAGATCATGATATTGTCTTCCCGGGTGTCCTTCAGTACATTGTTGAACTTTATACCGGATTGGGAGGGTGACAACAACCTGAAAAGCGGATCCCCGTTGGGGGGCTGGACTACGGTATTAACCTGATCAGATTGTGAAATCCCCATCAATAGTGCTAATCCAATTAAGAACCTCATACCCTGTAAACTTTTCCTCTATATATCAGCAAGTCCGTTGTACAGCGACCAGCCGATGGCAGTAATATTTATATTGAAACGCATCAAGTACCGATTACGGCGCTTTTTATCGTCCTAATTTCAAACATAGTCAGGGACAATAACTTATCCCTTTGATACAAGCTTAATTCAATTCTCTTTCAAATTCAAAAGCCTGTATTTGATCGTTATTCCTTGCGACCAGCAAAATATCCTTTCCGGCCTCTTCCATAAACACAGCATCTCTAACTTCGCCACGTATTTGTATGCCAGATTCTGTCGGGGTCACATAGGTAAAAGTACCATCTCCATTCCCCTTGAGAAACACACCACGGCTGGCACTCATTCGACCTACTTGGGGCTTTAGAGCATAAAAGTTACCCCCAAGCCAAATGTCGGGATAAGTGTCACCATTCAACCGCCCTGCAGCGATGGCAAATACCGGAGAAATTTGAGCTTCTACCGGTAGCGGTTTCAAGGTCAGATGCCCACTATCATTCCACAGGACACCAGTTGCCAACGTTTCGGTTTCTAATAAAAGGGAATTCTGCCTCACTTCCTGAGGGAAGAAGGTTTCATAAGTCTGATGGGCATACTCTTCATACTTCAGAGCTTGTTTCCTAAGAACCGGGAGTTGTTTAGTAAGTTCCATCTTAGTAGCGAATGGGTAGGCTTGGTCATCTAATGGAGCATACCAGTTGATCACAAATTCAGTTTTCCCATTCTGATCAAAGTCGTTTACATACATGGTCAAAGGGCGTGAAACCGATGCACTAAACTTTGAGTTATGCCCCCAGTTACCCACTACATAATCATCGTCACCATCTAAATCAAGGTCCACCGCATGTATAGCTGACCACCAGCCTTTAGTATCTTTTACCGGTGTCAAATAATTGATCACTCCGTTATTATTCTTAAAAATCTGGACCGGCATCCAATCTCCCACCACGATCAGGTCTTGATCAGAATCATCATCGAGATCCGTCCAGGTCGCATCCGTAATCATACCCATTCCGGCCAGGGCTTCCGGAGTAGCATCCGTCCACTGTCCGTTATCATTTTCAAGCAGGAAGCTCCTGGGAGGTAATCCATAATTTCCCGGAACTGTTCTGGCACCCAGGAAAAGATCCTGATCTCCATCATCGTCAAAGTCACAAGTCTTAATACAGGAAAAGTTGCCCACAACAGGTGGTACTTGATCTGTGGCAAGCTTAAAATTGCCTTTACCATCATTTTCATAGTAACGCAGGGCAAAGACCTCTCCCCCCCGCTGATATTCATTGCCACCCGAACCGATGAGCAGATCCAGATCGCCATCTCCATCATGATCAAATAAGGCTCCACAGGTACTTTCAAATGCACTGGCACTGCTCAATTCTCCCTGCGGGAAACGGGAATATTTTCCATCAGTTCCCGAAATATAAACTTTGTCTTCATCACCATGTGCACCAAGCAGGACAAAGTCGGTTAAGTCATCACCATTAATATCTCCGGTGATTAATTCCGGACCTTCTGTGGACAACATACGGTGTAACAAAATTTCATGGTCGAAATCATTGTATTGATTCTCCTTATGCACGGCATCATCCGGTATGATCTGGGCAGTAATGTCTGAGTACATTGATATTACCGCTTCCTTTTCCATGGAGGTGGAACGTGTAGCATTCTCATATCTCACTGTTAAAATTTGGTCAACCTCGACATGGTCGAAAGTCTGACTCTTCCGGTCGGGCCAACTGACTTCCACTTTTTCTATGCTACTGGTCTGACCCAATCCAAAATGAACCAGTGGCTCCACACTACTTTGAAACCCTCGGGTATTAAAATTTTGCATGGTCTGCAGGCCGTCATTTGTTACAATTTTGACTTTACAACCAATTCCAAAACGGTTATTAGCAGGACCCTCAAACCGAATCTTCAGGTAGTGGTTAGCCAATGATTCAGCCTCATTCTTATAAATGAAGGCCGGCATATTGACATTGTTAATCACCAGGTCCATATCACCATCATTATCCAGATCACCGTAAGCTGAGCCATTGCTAAACGATGGCTGCGCCAGTCCCAGGCTTTCAGTTTCATCCACAAAAGCCAGATTCCCTTCATTGACGAAAGCAAAATTCCGGATTGGGTTAGATGGCATTTTCTCCACCAGGTCATCAATATCCAGGCTCACATTTTGCTCAATTTTCTGATAAATGCCATTGTTGGCCAGAAAATCTCTAAAGTCCATATACATCAGATCTTTCTGAATGCCATTACTTACAAAAAGGTCCTTTCGACCCCGGTTACTGAAATCGAATAGCAGTGCACCCCAACTCCAGTCAGTAGCCGCTACCCCGGTTAGCATTCCCACCTCCTGAAAATTGGCATTGCCATCATTCAGATGGAGACAGTTCTGACCGATCTGGTAATGATAATTAGCCCTGTACTTTATATCCTCCAGGTGATAGGGATCAAAAGCAGACATGGCTTTCAGCCGGTAATTATCAGCTGCCAGCATATCGGTAGAAATCACCTCGGGATATCCGTCATTATTGATATCTCCTATGTCTCCACCCATACTCGAAATGGAGCAAAAATCAATGCGATCATTCAACTCCTCACTAAAGGTGCCATCTCCCCGGTTCAGGTAAAGGTAGTCCCGCTCCCAGAAATCATTACTCACGTAAATGTCCGGATATCCATCCTGGTTGAGGTCTCCGATAGAGGCGCCCAGGCCAAAACCTATTTCACTGCTGTAAATGCCTGCCTCCAGGGTTATATCTGTAAATCTTTCACCATCGTTGCGATAGAGCTTATCACCTCCTTCTTCGTCCGGCTCGTCACGCATGGATCGAAATAGCTCAATTCGGCTAGGATCCTTAAAACTGTTGTTGAGAAGATAACAATCGAGGTCACCATCCAGATCATAGTCGAAAAAAGCAGCCTGTGTAGAATAACCAGCGTTATCCAGGCCGTATTCTGCGGCCATTTCGATGAAAGTAAGGTCACCCTGGTTGATAAACAGCTCGTTGACTTTCATGCCTCCGGAAACATCTCCGGAACACGAAACATAGATATCCAGCCAACCATCCCCGTTTACATCTGCCATGGTAACCCCAGTACTCCAGGCCTGGGTGCCGGCAACTCCCGCCTGATTGGTCACATCTTCAAACCGGAAGTCACCTTTATTGATATAAAGCTTGTTTTCTTTAAGGTTAGATGTAAAGTATACGTCTGTGAGCCCATCATTATTCACATCACCAAGAGCTACTCCACCTCCGTTATAGTAATTGCGGTAACTAAGAATATTAAAATCCGGTTGGTCCTTTACCTCATTGACAAATCCAACACCTGTGGTCGTCGAATCGAGTAGTTGAAAATGTGTATGTTGAGCCACTGACTTTCCGGACATTGGATGCCCTGTCTCTGCTTCCTGCTGGCAGGCTGTCAGTCCTATCAAAGCCAGGAAAATCACCTGGTTTATCCACTTATTCATAACTCCCTAATCCTGGTTTATTCTAGTAAGCACAAAAGTACAAGTTTAGGGATTATAGTGGCCCCGACCTTCCTTACCCATGTATTCTCCCCAAAGAACCTGATCTTTCATGCGAATGGAAGTACTGATACGGTTAACAGCCATACCCAAAAATTTCTGCAAATCATTTGGATTGTAGTTCATGGCATATATGATGTCAAGGTATTTGTCCTCATCCAGATCTCCAATCCAGGGTGTTGAAAACAGATTTTTAAATCCGGGCTTTTCATCGATTATTTGAAATCTACCACTTGTCACCTCCAGTGTCATCAATTGATGACTAATGGATGGGGGGGAAGGCTCGTCTTCAGAGTAAGAAAAACTGCAGTCGTAGTTATTGCTACTAAATATCACTTCGTCGATTCCATCACTGGTCAGATCGTATGCCACTGGTGATGACACCATAAAACACCCTATTGTATCCCGGCGAAGAAGTTCACCGGATTTCCCATCCAGTATGAGGGAGTGTGCATAGTGATAAGCCGGCCAGGTTCCTTCATCCACAATAGCAACAATATCGGGAGTGTTATCCCCATTAAAAAGGCCGAGACAAGAAGCGTTGCTTGACTCCATACTATCGCCATACGATTGTTGCCACAGCAACTCAAAACTCTTTCCGTCCACAGCTGTGATCCTGGCTGCATGTGAAATAGCTATGATATCCATACTTCCGTCTCCATTCAAATCTGCCAATGAAGCAGGAGCTATGAAACCATGACTGTTTTCATTAGCTAGTACTCTTGCTCCCGAAATATCTCCTGAGACCAGATCATCCATAGTTGTAAGGTATAAATGTCCGGAGACCGTTTCTCCACCTGAGCCAAATACAATCAACTCCCTGCCCTGATCATCCTCAAAACAGACCGGAGACATATAGGTTTCTTTGCCATCGGGCATCGTGTCTGCAGCCACGATCTTGCCGGTTATGACATCAAAAAGCATCAGAACTCCCGGATACCGGTCCGACTCCTCTGCAGGTGCAGCGTTCCAATTTCCACCATTACAAATAAGAAGCTCCGGATGGCCATCACCATTCTGATCTGACACCAGGCAGCCATTGTAAAAATTAAACCTGGCCAACCTGAGAATGGGATGTATACTATCCTGAACGCTATATCGCCAAATCTCTTCTCCGGTTTTACCATCCAGTGCAATAAGAAAACTACCTCTGCCACCAATCACGATGTCATCAGTACCATCCGCAGAAATATCATAAAAGACAGCCGAACCCACGACATTGGCCGGGGCTTCATGTTGCCATAGTAATTCACCGTTTAATCCATTCAATGCCACCACTCCTGATTCAGTGTGAGCCATCTCAGCAGTCCCGGCACCCATAACGATGTCCCTGATGCCATCGCTATTGAGATCAGTCAACCGCGGGGAAGACTGCGATCCTATCTGGTATAGAGATTTGGACCAGACCAGTTCGGTTTGCTTTGAAGCACAACTCATCAACAGTCCCATCATGAGAAACATGAAAACAATCACGAAAGGACCGGGTGAACCCAACAATCTTATCATAAACTATGGTAGACTTAAACTGACACAAAAATAGCGGTGTTGATGGCAACACCGCTATTTTCAATTTATTGGTTTTTGGTCCAATTTAATTTACGTCCCACCACATGCGGGTCATCATATCATCCGGTAGCGTGGCATTTGTCTCCCAGTTGGGATTGGTTGCCTTTTCTACTGTATTGTAAGTCAACCTGCGGAAGATCTGGCCTCCGGAATCATTGCCGGGATAATTTACCGGAGTCAACACAGGGTAACCGGTTCTTCTCCAGTTGCTGTAAGCTTCATACCATTGCATGAAGTTGGCAGCCCAGATTTGTTCACCAATCATTTCTTCTGAGCCATCAAAAGGATTAGCCGACAAATAGGAATCCACAGCAGCATCCTCCACAGCAAAATCCTCTCCGAAGATAGTCCACTGCTGCATGGCAGATTTGACACCAGCGTTGTAATGCTCGGTAGCATCACCACTATGCCAGCCCTTTAAAGCTGCTTCAGCTTGAAGAAGTTCCACTTCGGCATGTGTCATCAGAATAAATGGAGCATCCACACCGAGCAAAGCAGGATTCAATCGTGAGAACTCAGTTTCACGATCAACAGGTTCCGTTTGACCCAGGTAGTCCTTCATGGTCTCGACGTCATAGCCGTGAGGCATTCCGATCTGATCAGCTGGATCAGTCAGGTAAGGTCCACCCCAAACACCACGTACAGACCAAATAGGAAGTCGTGGATCATTTCCAGCCTGAAGCCAGTCAATCAGCGTCTTGCTCATCATGTTGTTGGCACCCCAGTCGTCGGGAATGAGTGCCCGGGAGATTCCGTTCTGATTAAACCACTGACTTGGTCCCGAATCCATCTGGATCCATAACATATCGTCATTGCTTTCAAAAACACCTCCGGAAATAGCTTTACCAACATATTCCTGGGCTGTAGCGGGATCTACATTGGAAATTCGCATGGCCAGTCTCAACATTAATGAATTGGCCAGTTTCTTCCATTTGTCCAGATCACCACCATAGTATAAATCGGCAGATCCCAATTCATCGGGACCAGTACCGATCATAGCTGCGGCAGTTTCCAATTTAGACAACATATCCTTGTATATGTTTTCCTGAGAATCAAAAATCGGATAAAAAATACCGTCTACTCCCCGGTTTGCTTCAGAGTAAGGTACATTTCCATACAAATCAGTCATGATGTGCATAGGCAGAATATAGGTCACCTGTGCCACATGATGCAAATTGACCATTTCGGGATTAGCTCCTTCAGGTCCGGTTTGTCGAATCACTTCCGCCAATGGCTTCAAAGCGGTCTCATAGACCCGATCCATATAGGCATTAAAACTGTCAAGATGATAAAAATACTTATCACCGGCTCCACGCTCGCCTCCTACCTGCATGGTGGCCATTTGTTGAATTAGCCCTGCAGCAAGATTCAGGTGAACCCGGCCATTAACATAGCGGTTTTCTGCGGTCCAGACCTGTCCTGTGGTCAGGATAAATCGCCAATCCAACTCGTTAGCCGCCGTTGGATCGATATTTAATTCCACCAGCTCATCGGTGTCACAGCTTGCCAGGGGAATCATGAATAACACCCCCAGAATTAAGAATTTATTTAAATATTTCATTAGTCTATTCATTTTAAGATTAGAAGCCAAGTTTTAGGTTAACTCCATAAGTACGAGTCTGTGGAATACCAAAGTAATCCAGTCCCTGTGCATTAGAGTTATTATAGGTAGACTCAGCATCCACATTCTCGATATCATCAAACAAAACAAGCAGGTTTCTACCTACAAAAGATATTCGTGCAGTAACCAAAGGTGTATTGCTCAAAAGGCTTTGTGGTAAATTATATCCAATACTTATTTGTCTCAATTTGCAGAAAGATGCATTGCGGATGAAACGGTCTGACAGCTGCGAATAAGCACCATAGAATCCCGGGATCTCATCTTGTTCCAATGACTTGGTAAAAGGATTTCCCTCAGTATCTACGCCAGTTACTACAACTGACTCACGACCATTGGCAACAATACCCGGAGCAGTCCACTCTTCTGTGGTCATCTTATGAGCACCTTGTGCCAGTAACCTTACGTTGGTTCCGGAGTAAATATCACCTCCTGCCTTGAAGTCGATAAGGAAATCGAAATAGAAGTCACCAAAAGTGAAACTATTGTTCAAACCACCGGTAAATCGGTGCACTCCGTTTCCTAGAATAGAAGTGGCTCCGGATTGTACTGGTTGGCCACTGTCAGGATTAAAGACTGGCTGTCCATCTATATATTCCTGGGTAAATCCGGTAATGGTACCAAATCGCTCACCTACAACGTGCTCGATAAAGGCCCAGCGAGTACGAGGTTCACCCAGGTTACCATCAACTCGAATCTGACTCAATCCATCCGAAAGTGTTACTACTTCACTATCATTAAATGCGAAGTTAAAGCTTACATCCCAGTTGAAATTATTGGAGCGTATCGGAGAACCAGTCAGTAAGAATTCAATACCATTATTCTTAATCTCTCCAATATTAACCGTAGTTGCATTAAACCCTGAACTTTCTGCTATAGATGCATTCAGAATGTCATCCGTTGTAGTCTGAGTATACCAGGTAAAGTCAAGTCCAATCCTGTTATTAAACAAGCGTAAATCTACTCCGATCTCCGTTTCCGTTGAGGTCAAAGGCTTCAGGAAAGGATTCGGAATCGATGTTTGCTGGATGTTGGCATTAGGCACTCCAAGGTGTCCCTGACCAAGACCATAAGTCAAATAAAGTCGGTAGGGATCGGTGTCTCCACCAACCTGAGCCCAGGAAGCACGCAGCTTACCAAAGCTCAACCATCCGTTGGTTGGCAAATTCAATAATTCAGTGAATATCACACTACCTCCAAAAGAAGGATAAAGAATATCATTGGTCTCAGGATTCAATGTGGAGAAGTAGTCCTGTCTGGCTGTTGCAGTCAGATAAACGAAATCACGCCATCCCAAAGTAGCTGATCCAAAAAGTGAATTGATTCCTTCCTCACTAAATCCGTATCCAGGTGATTGATTAGCCAGGTTGGTAAATGTATTGAAGAATGGAATGTTAAAGACACTACCACTAAGGGAAAGTGTTTCACTGCTCCTCCGCATTCGGTTTCCTCCTGCAAAAGCATCGACAGAGAAATCACCAAAACGGTCATTAAACCCAATGATTCCTTCCAGGTTTACCTCTCTTATTCTTCGTTCCACTTCAGACAAGCTTCCTTGTCTTTGATAACCAGTTCCGTATGGAGTCAAATTGGTTTCCCGACGAGTATACCAGTCCATACTGAATCGACCTTGTACATATAGGAAGTCGGTAATATTGAACCGCGCTACATTGGATGTAACGATACGATCGCGGGTATCGTCATTACTAAATTGATGCGAAGCCCACCACGGGTTCTGGTTCCACAGGTTATTGGAGATCTGCAGTTCCTCACCAGGGCTTTTACCATCTTGAGGTACAACTCCGTCTGGTACCGCTCCAAGTTTCTCAGGATCTCCCCTTAGTGAGTTAACCTCATAGTTGAAAGGTAGTGTCACCAGTCCCTGAAAAGCGTTTCCAGGAGAGTCGGCAATGTTAGGCCGGTTCTCAGCCACCTCGTGTGAATAGAGCACTTTACTGGTGATAATCACCTTGTCGGCAAAGTTGCCATTATAGGACAAACTAACATTTTGTCTATTAAAGCCCGCTTCAGGAATAATGCTTTCACTTCTTAGGTCTGATAGATTCAAACGCATGCGGTGATCTTCATTTCCACCGGTAAATCCAATGGTATTGGTCCAGGTAGTTCCGGTATTGAAGAACTCATCGATGTTGTCATAAGCATTAAATGAATAGGGTCGATCAACCCCATCAAAGTTGGGCACAGGACTTCCATCGAGGCGGGCACCCCAGTTAGATCCATTACCCAGATCAAATGCTTCGGCAGCATCAGCAGGTTTTCTGCCTTCACGTCCCTGACCGTATTCCTCCTGGAATTCGAAGTGGTTCAGGTATTGTTCGGCTACAAAGTTGGAATTCACTTCAATTCCAATGCCCTTACGGTTTTTCCCACTCTTGGTAGTAATAAGAATGACACCGTTGGATGCTCGAGAACCATAAAGGGCGGCCGCATTAGCCCCTTTCAATACAGAAATGGTTTCAATATCGTCAGGGTTAATACTGGAGGTTCCGTCTCCTTCATCAGCTCCACCCCAGAGACCGGACTGACCGAATCCCGAATTGTCTAAAGGTACTCCATCCACTACATAAAGTGGCTGGTTGTTACCTCCCAGAGAAGTGTTTCCCCGGATAATTACACGGCTGGAACCAGCAGGACCCGATGCCACGCTACTCACGTTTACACCGGCCACCTTACCCGTCAGGGCATTGGCTACGTTAATTTCCCGGGCTTCTTGGAAGCCTTCACCTTCGACCTCAGTTACCGAATAGTTCAGGGCCTTTTTATCCCTTTCAATCCCCAGGGCTGTGACCACAACCTCATCCAGGGCAACCCCGGCGGCCATGATTACATTAATAGATGTCTGTTCTCCAACCTCTACCTCCTGAGATGCATAACCCGTATAGGAAAACTCAAGCACCGCATCTTCGGGCACTGATAGAGTAAAGGAGCCATCAAAATCTGTGACTGTACCGGTCGTCGTCCCCTGTACCAGTACGGTAACCCCAATAAGGGGCTCGCCATCAGCTTCATTGGTCACTACTCCTGTTACTTCCCGCTGAGCATACACAAAGCTGCAGCAGAATACCAGAAACAGTAACAAAATTGAATTTCGTTTCATATGGCAGTAGTTAATTAAATTAGTTTAGATTAATAAATTGTTAAAATTTAAGTGTTCAAATTTGGCATAAAGGCACCGCTAACCTATAAAAATTTAACAATTCTGTATTAAATCTTGATACCTAATAGCAAAATATGATTCTGTTGAGACGAGCTCAAGGAACCATTAATTTTCGACTATCACATGTTTTAAAATAGATACAGCAGTACTTATATCGCTGCTTTCAAAACGTTTCAAGTTCAACGGATGCTGCGAACCCGTATGATTTCCTTAATATTTTCTTCACATTACCTGACCCTTCATTCTTCCTCTCTCGTAGGCAACATCTCCGTTACAGCTGGAAGTGATTTCAACCATTGAGTTTGTATCACACAGTCCAGACCAGTAATGCCTGTCACTTTTATTAATTTGCTGACCGATTAACCAACAAATAGTAAGTGAATTTTATGGCAAAGAAAAAGTACAAGTATGTTGATTACCTCTGGGATGATAAAGAAGCGGCTAAATTGAAGGGTGATGAAGTCGCCCTTTTCCTGTACAGGTCCAATGTCCTTGGTGCAGATTTGCGCATTACCAACTACGGAGGTGGAAATACCAGTTGTAAAACCATGGAAAAAGACCCGCTGACGGGAGAAACGGTAGAGGTGATGTGGATCAAAGGGTCTGGAGGAGATATCGGAACCTTGAAAAGAGATGGAATTGCCGGACTTTATGTCGACAAACTGCATGCCCTCAAAAATGTCTACCGGGGGCTCGAGTTTGAGGATGAAATGGTAGCGCTGTACTATCATTGTCTCTATGATCTGGATAGCAGGGCTCCCAGTATTGATACTGCTTTACATGGATTGCTGCCATTCAAACATATTGATCACCTCCATCCTGACGCCCTGATCTCGATAGCCGCTGCCAAAAACAGCAAGAAGATCACCAAAGAAATCTGGGGTGATACGATGGGGTGGCTTCCATGGCAGAGACCCGGATTTGACCTGGGTGTACAATTAGAAAAATGCGTGGAGGAAAATCCCGGTATCAGGGGAATTGTGCTGGGTGGACATGGTCTATTTACCTGGGGTGAAACTTCCTATGAATGCTACGTAAACAGTCTGGATGTTATTGAAACTGCATCCGCCTATCTTAAGAAACATGAAGGGAAAAAACGTCCTGTATTTGGTGGACCCAAACTGAAGTCAGCTTCGCCAGCTGCACGCAAAAAGCAAGCTGCAGCGGTAGCACCTATATTGAGAGGATTGTGCTCCAGCGAAAAACGCATGATTGGTCACTTCAACGACAGCAAAGAGGTGTTGACCTACGTCAATGGCAAAGACCTTCGAAAGCTGGCACCTCTGGGCACCAGTTGTCCTGATCATTTCCTCCGAACCAAGATCAAACCACTGGTACTGAATCTTAAACCGGATGAAGACCTCTCCGATCCGGAAAAGGCTATTAAGAAAATCACCCCCCTCTTTGACAAGTACAGAGAGGACTATAAGGAGTACTACGAAAGCTGTAAGCGTCCGACCAGTCCCGATATAAGAGATCCGAATCCCGTGGTCATCCTATATCCGGGTATAGGAATGTTCACCTTTGCCAAGAACAAGCAAACGGCCAGGGTGGCATCCGAGTTTTATGTGAATGCCATCAATGTAATGCGTGGTGCGGAGGCCATTTCAAAATATACGGCACTACCCCGCCAGGAAGCATTTGACATCGAATACTGGCTGCTGGAAGAAGCCAAATTGCAACGCATGCCGGCAGAAAAACCATTGTCCAGAAAAGTGGCTCTGATCACGGGTGGCGGTGGAGGAATTGGCAAAGCGATCGCAGACAAACTGGCGGCAGAAGGTGTCAATATCGTACTGACAGATATCATTGAGGAAAGGCTGCAAGCGGAAGTCAACACTTTCCCGAAAGATACTGCAACCAGTGCCCTCTGTGACGTAAGCAACCCCAAATCTGTTGCGAATGCTTACGCCCAGGCCTGTCTGGAATTCGGTGGTGTGGATATTATTGTACACAGTGCCGGACTGGCCATTTCCAAACCGGTACAGGAGACTACTCTAAAGGAGTGGGACTTGTTACAGGACGTTTTGGTAAAGGGGCAGTTTCTATTAATTCAGGAAGGCCTAACTATACTCCGCAAACAGGGTCTTGGGGGAGATATCGTCCATATTGCCAGTAAAAACGGATTGTTTGCCGGACCCAACAATGTGGGATATGGTACTGCCAAGGCAGCACAGCAACACATGACTCGATTACTTGCCGCTGAACTCGGTCCCGAAAAAATCAGGGTCAATTCAGTAAACCCCGACGGTGTCATTGTGGGAAGTAAAATCTGGGAAGGTGACTGGGCTGAAGGCCGGGCCAAAGCTTATGGCATCAAGGTCGAGGACCTGCCGGCC
>JAUILF010000143.1 GCA_030433135.1 Bacteroidia bacterium | reverse complement strand
CATGGAATAGAAAACAAAAGAATGTCCTTGCCGTTGAGGTATTCCCGGCACAGCCCGGTGATTTCAATATTGGTTTTGTCGATTGGAATCCTGCTCCGCCTGACCGGTCCATGGGAATATTCAGACCTGTTGTTCTCCATGTGGTAAGAGGTGTTTCTATCAGCAGTCCATTTGTCGAGACCATTTCACTGGATGAATCTGGTGAAACAGCTTCTTTGCAAATTCATTGCGTCGTCGAAAACCACACCTCGCGGGTACAAAGTGGGGAATTGCAGGGATCAATACTGGAACATAAGTTTCACCATGAAATGCTGTTGCAACCTGGGGAGAGAAAAAGAGTAGTCCTTTCCCCGGATGAATTGCCATTCCTGTACCTATATCAACCTGAACTCTGGTGGCCGTACCAGATGGGTACACCAGTACTTCACGACCTACTGCTTGCTTTCGTGGTAGATGGCAAAGTTACCGACCTCAATCGATCCCGCTTTGGTATCCGCATGGTGGAAGACTTTGTCACCCCGGAAGGTCACCGGGCATTTAAAATAAACCACAAAAGCCTGCTTATTAAAGGAGCTGGATGGACAGACGATATTTTTCTGAGAGATACACCGGAATCACTTCGATCCCAGGTAGATTACGTAAAGCATATGAACCTCAATTGCATCCGCCTGGAGGGGTTTTGGGGTAAGGATCAGACTCTGTATGACCTTTGTGATGAGTATGGTATCCTGATCATGGCAGGCTGGAGTTGTCACTGGGAGCATGAACAATATGTGGGGAAAGAAATCGACCCCCGATACGGTGGGGTCACACAACCGGACGAAATAAAAAAAATAGCCTCTTCCTGGGAGGATCAGCTATTATGGCTAAGACACCATCCCAGTATTTTCGTTTGGACGGTTGCCAGCGATATGGTTCCACATCCTGATCTCGAGTCACTATATCTGCAAACTTTTGAAAAATATGACACCTCCCGGCCGTACCTCAATTCAACCGGAGGTGTCGGTAGTGAACAGGGTATTGTTACCAGCACTGAAATTATCAGTGAGATCAGTGGTTCTTCAAGGGTAAAAATGCTCGGCCCATATGCCTACACTCCACCTGTATACTGGTATACAAACCAACACCTGGGAGGAGCTTATGGATTTAACACTGAAACCTGTCCCGGAGCCAACATACCGGAACTCGAGTCAATTACAAGGATGCTTCCGGAAGATAAACGATGGCCGGTAAACGATCTTTGGGAACACCATACTGCCCTAAACAGTTTTTCCACCCTGCAAAGAGTGACTAAGGCTATAGATCTTCGCTACGGCTCTTCTGATGATGCCGCATCTTTTAACCGGAAGGCTCAGATGCTCAACTATGAACTGATGCGGCCGATGTTTGAAGCTTTCCAGGCACACAGGCCTAGAAGCACAGGTGTTATTCAATGGATGTTAAATTCAGCCTGGAGCTCCATGTACTGGCAACTTTACGATGCATACCTGCACCCCACTGCTGCTTTCTATGCCACCCGAAAAGCTTGTGATCCTCTGCACCTGGTCTATGACTACGGACTGGAACGAGTACTGCTCATCAATGAGTTTGCCCGGTCCCTGGAGGGCTACTCTGCCAGTGTAAAAACAGTCGATATCCACGGAAAGGTGATTCGTCATAATGACTTTGGAGTATTGCCTACTTCCGGCCTTCCCGTCGAGCTTTGCAAAGTCTCAAATCCCGGAGATGAAATGATATTCCTGAGTCTTGAATTAGTTGACCAGCACTCAGACATCAGATCACGTAATTTCTATTGGTTGTCAACAGAGAAGGATGAACTTGACTATGAAGCCAAAGTGGAAGGTTGGTCCTATCACACACCGTCGAAAAACTATGCAAACTACCGTTCCATTAACACTATGAAAAAAGCCAGAGTTAGCCTTTCGGGAGCCGTAATAGACAGGAACAATGGGAAGCAGGTAAGTCTTAGCCTGAATAACGAGGGAGAGAACCTGGCCTTTTTCATATACATCGAAATTCTGGACGAACTAGATCACAAATCTATTTTACCTGTATTTTTATCTGACAACTATATAACACTTCTTCCCGGAGAATCGCGAGAACTGGAAGCCTGCTTTAGTCCCGATGTATTCGTGCCTAAAAGTTTGACAGTCAGAATGTCAGGGTGGAATCTGGATAATACAACACTGGATATCACCCCTGGCAAATGAAATAGAAAAAAAATGAATCCATGATAAAGACAAGTACTCCAGCACTTTTGGGTGGAAATCCGGTACGGGATGTAAACAGTAAACCGTGGCCCTCGTGGCCCATTTGGGGCAAAGAAGAAGAAAAGGTATTGTTGGATGTTCTCCATAGTGGTGTCTGGTCGTACAACGGAAAGTGGGAAAAACAATTCAACGCTGCATTTGCATCCTATGTAGGTACAAAACACTGTATAAGCGCAGTTAATGGAACAGTAACGTTGCAGCTGGCACTTGAAGCCCTGGGAATCGGATGGGGTGATGAAGTCATATTGCCCGGCCTGACCTGGCAAGCCACTGCTGCCACAGTCATTGATGTGAACGCGGTACCGATTCTGGTTGATGTTTGTGAGGACACCTGGTGCCTGGACCCGGCAAAAGTCAGGGAAGCAATCACACCACGGACCAGGGCCATCATACCGGTACATCTGTATGGGTGTTTTACCGACATGGATGAACTAATGTCCATTGCCCGTGAAAATAATCTTTTCGTTATCGAAGATTGTGCTCACAAGCACGGAGGCACCTGGCGGGGTCAAAAAGCCGGATCGATTGGTGATATCGGTAGCTTTAGCTTTCAGCTGAGCAAGCACCTTACCGCTGGTGAAGGAGGAGCCCTGACTACCAATGACGAAGATCTTGCTTCCAAACTGGATGCTCTGCGAAACTGCGGGCGAAGACCTGAAACAGCTGCTGGTTCCAGTGATAAAGGCGCCGGCTATTATGAGGATGATGGCAACTTTATCCAGTCAGGGAACTATCGAATCACCGAATTTCAGGCAGCCCTATTGACATGTGGATTAAAGAGGATGCCGGATCAAAACAATCTGAGGGATAAAAATGCTTCGTATCTCAATGAAAAGTTGGAAGGTATTGACGGGGTACTTCCCATGCGCCGGGATGACCGGGAAGAACCGGCATTCTTCAATTTTAGTTTTCGATATGACCGGAAAAAATTTCGCAATTTACCAGTTGAGAAATTTCGCGAAGCTATATCCACAGAGCTGGGATTACAGGTAGACACTTGCTACGAGCCTTTGAACAATGCCTCTTTATATTGCCCCCACACCAAGCCCTCAAGGCATCGCATTACTGACAAGTACTGGGACCAAATTAATCCCAAAAGATTTTCACTACCTGTCTGCGAAAAGGTATATGAACAACAGGCGATTTGTATGCATCATAGTGCTTTGTTGGGCATAACTGAGGATATGGATGACATTATCAATGCCATATTGAAAATCAGGGAATCTGCTGAAGAATTATAAATGAATTCTAAGATATCATTTGCCATAATAGGGACTGGGCATATTGCCCATATGCATGCTAAGGCCATCCTTCAAAACCCCGGGGCAGAGCTAAAATCCGTGTGTTCCCGTACTGTGGATGGGGCACGGGCTTTTGCCGAAGTTTACCAGGTTCAGACTTACACGGATGACTTTGATTCTATCATTGCTGATCAGGAACTGGATGCTTTAATTATTGCAACGCCTAATGTATTTCATGCCCCGATGGCTAAGCGAGCTTTGGCAGCAGGAAAGCACGTTTTGATCGAAAAGCCTATGGCCATGAATACCGGAGAGGCTTTGGAAATTGCTGCCAAGGCCCGAGATTCAGGTAAAAGACTTATGATTGGACACATGTGGCGGTTTGATGAAGAGGTACAAAACTTGAAAAAGATACTTGATGCAGGTTCTGTGGGGGAGATTGTAAAAACTAAGGGATACGGGATTCACGAAAACTGGGGGCCTGAGGGCTGGTTTACACAAAAAAAACTGGCCGGTGGAGGAGCACTGATTGACATGGGGGTACATGCTATTGATACGGTTCGATTTCTACTCAATGATCCTGAGCCAGTAAGTGTCTTTGCATCCATTTCCACCCGTTTTCAAGATATGGATGTAGATGATACGGGCATATTGATGATCACCTGGGACAACGATACGGTCTCCATCATTGAATCAGGGTGGTGGCACCCGCATATGGACGGACCGGAAGCGGGAACCCAACTCTTTGGCACACTGGGTTATGCTCAATTGTTTCCTACCCACTATAAAGTCATGCCTGAAGACACCATACTGAAAATCCCGGTCCCAGAAAAACAATCGCATTGCGATCAGCAAATCTATGATAACCAGGTTAATCAATTTGTCCAGGACATCATGCAGGATAAGGCATGTATTCCTGGTGCTGAAGAGGGAATTTGCATTATGCGGATCGTGGATGCAGCTTACCAGTCTTCCAAAAATGGTCAGGTAGTCAGATTTGACACCTGATGCGCTTGTGCGGAAAGAAGGACCCAGAATGGGTCCAATGTTTATAGGTAACTATGGGCGTATAATCGACGGACCCTGAAGGGGCCACATGTTTTTATGATTTCACCCTGGGGGACGATTCGACAAGAGTCGATGAAGGCCTACCTGTCACACCAGAAATATTCAATTCCTTCGGGATTGTTGGTACAAGGGAATTCCGGCGGGTGAAATAAGTCCGGGAATAAAGCTACCTCGGTGAAGTATGTACAACTTAACATTTGCTGCACTGGTGTTAAAAAACAATCTAAATTGAAAATAAAACTACTACCGAAAAACTATACAACTGCCTTAATTTGATAGTACAAACGTAGCATAACCTTTGGGGTTCTTTTTTGAGATTCAAATCTGTTTGTCAATAAGGCATTACGGGTAGAAAAAAGAAGTCCTGGGTGCTCCAGGAAAGAAAGTAATTGGATATGAATCCAGGATGATAACTGCTTTTCATGTTAACAGGGATTGATTATTTTGTTGTCGTTGCTTACTTGTTGGGGATCCTGATACTGGGATTCTATTTTAAACGATATGTAGGAAGTACCGAAGACTATTTTTTGGGTGGTAAATCACTCCCCTTCTGGGCAATTGCCATGTCCATAGTGGTATCTGACATAGGAGCCATGGATTTTGTGGGGGTTTCGGGTCAGGCTTATCGTTATGGCATCTCCGTAGGAAACTTTGACTGGATCGGGTCGGTACCTGCCATGCTATTGGCTGCCTTCATATTCGTACCCTATTTCTGGCGAGCAGGACTCTATACCATTCCTGAATATCTGGGCCGTAGGTATAACAGACACGTAAGAACGCTGGCCTCTCTAACCTGGATACTGTTTTTTGCCGTCAATCTGGGTGTTTTGTTCTGGGCAAGTGCAGCCTTGCTCAATGTACTGATGGGTTGGCCAATCTGGACTTCCATATTTGTTACAGCAGGTGTAGTAGGGTTGTACACCTATTTTGGCGGAATTACTGCTGTGGTCATGACTGATGTGGTGCAGTTTATCATCATGTTTGTCGGAGGACTTGCCCTGGTTTTCCTGAGTTTTCATGCTGTTGGTGGTTGGGATGCACTGGTGGAAAAAATCTATGCCAAGGGCCCCGAATATGCCAATCATTTCAACTTGATTCAGCCATCGACTACCTCGACTCCCTTTCCCTGGACCGGTATACTGTTTGGGTTAACCTTTGTAATGGCCAATGCCTATATGATAGGAAATCAATCCATTGTACAGCGTTGCCTTACCGCCAAAGATGAGTGGAATGCCAAGGCCAGTATGATTCTTGGAGCCGGTTTAAAAATGCTGATACCGGTACTGGTTCTGTTTCCAGGCTTGATTGCCATAGTCTTACATCCCGAGCTTGAGGATGGAGACCAGGCTTTCCCCCTGATGATCAAGAGCATTTTACCTCCGGGACTTATTGGTTTGATGTTCGCGGCTTTTTTTGCCGGACTTATGTCGAGTGTTGACAGCTGTCTTAATTCAACCGCCACATTGTTTACCAAGGATATTTACGAGCCGTTTTTCAAGAAAGATGCTACTGACCAACACTATTTGAAAGTGGGGCGCATGACGACCATTGTACTTCTGATCACCGGAGTCCTGACAGCTCCCCTAAGTGATTTCTTCCCCGGCATTTATGTAGCGATACAAACGTTCCTGTCGTTTTTTCAGGGTCCGGTATTTGCGATATTACTCCTGGGAATATTCTGGCCCGGAGCCACATCGATGGGTGGGCTTTTTGGTCTGGTTATAGGGATTGGATTTGCCACCACGCTCAATATATTTCAAAGCAGCATTTTCACCATTCAGGATCCGTTCCTGTATGTATCCTGGTGGTCCTTCGTGCTCGCTTTTGTAATATGCATTGTGGTGAGCTTATTTACGAAAAAATACAAACTGGAAGAGCTGGATGGCCTGGTCTTCAGAAAGATAAGTTCATCACCAAACACACCATGATCTGATGTTAAATTTTGACTGGTTAGCGGGTGTTTCGGCAGATACTGCAAAGTATATTTTTTATATTTTGTTTTTGCTTATTGCCATTTTGGTACTGCTCATCCCCAATAGCTATATTTTTCTTGGCTTGCCGCAAGACCAAAGACATTGGTGGAAAAACCTGAAATTATGGTCTATCCTGGTCTTGATGTGTCTGGCCATGGTATATTATATTTTTTAGAGTCGGAAGATGCCAATGAAAAACTCAACTAAAGCAGCACAAATAAATTTTGCCCTGGGCGTGTTTGTCCTGTTTTTTGGCCTGGTTACGATCGTAGGAATGTTTTTTTCTACTTCAGAGATTGGTAGCAGAACCAGCCTGGTTGCCGGTCTGGTGCTGTCTTTGATCGGAGCCGGTATGTGTCTGAAGGCTAGAATCGATCAACAAAAAAATATCGATGAATAGATTTAGTCAAAATGGGGTTCATCATTTTGAGGGAGTTTGGCCGGTTTTGGTTACTCCTTTCGATGACAACCTGCAAATTGATGTACCGATATATCATGAAATGATTGAGTGGCATCTGCAACACGGCTGCCATGGTATCTATGCGCTTTGTCTCTCAAGTGAGATGTATCAGCTGGAGGAAACTGAGCAATTTCTTCTCATAAAAGAGGCCGTGAAAGTGGTCAACGGTAGAGTACCCATCGCGATTACCGGCAACATTAAACCATCGCTGGATCACACCATTGCTTTTAGTGAAAAGGCTTGTGACCTCGGTGCTGATGTGGTGATGATGACGGTACCTTCACATATTACTGAAGAGTCGGATATTCTTGAATACTTTCTCACACTGGCGGAAAAGACAAACATTCCTTTGGGTATCTACGAATGTCCATTTCCAAGGCATCAAATCCTGGATATCGCTTCTATTAAGACCCTGGCCGAAACCAATCGCTTTTATGCATACAAGGAAACCAGCTGCCGGTTAGATAAAATAAAGGCCATACTCGAATTTTCAGGAAATACAAGCCTGTCACTTCTTCAGGCCAACATACCCTTCCTCATTGAAGCCCAATTAGCAGGAGCCAATGGATCCATGAATGTGGCATCCAACTGGATACCGGATTTGGTCGTCGATGTGTATAATTATCTTCAGAAGGGTCAGGAACAGGATGCAAGAAAACTACATCAGATAGTCTGCACGATGGAGTTGGCACAACGATCTGTTCACCCCTGGGGTGTAAAGTATCTCATGTCCAAAAGAGGTTTGTCGATTAAGCCTCATACCAGACTCCCTAAAAAACTCACTGAGGAGGAGAAAAAATCCCTTGACCTTTGTTTTTCCTGGTGGTTTGATGATGACAAACGACTTAGACCTGAATTGATTTCAATGGCAGAAGCCACATTATAACCATGCAAAATAGCGACTGATCTTTTCCGTCCGACAACATCCACATATTATGGTTACCAATTCTTTTGTATCCGGTTTACGCATGCAGTATATTCTATTACCCCTATTTCTGATTTTCCTGATATCAGCCTGCCGAAATACACCAGTTGAAAAACATGTAAAGGTTGAGCACTCCAGTGTCTATAGTGACTATGGTCCCTATATGTTTCCTACCAAGTATCCGGATCATGTTATCCTTAATCTAACAGAAGATCCGGTACATAGCGTAGCTGTCAACTGGCGGACCGATACGACGGTTACTGCAGGAACCATTGAGGTTGCCGTAAGTGAAGGGGGTCCATCCTTCCTGGAAAATCGACGAGTCATTCCGGCCGTTTCCCAATCGTTTTCCAACAGTTATGAATCAGAACCTGAAGTTAAGTCACACTATCACCACGGTATCATTGACAACCTGCAACCCGGAATGAAATATGTATATCGCGTGGGAATTGATACGGTTTGGAGCGAATGGTATCAGTTTTCCACTCCAAATCCTGAATCAGAGCCACTCACTTTCATCTATTTCGGAGATGCCCAGAATGAAGTCAAGAGTTTATGGTCAAGGGTGATTAGAGAAGCATACAGTACCTTACCTGATATTGATTTTATGCTGCATGCGGGTGATCTGATTAATCGTTCAGCCAGGGACCTCGAGTGGGGTGAATGGTTTTACGCCGGTGGATTTATTCATGCCACTGTACCTAGTATCATGACACCGGGTAACCACGAATATAAAAATGTGGTCCTTTCACCACAGTGGAAACCACAATTCAACCTTCCCTCAAATGGACCCACCGGACTTGAAGAAACCTGTTACCAGGTCAATTACCCGGATTTGAAAATTATTTCATTGGATGCGGAGCAAATCGATGAATCAGAAAAATACCGGGATGCACAAGCAGCCTGGCTGGACTCGATCCTCACCAATGACCCGGTCAAATGGACGATGATCACGTTGCATTACCCATTTTACTCTACCAAGTCTAACCGTGACAATCCTGAACTCAGAGAGCACTTTAAACCGATACTGGATAAGCATAGGGTAGACATCGTATTACAGGGTCACGACCATGCCTACGGACGGGGTATGATTGAGAATACGGGTACCGGAGTCAATGCACGGGCTGGTTCCTCGGGAACCATGTATGTGGTTTCTGTAAGTGGTCCCAAAATGTATGATATTGGAGACAAAGCCTGGATGCAAAGGAGAGCATACAACACACAGTTATTTCAAATCATTTCGCTGGATGGTGATACGCTTGAATATAAGGCCTTTACCGCATCCGGAGATCTGTATGATGCTTTTGACCTGGTTAAAAGCGGTAATGGCCCCAATCAACTCATCGATAAAACACCGGATTTTCCCGAAAGAATACAGTAATCACAAAAACCCATGTTTAAATCCTTCAAGATCTTGATCAATGTACTACGGTACTATAGCATTATTCTATTATTCTTCTTTGCACCTGGTATCAGTGAGGCCCAGGAAACCTGGGCGGAAAAACTGGGTTTTCCTGCAGGTAAAAAGGTAGTGATCCTTCATGCCGATGACATCGGAATGTGTGAAGAGGCAAACCTGGCTGCCTACGAACAACTCAAAAACGGGGAGATCCAATCCGCTGCAGCCATGGTACCCTGTCCGGCCTTTAAGCCCCTGGCCATTTGGGCTCAGGAAAATAATTATGATGTAGGTCTGCACCTTGCCCTCACCAGCGAATGGAAGACCTATCGCTGGGGGACCGTTGCAACTGAATCCAAGGTGCCCGGATTACTTGATGAAGACGGGAAAATGTGGCACACCGTTCGGCAGGTAGTTGGTAATGCCTCTGCTGCCGAAGTGGAAGAAGAAATCAGGGCCCAGATCGAGGCATCATTGGCTCTCGGTTTCAAACCGAGTCATATAGACACCCATATGGGGACCCTATATGGAGACAATTCATTTACAGAAGCCTATCTGAAAGTAGCAGAGGAATACCAGATTCCAGCTATGGTGATTGAAATATCTACACCTGAAGTTGTCAACCGTTTCAGGCAGGCAGGATACCCGATCACCGAGGAACTCCTTGAAATGATCAAGAATTACTCCTTACCCAAACTGGATTTCTTTACCTCGGTCCCTCCGGCTGAAGATTATGAATCCAAAAAGGAAGCTTTCTATCAGGTTATCCGCGAATTACCAAACGGCCTAACCGAAATCATCTTCCACCCATCCATCTACACAGAAAGACTCAAAACCATCACCAATTCCTGGCAGCAACGTGTATGGGAAGCGGAAATGTTCGCCGATCCTGAAGTAAAAGTGTTTTTGGAAAGTGAAGGCATCATCTTCACTAACTGGACGGATATTATGGAGCGGTTCAAGAATAAGTAGTGCTTTAAGGTCAGGCTTTGCTAAAAAATATTATGGCAGAAACCAATTGCCCAATTTGCAATACAGTCTTAATTGTCAAAGAGGTAACCCCTTGCATGGAATGTGGAGCAAACGAATTTGAACGTGACCACTATCAAGATCATGAATATGCAGAGTATGAAGTCTACTTTCAACAAAAGCTTATTTTCTATGACTTTTGCAAGATCGACTTCTCTTCCTATGATGCTACTTTCTTTGGATTCCATCCTACCAAAACATTGGGGATCAGTGACTGGGCATACATACGGTCGGTCCAAGACAAGGAATTAAGGAATGACAAATATTGCCCAAATTGCCAGTACAGATTATCCTTCTTGAAGTTCATTTATAAATGTAGGCAAGAAAACAGCAAGTGAACTCAATAAACAACCTCTGCGAACTCCGCGCTCTCTGCGAGACCCTCTGATCCTTTCTATCAAAAAAAGCCAACGGGCTAACCAGCCAATCGGCTAATAAGCCGTTTAGTGTTGATCTAACAAAATGCGATTGCCATCGGGATCTTCCAGAATCACCGAATCCGGACCAGTTGAATTTTCGTTGGCTTCTTTTAAGAGATGTACCCCTTGTGCTTTTAACTGTTTTTGCAGACTACGTACATCCGAAGGATTGAATGTGAGAATATTCTGGGGAAACATCCCTTGAAATAAACCGATAGTAACCTGATCACAAGCCAAAATCCTCCACTTGGTTTCTTCTGAATCCGGAAATCCATTATTGATATGTCCCCCATCAACAATCTTAAATCCCAGTTTTTCGTAAAAGTCCAGACTTGTTATGATGTCTTTGACGGCCAAACTGATGGAGAAATGTCCGAGGGGTGACCCGTTGCTATTCATTGTCATGTGCTATTTCTGTTTATTGGCATTAAACATTCAATAATTATACCATATGATACTTTGGCCGGTGTTTTCCACTTTTTTGAATCCGGGCGATAAACTAAATCCGACTTCCTGATGTTTCACAGAAAAGAAAAATCATGGATAAACCAACCAGAGCAGGAAATGCTCCTATCCCTGTAGACCTCGAATCAGGCAAGACTTATGCCTGGTGTGCTTGCGGACTTTCGACCAACCAACCTTATTGTGATGGTTCACACAAACCCACAGCATTTAAACCCATCGTATTCAAAGCTGACTCCAGTGATACCAAATATCTATGCTTATGCAAGGGAACAGCCAACGGGCCTTTTTGTGATGGGACCCATAAGAAATAGCTGAGCGGAAATCTGATATAGTTATTTCTCTTCCACGGTAAAATCTTTCTTCTTTCCCAACTGCTCAAACAAGTTGGCACGGGCTGCCTTATCCTTTTCCATAATGATGTGAGCCATTTCGGCCACAAACTCAGCTTGCTCCCTGGGAACCACTATGACACCATCTCCATCCGCCACAATTACATCACCGGGATTTACCAGCACACCCCCTACAACCACCGGCTTTTGCACCGACTCTATTTCATTTCTACCGGGTCTGATGCCCCGACCCCTCTTTGACAAATCCATGTAAACAGGATTCCCTTGTTTGATGATTTCATCTGTATCGCGGACACCTCCCGCAGACACCAAACCCACGGCACCCCGACTTTCCCAAATCAGAATGTTCGCAGAGCCGGTAGATCCTGTATCACCATCACCCTGATTATCAATGACAATCACACTCCCCTGCTTTAAATGATCGACAAAAGGTTCAGAAGACAATTCTCCGTACCAATTACCCTCCCACTCCCGAAATTCTTCGGGTGACATTTCACTGGACACTTTCCTGTTGGTTGGAACATACCTCGCCGTGACTGCTATCCCGCAAAACCGATGACTGAATTGATCAATATCCTTCCACAAAGGCTCAATTTATGGATTCATGCGTCCAACCTCTCGTAGTCCCGCCATGTCCATGCCATCCGAGACATCGGCCACACGCAAATCACTATAGAGTTCTAAAATTTTATCATCACTCACCATATCGTCTTTGCCCTGGCCCATCAAATAAGGAATCAATAAAACTGTCAGTAATACTGTAAATATGTTTTTCATGATCAACTACTTTTACATTATCTAGTCATCGGTCTAAAGCACATCGGAGAATTCTTTCTGTTGCATTTCTATAAGATCCGGATATTCCTTCCCTCTGTCGTCAAGTTTATCCTGCAGATCCAGCAATTGTACTTTAAGTTCCTTTCTTACGTCACTATATTCAGGGTCATCATAGACATTATTCATTTCACCCGGGTCCTTTGACAGATCAAATAACTCCCATTCCGGGGGTGTCGGATCATACTCCGTCAGACCTAGTGGCAGTCCATAATAGAAGATAAGTTTTTTATCCCGGGTTCGCACTCCATAATGGGCTGCGACATCACGATGAAGAATATGTTGCCAATAGTGATAATATACAACTTCAGGCCAGTCATTTGGAACAGAATCCTGCAAAATGGGTAGAAAACTTCTACCCTGCATGTCAGATGGTGTATCGATTCCTGCCATTTCCAGCATGGTAGGAGCAAAATCAGCGTTGGTAATCATCGATCACACTACCAGCATTGTATTTCTGGGGGTAACGAATGATGAGCGGCATGCGCATGGCTTCATCATACATGAACCTCTTGCTGAAAAACCCATGCTCCCCCAAAAAATGTCCCTGGTCGGCCGTATAAATCACAATGGTGTTTTCGGCAAGTCCGGATTCATCCAGATACCTCATCACCTTACCCACATTATCATCCAACACTTTACCACATCGAAGGAATGACTTTATATATTGTTGATAAATGAACTGCCGTTGCTCCATCGCGGATGCATTTTGCAAACGCTCATGGGGATAAGTGCCCTGATTCATGAGTTCGAGTTTCAACGTGGTGCGCCTGGCTGCCTCCGAACGATTTTCATAATCGTCAAAAAGATCTTCGTCCAGCATATTGGCCAGCAGATCGCGGAATGAGACGGTCGAACCCAGAATATCTTTGTTGATCACATTGAATTCGGCGAGACCGTGAAGAACCAATTCCATGAAAATGAGTTCCTCTTCTTTTGGCACCTTGATGCCTTCGACCAGTTTTCGCAAACCGGCTACTTCATTCAGTGCTTTTTTATAATCCTTGTCCGGCGAATCGTTGAAGAGATTGAGGGTATTTCCTCCGGAAAACCAGGCCCGAACCGTTCCAAAAGGATCTCTTTCTTCGCCGAGTTTGTCGGGATTCGGGAAATGCTTCAGGAACAACTTCCGAATGGCTGATCCGAGCAAAGACAGGGCTACAACATGGGGGCCTTCCTGCTCTCCTTCATAAACCAGTTCCACCTTGCCGGTAATGGCCGGGATCACCCCCCAGAAGTCGGTGATCCGCGCTGTGGTCTTTTGTTCTTTATTCAGGAGCATCCGACGCTCCGCCGCGCTGACCAGGTTTTCATAACCGGAAATACTCAAACGGGCGGAAACGCCGCTTTTATCGTCGATAAACTCGCTGTCTCTCGCTTCAAAGGAAATCTGTTCCAGCAGGATCTCCAGCAATTCGGGAACCAGGATCTGTTCCGCCTGTTCCTCTGCCAGCCTGGACTCCTGCCGGGTGATCTGGCGGGCAATGTCAATTTCCTCCGGATAATGGGTCAGAATCTGGCTTTCGATCCGGTCTTTCAGCGGGGTTATGATCGAGCCCCGGTTGGTATAATCCTCCGGATTGGCCGTAAAGACAAACTGGATATCCAGGGGCAATCGAAGCTTAAATCCGCGGATCTGCACATCGCCTTCCTGCAGGATATTAAACAAGGCAACCTGTATCCGGGCCTGAAGGTCCGGAAGCTCGTTGATCACAAAAATGCTTCTATGGGCGCGGGGGATCAGGCCAAAATGGATCACTCGTTCATCTGCATAAGACAATTTCAGCGTAGCCGCTTTGATGGGATCCACGTCGCCTATCAGGTCCGCTACCGATACGTCGGGGGTAGCCAGTTTTTCCACATAGCGCTCGCTCCGGTGCATCCACTCGATGGGTGTATCATCGCCCGATTTTTCGATCCGGTCTTTGGCATAGCCGGAAATCGGGTTCAAGGGATCATCATTCAATTCGCTCCCGGCCACAACCGGTACATATTCGTCCAGCAAATTGACCATCAGGCGGGCTATGCGTGTTTTTGCCTGACCTCTCAGACCAAGCAGCAAGATATTGTGCTGCGACAACAAGGCTCTCTCCATATCCGGCAAAACCGTATTGTCAAAACCCAGAATACCCGGAAAGATCTCCTGATTGCTTCTCAGCTTTTCGATAAGATTTTGTCGAAGCTCCTCTTTTATGGTCCG
>JAUILF010000142.1 GCA_030433135.1 Bacteroidia bacterium | reverse complement strand
AAGTTATTTATGGAGCCAAAAACACGGAGTTGACCAATGTTCCACCCTTCAATTAATCTATTGGGAAGATTATAGGACAAGGTTATGTTTTGTAGTCGGAAGAAGGATCCATTCTCTACAAAATAGGAGCTTGATTCTGCGTTAGTGCTAAAATTTGCACCTATATCTTCAAAAATTGGAATTTCGGCATCTCTGTTATCAACAGTCCAGGAGTTAAGAATTCGGGAACTGATGGCACCACCACCATCTGTATAAAAATCTGTCCACGAACGACCCAAATTAAATATTTCATTCCCCAGTGATAAGGTACTGTAGAGATTGAAAGCGAAATTTCGATAATTGAGATTTATAGAAAAGCCTCCGGTAAAATCAGGTACGGGACTGCCCAGGGGCACGCGATCTTCCGGAGTGATTATACCATCTTCATTTTGATCCTTATAGCGAAGCCGGCCCGGACTGGCACCATTTTGAGAGGCAGCCTGGTCAACCTCCTCCGTACTCTGGAAAATACCCTGAACCTCATAGCCAAAGAAGTTAGATAGAGGTTCTCCCACCATATTTAATACAGGTGTTATGCTACCGTAAGATTGACTTCGATTCGGTAGGTTTCGGATTCTGGGAGTCAGCGATGTAATTTCGTTCTTGAGGAAGCCACCATTGATCCTCAGATTGAAATCCACTTCATTGAAATGTCCACGCCATGCCAGGGAAAAATCCAACCCTTTATTTGACACTTCTCCCACATTAACAAATGGATCACTGGCAAAATGTCCTGTTTGGACTGAACGTGGTACCCGGAACAGGAGATCATTGGTTTCCTTTATCCAATACTCCACACTCAAGTCCAGACTGCCTCCGAAAAGGAGGGCATCCAAACCAATATTAAATGTCTCAACGCGCTCCCATTTTGCTGACGAATTTCCAATCCGAGACCGGTAAAAACCCGTGGCTGCACTTTGATTGGTCCCCGTGATGTCATAGCTGGAGGCATCAATAGAGGTAGAAAATAAAGTAAATTGATTATCGGGGTCAACATTGTTACTGTTACCTATGACACCCAGGCCCGAGTGAATCTTCAGATCATCGATAAAGCGAATGTTACGCATAAACTTTTCGGATGAAATCCTCCAACCAACCGTCAGAGAAGGAAAGAGACCATATCGATTGTCTTCGCCAAAACGAGAAGATCCGTCTCTTCGCAGCACTAAGGAAAGCAGATATCGATCCGCATAATCATATTGCATTCTGCCGAAAAATGATTGAAAACGCACATTATTTAATCTGCTTCCTTCCACAGTACGGGAATCTGTTGTAGATAAGCCGATGAAATTTGTATTGTCTAGCAGTGGGTTTTGGCCGCTTGCATCTAGGGTGTATCCAAATCCCTGATCCAAAGCTTCTTGTCCGATTAATAGGTCCAGGCCATGCTTTTGAAAGTCTTTCTTGTATTGTGCCGTATTGGTTAAAATCCATCGTGAAGTGTAGTTCGAAAATTGGTTGTAATTAGTGATTGACCGAAATCCCAGGTTGGAGTAGGATTTTGGTAGATAATATCTACCATAATTTGATATGAACTCGCCACCAAGACTACTGCGGAATATTAATCCTTCTATCGGTTTAAGTTCAAGAAATACGTTGCCGAAGAAGGACGTGTTAAAATCTCGATTGTCGTTTTGATTTTTTAGGCCTGGCAGTGTGGTGCCAAAGTTACCCAGTCCGCCTGCACGGTTTCCTGCATATCCTCCAAATTCATCATAAAGGGGAATAATGGGAGGTGTTAAATAAGATAGCAGAATCGGTGATGTTGCATCCGCTGACCCAAGCCCACCCTCTCCAATCAGATTAGGAGAAGATCGATAGGTACCTTGAAAGTTTTCACCAATAGATAGGAACTCTGTTATTTTAAATCGCGAGTTAGCCCGAAGAGAATATCGATTTAGTTTTTGGTTTAACAGGATGCCTTCCTGATTTTGCATACTGAGACCCAGGTAATATTGATTTCCGCTACCACTTCCTGATAGTCCCAGGTGATGTCGGGTCATCAGGGCATTCCGTGTAGTCGCATCATACCAATCGGTACCTGCTTTATTAGCTCTGATGACTTGATAAAGCGCTTGCGAGGGATCAATATTATACTGCGATCGGTGATCTTCCAGATTGATGGATCCTACTACACCTGTACGATCACCCACCAATAAATAGTCTGGAATTACAGGTTGGTCACCATTTCCATATTGTGTAGAGTTAAACTCAGGCGTTTCATTTCTGGCAATGGCAGCATTCCTGATGGCAGTCCACATCCATTGTGCTTGTTGTTGGGGGGACATTACTTGATGCCCCTGCCCGGGTGTGGTCACGCCGATGTTACCTTCGTAAGTGATCATTAATTTTTGTCCTTCAGCCTGCCCACCCTTGGTGGTGAAAACAATCACACCTCCGGCAGCCCGTGCACCATACAATGCCGCTGCGGTGGCATCTTTCAGGATAGTAACGGTTTCAATATCTCCGGGTGCCAGGAAATTGACTGATTCGACAGGCACCCCATCCACTACATACAGAGGTCTGTTGCCGGCTAAAGCTCCAAATCCACGAATGCGGACCTGGCTTTCGGTACCGGGTTGACCATTGGTCACTACCGTCAATCCAGATACCCGGCCCTGTAATTGCTGTTCAATGTTGCCGGAAGGTACCGCAGCAAGCGCAGCAGGACTGACAGTTGCGGCGGATCCTGGAATATTTCTTCGCGAATCAACAGAGTATCCGGTGACTACAATTTCATTCATGAGAATACCAGGTTCCAAGGTGATCTCCATTATTTCACCTTCCCTTGCGATTACCGATCTTGATGTATACCCCAGGTATGAAATAAATAATTCATCCCCTGTTTTTCCATCAATTTCGAAAATACCATCAAAGTCTGTCAAAGCGACAGCCTCTCGATTCTTAATCTGGACGGTAGCTCCAATCAAAGGAATATGATTAGATTGATCTGTGACTACGCCCTTAATTTGCCCCAGGCAAAGGTTTTGTGTCAGAATCAGGAAAATGAAGAGAAGTAAAGTCTTTGATATAACTAAACCGAAGTCATGCTTCCTCTGGGCTTTACATAAATAGTGGTTTAAACTACGTTTTATTATTGGATGCTTCAGTGCTATCATATATCCGAGTTCTTAGGAATAATAATTGTAAATTCTGTACCTACTCCTTCTTTGCTATCCAACAGGATTTCACCTTCATGTACCTTGGTTATGATATCAAAGGCCAGAGACAGCCCCAATCCCGTCCCTTGTCCAGTAGGTTTTGTAGAGAAAAAAGGTTGGAAAATTTTATCTTTTATTTCTTCAGGAATACCACTTCCGTTGTCCCTGATAGTGAGAGAAATTTCATCCTGAAGATCTTTGGTAATAATTTCTATCAAGGGCTTAAATCCCGATTCACCAGTTTTGGATCGTTCGTGAACGGCATAGAATGCATTGGTAATCAGGTTTAATAAGACACGTCCAAACTCAGACGGTGCAATCATGATTTTACCTAATTGTTCATCATGTGTCGTTTGTATATGTGCATTGAAAGATTTGTCTTTGGCCCGCAAGCCATGATATGCCAATCTCAAATACTCGTCTGTGAGTTTTTTAATATCCGTTAATTCTTTATGACTGGATGTGTTACTACTGTGCATGAGCATACCTTTTACGATGGAATCCGCCCGCTTACCATGATGTAATATTTTGGACAGATTGGTACCGAGGTCATTGGCAATCTCAAGGGCATCTTTCTTGCTGTTGTTTTTTATTTCCAGCATTATTTCCTCAATCAGCTCTTGACTTACTTCTGAAAAATTAGTGACGAAGTTTAATGGATTTTGTATTTCATGAGCTATACCTGCAGTCAATTCCCCAAGGGAGGCTAGTTTCTCAGACTGGATTAACTTTTGTTGAGCAACCTCCAGGTGGTCTAATGATTCCTTCAGTTCCAACGTTCGTATTTCAAGTGTCTTCGTGCGATCAGCGACACGTGTTTCAAGTATTTTATTTTTTTTGAGAATGGAGTTAGATCTATATTGAATAAAACCCAGTACTCCACCGAGGAGACCCATGCCTAAAAAACAATATCCCCACCAGGTCTGCCACCAGGGAGGTTTAATGGTAAAAGGAATGGCCAATGGCTCAGCTGACCAAATATGATTACTAGTAGCTGATTTTACTTTAAAAATATAGTCCCCTGGACTTAGGTCGGTATATCTAGCATTGCGTTCCGTGCCGGCATCTATCCACGCTTCATCGACGGGTGACAGTTGATACTGATAGATATTATCCTCAGCTGCGCTATAGTGCAGTCCTGCATATTCAATGTGAATATCATTTTCTGAATGACTAAATTGTAAGTGCTCTGCACTTAATTCGTTTTTTGATAAAGGAATTCCTGATACCTCGAAGTTATTAATTTTTAGGATAGGAGGATTGGGATTACCCATAATTTGGTCGGGATGAAAGGCAACAATCCTATCCCTTTTCGAAAATAGTACAACATTGTCTGAAGTCACCAAACTACCCAAATGTCTAGCGGCCATAGAAAATGCTAGGTCATCACTGAATGGGCTAATCTCCAGGGTATTAGGATCAATCCTTGCTGGACCCGCCATACTGTTAGTCCATAGGCTACCAGAGGAATCTTGGATAAGCATTAGAGCTTCGTCTGAGGGTAAACCATCTTCCTTGGTAAATTGCTGGTAGGTGCTGTCGGCAGGGTTGTATCGAAGAATGCCTTTCCCAAATGTGGTCAACCACCACTTACCGCTGTCGTCTTCAATAATATTTGTTATGGTATATCCTTCCAAAAAAGGAGTGATACTTCCATCCTTGTAATCATATGAATATAAAACTCCTCTGAGATCATCCGTTGTCGTCATGATCCAGAAGATACCATCGGATCCTTTTTGGGTACGCCAAAAATGCAGCTCAGTACTATCTTGAGTTTCAAGTTCAATTTCTTCAAATTTAGTCCTGGATCGGTTGGAGCGAAAAAGGGCTTCCGTAGTAGAGAGCCAAAGATAACCTTGATGATCCTCAGAAATTTGTATCACCGTCTGACTATAATCAGGTTTATCTTTGGTAGTGAGGCGAAAATACGTGGCCGATTTACTAATTTGATTAAATCGAACTATCCCCCCTCGTCCATCGCCAATAACACCAGGAAATCCTCCTATACCGATGCCAATCCAGAGAATGCTATCATCTTCTTGAAATAGTGATTCCGCAGCTGTATAAAGTATATTTAATGAATCTTCTTTCAGAAAATGTTCTACTTCGTTTGAATGCATATTCCATTTAAATAGACCTCCCATCGAACCCACCCAGACAATGCTGGGATTGAAGAGATCTTCATGAAAGTTGTTGATATAATAGAAACCTTCGAATTCATTGAATCGGGGTTTAAAAAGATCTTCTCGATATATACCATTATTAAGTGTCCCAACCCAAAAATTGCTTTGGATGTCCTCAAATGCTGTCCATATGGAGCCACCGTCCAATCCGATATTGTCTTTGCTTATGACTTGATTTGTCGACGCATTCTTTTGATCATTGAAGTATTGTAAACCTGCTCCTGTCGTTCCTATCCAGTATCCGCCTTTTCGGTCCTGATGAATAATTTGGATAAAAGGATCATTATCCCAAAATGTAATCTCGGTTTCAGGTCCATGCAGAACCTCAGAATTCGTTAGGTCAAACTGCATCCGTTCAAAGGTCTCATTTTCAGCTTGGTAGATGTGTATGCCTGCTTTATAGGTGCCTACCAAAATTCGACCGGACTGATCCTCATATAGGGCACTTACTCTATTATCCAGCAAGGAGTTGTCCTCATCAGGGGAATGCAGAAATCGCTTAGCGGTGTGATATTTGGGATCGAAACGAACCAAGCCTTGACCATTTTCGGGTGCTCCGTATCCCGTTCCGATCCAAATAAAATTATTTCTGTCACAAAGCAAAACTCTGGGCATATCATCCAGTATATGTATTGAGTCTTGGCGGTTGTCAAGAAAGCTGTAGAGTTTGCCCTCACTGCGCTTATATTGAAGTAACCCAGACGCTGCTGAGATCATCCAAATATTGCCGTCTGTGTCTTCAGTGATATCAAGGATAAAGTTGTCTGATTTTGTATTCTCTGGGATAGTAAAGCGATAAAGATGATCCTGGTATGGATCATATCGGGCCAGGCCAAGTTTGTTCCCAATCCATATCTGACCTCTTTCATCACAGTGGAGCACCTCGATACTTGTTTCATCAAAGTATGTAGTATCGTTTACAATACTATTTAGGGCAATTGTTCTATATCCATCGTATGTCAGGAGGCCCAGGTCGGTTGAAAACCACATATTGCCAATTTTGTCCTGAACAATGGAAGTAATTCGATTGGGTTTGAATCCATCAATGCGGATGTCAGGGATCGAAAAATCAGGAACTACATTTTGTCCAGTACTTGTCCAGGCAAAATGCGATAGCATGAATAGCATAGACAGAATCCTACATGGTGTCTTGGAAATCAAAATTTTAGAATTCATCTCTGGCTATGGTTTTGTAGTTACCAGGAGGCCTGTTGAATAAAGTTGTTGATCTCATCCCAGCAATACAATTCCGAATGTAAGTACAGAAGTATGAGCTATCCTTAGCTATTGTTGCAAACATTATCATTCATGTTGTATCTGTTTTCCGAGCAGTTAATTAGGATTTATATGCTAGAGTGAAGCATTTAGATTTATCCTTTGAGGTATAAAACATGGGGTATTTATTTAGGAAGGATGATTTCGAATTCTGTACCCACGCCTTCCTCGCTTTCCACCAGTATTTCGCCCTGATATACTTTCGTGATCGTATCGAATGCTAGTGATAGTCCAAGACCAGTCCCTTCACCTGTGGGTTTTGTTGAAAAGAAGGGTTGGAAGATTTTTCCTCTGATCTCTTCCGGGATACCGGGGCCATTGTCTTTTACTTTGACAGAGATCCTGTCGTCTAGGTCTTTTGTGGTGATCTGTAAGATGGGTTTAAATCCAGATTCATTCTTCTTGAAGCGCTCATGTACTGCGTAAAATGCATTCGTGATCAAATTCAATATCACACGACCAAATTCTGCAGGATCGATTAGTGCGTTTTTGATTTTCTTATCATAGGTGGTCTTTATTTCGGCATTAAAACTCTTGTCCCTGGATCGTAGTCCATGATATGCCAATCGCCAATATTCATCCATTAGTTTATTGATATCCGTCGGTACCATTTGACTGGATGCGCTGCGACTGTGCAACAACATGCTCTTCACAATTGAATCCGCTCTTTTCCCGTGATGCAGAATCTTGGTAATGTTTGTGTTCAATTCATTTGCGACTTCAAGAGCATCCTTCTGATTTTCATTTTCAATTTCTTCCATAATTTCCTCTATCAACTCCTGACCAATTTCTGAGAAATTGTTCACGAAATTGAGCGGATTTTGGATTTCATGTGCAATGCCAGCTGTAAGTTCGCCAAGAGAAGCCAGTTTCTCGGATTGAATTAATTGTTGCTGGGCCGATTTGAGGTTTTCAAGAGACGAATTTAACTCTTGTGATCGTTTTTCCAGTGAATGGGTTCGTTCCAAAACCTTGGTTTCCAGTATTTTATTTTCTCTTAAAATGGAATGCGATCGATACTGGGATATTCCGAGAATGCTGCCAATAAAGCTCATGGCAAACAAGACATAAGCCCACCAGGTTTTCCACCAGGGAGGGGCAATTCGAAATGGAATTTCTAGGGCTTTTTCGGTCCAGACATTATTACCACTCCCTGCATGTATTCTGAAAGTATAATGGCCGGGACTTAGATCCGTATAACGTGCATTTCTTTCCGTACCTGCCTCAATCCATTGTTCATCCACTGGTTCAAGTTGATATCGATATACATTTTCTTTGGGGTCACTATAGTGAATGCCGGTATACTGAATATGAATATTGTTGTCCTGATAATTAAATTGCAGATTATGATTCCTATCTGAAGAAAGATGGTATGAGCTGTCAGCAACCTGAAACTGACGAATTTTGATGTCTGGAGGAAAAGGGTTGCCACCGATTTGCTCTGGTTGAAAGGAAACAATTCGATTGCCAAGTTCTAACAAAATATGATTTTGGGAAGTAACAATGCCGCCCAGGGTGCGATATCCAAAATCCCTGGTTTTTTTGTGTTTCAGAGCGGTAATTTTCCTCGTCTTGGGGTCTATCTTTGCAGGACCTCTTAGGCTGTTTGTCCATAGTATACCGGAGGAATCCTTCAGCAAATAAATCCATTCATTGGAGGGTAATCCATTATCTTCACTAAAATGCTCAAAGGTGCTGTCCCTCACATCATAGCGAAGAATTCCACTACCCATGGAAGTCAGCCACCAGGCACCCTGATCATCATCTACGACAGTGGTGATATGGTGGTCATCCAGAAAGGGTACTAAGATCTCCTGTTCATAGTCATACCGAAACAAAGTTCCGCCCGAATCGCTAGTCGACATCATGATCCAATAATTTCTGCCCGGACCTTTTTGCGACATCCAATAAATTCTTCCTTCCGTGTTTATTTCCGGGGGTAACGAAAATTCTTCAAATGCTGTCTTTGATCGGTTTGATCGGAAGAGTGCCCGACCGGTGGAAAGCCAAAGATGACCCTCATGATCCTCATCAACGGTGAAAACGGTGTGATTAAATGTAGGTTCTTCATGGGTGTATATGGGAAAAAATGTAGTGGCACCGTTTTTTTGATTCAGCCTGACCAGGCCTCCATTTCCATTCCCAGGGTTCTGAAACGATCCATTCTGTCCTAATCCGATCCAAAGGATGCTATCATTCTCCTGAAATATATCTCTGTCATGTGCAAAAAGAGCTTGCTCATTATCCTGCTTTAGAAAGTGAGTGATCTCGTCAGAACGAGAGTTCCACTTATATAACCCCTGGAAGGTTCCGACCCAAATGATATCCGACTGGAAAGGTGACTCATAGATATCAACCACCTGAGAAAAATGTTGAATTTCCCTGTATTGAGGTTCAAACCGATCTTTTTTGAGTACTCCCCGATCCATCGTTCCGAGCCACAAGTTACTCTGCGAGTCCTCAAGATACGCCCATACCAGGTGTCCTACGAAGCCGCGTTTTTCTTTAGAGAAATTATAGGATGGGTTTTTGGGGTTGGCGAAGTGTGCCAATCCAACGCCGAAAGTGCCGATCCAGTACCCTCCAAGTCGATCCTGATGTATAACTTGAACAAATGGATCATTACCCCAAATCTGTGAATCCCCAGGGAGAGCATGGAGAACTTCTGGGTGATCGGAATCATAGGTCAAGCGTCTGAATGATTCACTTTCAGGCAGGAATTTGTGGAGGCCACACTGGTAGGTACCTATCAAAATTTGGCCAGATTGGTCCTCATATAACGCAGTGACTCGATTATCCAGTAATGAGCTCTCACTTTCCGGATCGTGCAAAAATCGTTTGGCTTCATTAGTTCGTGGATCGAATCGTACTAATCCTCGTCCGTTCTCAGGGGCACCCCAGCCCGTACCAATCCATAAGACATTATTTCGATCGCAGAGTAGTACACGGGGATGATCGTCAAGGATATGGATGGAGTCATTTCGGTCATTCAGAAAACCGTAGAATGTATCCTGACTCTGAACATATTGTAATAGTCCCTCCCGGGAGACCATCCAAAGATCGCCAATAGTATCTTCTGTGATATCCAGTACGAAGTTATATGAATCTGAATTTTCCGAGAGCGTAGAGTATCTATATAATCGATCCTGATACGGGTCATATCGGGCTACTCCTAATCGATTTCCAATCCAGATATGACCTTTCCTGTCACAAAAAAGTGCCTCAATAGTCCTTTCATCAAAGTACATGCTATCATTCCTCACACCATTGACCTTCCAGGATTCAAACCCATCATACATGATTAAACCGAGATCAGAAGACATGCAGATGTTGCCGATTTTATCCTGAACGATAGATGTGATGCGGAAAGGTCTGATCCCGTCCACACGCACCTCGGACGGGGAGAAAGCAGGAATTTGCTGTGCCGGTAGGATCTCTGTACCAAGAGTGGTAATTAATACGGTGAAAAGGTATGTAATCGAAGTAAGTTCTTTTCTAGTCACCATTGATGTTGGCTATATATAGGGCTGCATTGATCGATCGAATCGATACATAAAATGGTGTGGAATGAAGGTGCGACATCTCAAAACTTCTTGACTACTTATCTTGGTCCTCCAATGTATTAGGATAAGTGTCTTTATCCATTAGTTATTGTTGCACATAGTATTACCCATGTTGCATCCTTCCGGTGAATGCACAACTGTATCGCATGCAAAATGAATGGAGTTGAAGAATTTGACCCACTTTCTTCAAGATGAGGGTTAGGATAATTTCGAAATCGATTCCCGCATTTCACTGGGAGTGAGATCAAATTTCTCTTTAAATACCTGTGAAAAATATACCGGGGATTTGAATCCTACCTGATACGCTATTTCGGAGATAGTACTTTCAGGATTCTTAAGCAGGCTTAGTGCTTGTTGAAGACGAACATTTCGAATGTAAATGCTGGCTGACATGCCGGTCAGGGCTTTGATCTTTCGATGAAACTGTGAGCGACTCAAATGCATTTTTGAGGCCAGGACATTGCCTGAGAATTCTTCGTCCTGTAGGTTCTCGAGAATGATTTTCTCTGCTTTTAAAATGAAGTGATCCTCTTTGCTCCCAGTATCAACATCGATCGTTGAACTCAGTAAATGAGATCTGTACTTTTTCTGCAACTTTTGCCTAGTTTCCAGGAGTCTTTCGATCCGTATCAGAAGTTCTTTTTTGTCAAATGGCTTTGTTAGGTACGCATCAGCTCCCAGCTCCAATCCTGCTAGTCGATCAGGCATTCCCACCTTGGCAGTCAGTATGATTATGGGGATGTGATCGGTCCGAGCATCATTACGGAGATGGGTTATAATTTCAAAGCCCTGCATACCCGGAAGCATTAAGTCTGTGATGATTAAGTCGGGTAATTTTTCAAACGCTGTTTCCAATCCCTGATCACCGTGTGGGACATGTAGTAGTTGATATTTCCCATTCAGGCAGGTAGAGATATAATGGGAAATGTCGTAATTGTCTTCAATTAACAGTAGTAATGGAGTACTAATCTCACCATTGCCATTTGTACTACCATTTATCTGGGATGGAACAAGATTGATTTCCTCTGATGGTTGTGCGATGATGGGTAATGATACGGTAAATTCCATGCCACCTATCTCGCTGTGTTTTGCCGCAATATTGCCGTCCATTAACTCAATCAATTCTCGCGTCAATGATAGACCAATACCCGATCCTTTGATTTCATGGACATGATGGTTTTCTGATTGAAAATAACGGTCAAATATTTTGGGTATATCCTCCAACGGGATCCCGATACCATTGTCTATGATACTCAAGCACAAAAATTGATTTCCATCCTTGATTTGTTTGGAAATGCTGACTTTCACGATTCCATAGGTGGGGGTGAATTTTAGGGCATTCGAGATAAGGTTTGATAAAATGATACTAAACTTCTGTGCATCAAATTCCATTTCACAAGTGCCCACTTCATTATTTAACTGCAGAATAATGTCTTTTTCACGTGCTAAGGGATGAAATCCCTGTACCGTATTTTTAATGAGTGGAATTATATCTGCAAACGTCAGGTCGAGCTTCATGGCATTATCCTCTAACTTGGCAAAGTCCAGCATTTTATTGACCAGATGCAGCAGATGTTTTCCGTTGTCATAGATCATTGTGGCTGATTTCGCATGACGACGATCCTGATTTTTAAATTGCGTTCTCATGTTATCAGCCAAGCCCATGATGACCGTCAGAGGGGTACGAAATTCATGCGTCACATTGCTGTAGAGTTTCGTTTTGAACTGACTGATTTCCTCTAGTCGATTCATCTCCATTTGTCGCATCTTCCATTTGATAAGGAAATAGTAAACTGAAAAAGTCATGAACAGTAACGTGCAGAAAAAGACACCTATTGACCACGATCGCAGCCACCAGGGTTTTTGAATTTGGAATGCAACAGTAGCAGGTTGAGCAGTCCAGATCCCATCCACATTGGCCGCTAAAACTTCAAAATTGTAATGGCCCGGAGGAATATTAGTATATCGTACGGATCGATCACTATCAGTTGTAATCCAATCATCATCAAATGGAGTCAATCGATATTTATATCTATTATGAAGTGGATCACTGAAGTGTAGACCTGTGTATGAAAAGGTAACATTGTTTTGATCATGTCGAAACGATAGATTCTGTGTTTGGTCGGTTGCATGCGCTATCTGTTCATCACCTACATCTATCATCGAGATATGCAGTTTAGGTTCTATGTGATTTCCCAAAGCATCATCCGGATCAAAAACAATAATACCCATATTCGTATTTACATGGTATTTCTCTCCAACCTTATGTACGGTCTTCTTGAAATGAAAGCCATGCAATCCAACAAATCTGGGGATGGAAGATCTCGAATCAAGTAGATATAGACCTTTTTCAGTTCCAATCCATAATCGCTCCTCTGAATCCAATTGCAGCATATTTATCGCTGATTTGGGAGATCCTTGCAAAATTGGGATTTCTAGAATATTGCCCGTAAAATCTCGCTTAAGTAAAAAACCCGAAGCCGTGCCAAGATACAATGTCGAATCATCTGTACAGATTGATCTCACATCATGACCTTTCAATTCACTTGAAAAAGAATCAGAATTTCTATTGAATTTTAATAAGGTCTTATTTTCTCTATCACTCATCCAGAGTTCACCTCCTGACTGAAAGATTTCATCAATTTTTGATGCTTTTTCAGCATGTATATTTTTTATTTCAAATTTGGCTTGCTTTGGGTCAAAAATGTGCAATTCATGCGTCCCTGTTGCTAGCCATATTTTATTGTATTGATCTTCAGTAAGATCGGTGTATCGATATTGAGTATCCAGCTTTGTGGGAGGGTAGTAGAAGGTATAAGACTGGTTATTCTTAGATCGATTCAATAAAATGATCTGTCCCGAGTCTTGTGAAACTCTGTTTCCAGTGAGCCATAGATCACCTGTGGTTGGACTACAATGAATGGCATCGAATTCCATTTTTTCATCAAGAAATTCGATTGAAGACCATTGCTTGTTTATATCGTAGGAGTAAATTTTGTTCTCACGGTCCAGGATGATCAGGGTGTGATTATCTTGTTCTGTAAAGTCCTTAAACATGAATGAATTTGGGGCTCTGATTTTTTCAAATAGAGGTGAAGTTGGATCAAATTTGTGGATACCGACTCCTCCCAGATCACCTACCCAAACATTTTTAAATGGGTCCTCATGAAGGGTCCACAGCATGTTTGTCCTCAAGCCACCGTTCTCCGTGCTATTTTGACTATACAATATAGGATCATCGGTAAGGGATGAAAAATAATGAAGGCCAGCACCAATCGTACCTATCCAATAGCCACCTCTACTATCCTGCTGCAATATGCTCACGAAAGGATCTGTGTACCAGATCTGATGATCAATTGCTGGTGGATAAAGAGTAGAGAGCGTATGGTGTCCCTCCATTCGAATGAAGTTATCATTGACCTTGTCGTAAAGGTGTAAGCCATTCTTATAGGTACCGATGAACATTCGGTCCAAATTGTCTTGCATTAGCGCTGAAATCCTATTGTCAACCAAGCTGTTTTCATCTTGCGGATCGGACTGGTATCTCTTGACTGTGCCATGAACTGGATCATATTTAATTAACCCATGCCTTCCTTCCTGAAGACCAAATCCAAGACCAATCCAGATAAAACCTTCTCTATCTGCCAGGAGTACCCTGACCATTTCATTGGTTATAGAGTTTGGACTTCCTTCACCGAGATGACGGGTAAACCTTCCGTCCTCTCGATTGAAGCTATAAAGTCCACCCTCCTGGACGGCGATCCAGAGCGTTGAATCGGGCCCATCTGTGATATCCACAATGAATCCAAAGGGGGCACCGGTACTGTCAGGAGAATAGCGTACAAAATTATTATTTAACCGGTCAAAACGAGCAATACCCCCTTCTGTACCAATCCACAGGTCACCTCTCTTGTCAAAATGGAGAACTTCAACATTAGCGTTCGGTATGGAACGGTCGTTATCGGGATCCTTGCTAAACCTTTCAAAGGTATAGCCGTCATAACGCAAAAGGCCATCATAACAGGTGATCCATAAGTAGCCATCTGGATCACTTTCAATATCGGTCACTCTGCCCGATTTGATGCCATCCACCACAATATCTACTTGCTCAAAATCACGAGAGAACTGTGCTTGTAGGTTAATACCTAATGCAATCAGCAAGATGAGATGGAATATCTTAAGTAGTAAGTGCAAGTGAATATCGATGTTTGATACACATTAAGATCCGCCTTTACCACCACTTAAGCAAGAAATTGCTCCCCTCAGACAACAATAGCAAGCTAATACGCACTAAGCCTCACATCAAATCTACCCTCCGTAATCTGTAGAATATCTTCTGGATCTCCCGCATTGCGGAGGTCAAAATTAAATGTACCAGTGACTCTTTCATCCGTCATCGATGATATCGTAATACTT
>JAUILF010000141.1 GCA_030433135.1 Bacteroidia bacterium | reverse complement strand
CTGGCTGTACTTCATAACTATCGCTGCCAAATAAAATCTGTTTCCAGGAGCAGTCATCTTCTGAGGCATATACCGGTGCCACTGCTGCCGCACTTCCCGATGATGATGCCGAGCTGGCGGAATCTGCTGAATTACAGCTACGCCAGAACAGAAAGAGCAGTAGCAGTAGTAATAGCAATAAGAGCCACCACCACCAGCCTCTACGGCTTCTGGCCGCTGCAGGGGTAGCTGCTGCAGCTGCTGCAGCTACCGGAGGTACTGGTTCAGCAGATACTCCGGTTAACAAGGCAATCAGTGCCAGGGCAGCAGGTTCACTCATCGGACAACTACGTGCGATCTCCCGGTGATTTGCCGCAGTAAGCACCACAAAGTGATACCCCAGATGCTCTTCAACCTTGTATCGATCTTCGTCAACCTTATTTTTTATGACTGATTGAATTCCCTTTTTTCTGGCATCGAGGGAGGAATATCCCTCACCCCTCAATTGGATTTGTCCGTCGTCATCCACCAGCGTAAAATAGTATTCACCGTCTTTCTCAAACAGGGTAAAGTCTGAAAAATCGTCGGACCTGGGATGATCTTCATACTCCCGGCAGGCCAGATAGTCGTCCACCCTTCCTGTTTTAGCATTGGCTGGGGTTGGAGTCACGGTTGCCCTGGCTGCAATAGCCGAAGGAAGCCAAAACTTTGCCTGATCTTCCTTGTCAAACCGGCATGAACGGGCGATTTCCTTGTGATTAGAGGCGAACAGGACCAGGCACCATTTTCCATCAGGGTACTTGATCAGTTTGTAGTTGCCATCATCATCCATATGCTTCTTGACTGAGGCAATACCGTTATCTCTACCAGCTGCCTGGCCATATCCCTCACTTCGCAATACCAATTGATCACCCACAAAATAAGCGAAGTAGTATTCCCTGGAATCAGCATCATCAAACCTGGCAAAGCCGTCTTCGTCTGATCCATGAGGTATATAAAAATCGTCGGGCTGATAATTATCTTCTAGCTCGCCCTTTAATTCTGAGCTTAGGGTGCTCCGGGTGGCCAGAGCAGATGGAAGCAGACTTTCCGCATCTGCCTGAGTTTCGTACCTGCAAGTCCGGGCAATTTCTTTGTGGTTGGGGGCATAGAGTTCAAGGAGCCATTTTCCATCCGGATGCTGAACAGTCTTGTAGTTCGCATCTTCATCCTTGTATTTCTTTACGGCATTGATGCCATTATCCCTCCCTGACTCGCTGGTATATCCTTCGCTACGGAATATCAATTCATTCTCTAAATAATAGGCAAAGTAATATTGACTACCGCTGGGATTGGTAAACCTGGCGAACCCATCGGCATCCGGTGTTTGCTCTTTGTAAAAGTCCTCAGGTCGGTAATTGTCTTCTTTATGGGGGAGATAACTCATGGTCGTTCTGTTTTATTGGGGGAAGAAATTTTTGCTTGCTATCAAATTACAAAACTTGTCTTAATGCACTTTAATAATTGGTGTAAAGTGTATTTGAACAACTGCCACACTATATTATCTTTGAAAAAGTACTACTATAAACCAACTAAAACACATGGAAGCATACTACAAGGACGATGTAATTTCGGTACGTGAATGGTTCATTACGGTGTTGATAGCCGCTATCCCACTTATTGGTTTTATTATGCTGTTTGTGTGGGCATTTGGTGGTAATGCCAATCTCAATAAGGCAAATCTTGCCAAGGCAATTCTTTTATTCTATGTCTTTATTATTGCCCTTTATGTGGTGATGGGTCTATTATTTGGTTCGTTTTACTTTATTGGTTCCATGTTTGGAGCTTAAACACCAATATCATTGAGTGCATTAAGGCTTTACATTGCTACCTCCCTCGACGGCTATATTGCCCGGGAGAATGGAGCTGTTGATTGGCTTGACCAACTGCCAAATCCGGATAATCTCGATTATGGATATAGCGATTTCTTACGGGAGATTGACACCATCTTGATGGGAAGAAAAACCTATGAAGTCGTTATGGGTTTTGACATGGACTGGCCATATGAGGGCAAAAGGACCTTTGTGTTGTCACAGAAGGAGGGATTGGAACTATCCAGTCCCGATACGAAGTTGATCCGGAATCTGAGCCCTGAGTCTATTCAGAATCTGAAGGATGAAAGTGAAAAGGATATCTGGCTGGTGGGAGGAGGTCAATTGGTGAGTCGTTGCCTGGACCTGGATTTGCTGGATGAAATTATCCTGTTTGTGATGCCCACTATTTTAGGCGCTGGCATACCACTATTTCACGGCACACCGGAAGAGAAAAGAATGCATTTAGTCGATTGCTTATCCTATGAAACCGGCGTGGTCAAACTGGTTTATCATAGATTTTCCCCAGAGTGACCTCGAGCAGTTGTCCAACTGCTACATTATCGATCCATGTATCGTCCGGGATCAAATTCATCCCAATGTCTGATATGTACCACGTCCTGACCTGCCGGTGGAGAGGGACGATCACCCGACCGGTCAAAGAACACTGATGAAAAGCCAAGTGATCTTGGTTTCTCATAGTCATTTACAAGATTGTCTCCAATAAACAAGATTGATCGGCTTGGCTGATCAAGTCCGGCTTTCCGCAATGCCTTGAAATATATTTCCCTACCGGGTTTTTTGCTGCCGACCTGGGCACTGTCCAGCACAAAAGAAAAGTACTGCTCCAATCCTAGCTTTTCGAGCATGATTTTCGGCATTCCCGGAATAAAGAAATTGGATACAACGCCCATATTGATCTTACCATGCCACCTGTCTAACATTTGAGTAACACCAGGAGCCAACCGGACGGTGGGAGGGAAGGAATGGTTAAATTCCTCCAATAACTTTTCCACTAATTCGTCGAGAGAAACATGAGTATGTGTAATCCGGGTGCTCAGTACTTCCTGTAATCGCGAGTGCAGATCAACTTCATGCCAGCTAGTACCGGTCCAGGTGTTAGCCCTCCACTGCAGGTAGGCTGTATGAAATTCATCAGGGGATTCACACCAACCATGATCGACTGCCACCTTTCCCAGGGGTTTCATACCGGTTTCGTCACCATCGGTATCAAAATCGTCGATCAGGGTATTAAAGCAATCAAAGAAGATCCAGGGTTTGTTCATCCGGCTAAGATAGAAATCGTTGGATCATTTCATTCTTTGTACAATCCGGGAAATCGGAACCAACACCATGATCATACAAAACCATAGGGTCCAGATCATCCAGGTGAAAGTCTGTGCTCCCGCTTTCTGAAAGGACAGCCCCATAATAAAATTGAATACGATGTTTCCAAGTACTACCAGGAGCAGTACAATACTGAAGGCGGTACCTCGATACCTGTGGTAAAGAATTCCAACGTAATTGAGGATAATGGGAAAGGAAGCAGCCATCCCAATGCCAAGAAAAACCACACCACTCATGAGTAGGTATTTTCCTCCTGTCCATTGAATTTGTAACACTCCCAAAACCATACAAAAGAGAGAAAGACGAATAACTGGTAGTCCCTGCTGATTGCGTAGAACGAAGCCGAGAACGATTCTGGTTACAGTCAGAGACGCAACAAGTAACGTGAGGTAGCCCAGGGCACCCGGATTGTCCAGTTCTTTGGCCCGTTCCATAAATAAAGTGCTCCAATTGTTGACAATGCCTTCCAGGCCACTGTGAAACATGAGAAACAAGGCAAAGAGCCAAAGGTGACGCTCTCTTAACAAACCGGTGATGGAACTCCATTCCGGCTTTTCCGACACATGGCGTTTAGGCATTTTTGTAAGTAGAAAGTAGACAAGTGGAAGCACACAGAACCAGCCAAAGCCATTTAGAATTGCCGTGTAGTCATAGCTGTCTGACAGGACACCTAGAATGCCGGGAACCACAAGAGCACCTACTCCATAGAAGATGCCCAAAAAGGTCAGATTGGAACTTCCCCGGTCTTCACTAATTTCCGAAACCAGGGCATTGACTATCCCGTTAATGGCCCCTCCTCCGGCTCCGATAAGGAAAAAGCAGACAAACAGAGACACAAGTCCTCCGGCATATGAGATTCCGAGTAATCCCACCTGAATGGAAAGGGTAGTTACAACAAACAATAATTTATATCCGTATTGATCCACTATGATCCCAAATGAAATCGTCCCAACCAACAATCCGGAGGCAAGCACAGAAGCCAGTGTGCCCGACTGTACATCGGTCAAAGAATAATTTTCGACCAGATAAGGCATTACTGAACCCAGGCATATGATGGAAACACCAAATAGGAACATACCGAGGCATGCAGCAATGAAGGACATGGTATAGTTGTACGGTTGCTCAGGATCAGCTTTCAATAAGGGTGTCATTGTCATTCAGCTCAAATCTGTCCGGCCAAAATACGATTTAGGAAAGGTGGTTGGTCAACAGATACGGGTTTCCTATCTTTCACATTTACATAATCCGGGTTTAACTAATACTGCTTATGAAGATTGGGATGAATATGCTTTTGTGGACCACCTTTGTCGATGAGTCCTTTCACCCGATACTGGAAGACCTTGCCCAAGTTGGATACGATGGAGTCGAGATCCCTTTGGGAGAAGGAGATGAGACATTTTATCGTCAACTGTCCTCCAAACTTGATGAACTTGGATTGGGTCGCACTTCGGTGACTTCACTAATGGATGATACTAATCCGGTGAGCCCGGATCCCGCCGTTAGAAGAAAGGCTGTTGAAGAAATGAAGCAGCGGATAGATGTGGGAGCCGTACTGGGATCGGAAGTGATCGGAGGTCCTTTTCATTCGGCATTTGCTTCGTTTACTGGCCAACCTCCTACGATGGATGAGAAAAGGTGGAGTATACAGGTCATGCGAGCAGCCGCTGAACATGCAGAGCAGTATGATATTGTACTGACTCCGGAGGCACTGAATCGTTTTGAATGCTACCTTTTTAATACGCTCGATGATATCTCATTTCTCATTCAGGAAGTGGACCATCCCAATTTGCAGATGATCTATGATACTCATCATGCAAATATTGAGGAAAAAGATCCGGCAGCTACCATAAAAAAACATGCTGCCCATATCAAACATGTACACATTTCTGAAAATGACCGTGGTACTCCGGGAAATGGGCAGGTGCACTGGGATGATACATTCAAGACCCTCCATGAAGTTGGCTATGATGGTTGGTTGACTATTGAGGCATTCAGTCGACATAATCCGGAATTTGCTTCCGGAATTGGAGTGTGGAGAAACTTTGAAAGCACTACCGAGGAAATTTATCGTGATGGGTTTGATTTTATTCAGAAAATGTGGAATAAATATTCCGGATAGACCGGATTTAATATGGAACAAGGGTATGTACAGGTAGGATCTGACCAGATATTTTATCAGGTAAAGGGTAAGGGGCCGGATCTGGTATTGCTCATGGGCTTTGGTGCTGATGGAGATCTTTGGGAACAGCATTTGGAGGCTTATCAAAGTCATTTTCGATGTATCGTGGTAGATAATCGCGGTGTGGGAAGATCATCAGCTCCTGTGGGCCCATATAGTACAGCGATGATGGCTGATGACACAAAGGCTGTGATGGATCATCTGCAAGTGGACAAAGCACTGGTGGCTGGAATTTCCATGGGGGGTGCGATCGCTCAGGAATTGGCACTGCGCCATCCGGATCGGGTTAAAACACTGCTACTCATCAGCACCTGGTCTCGATTTAACCAATATGCCACGTCAGTGTATGAAAACCTGAAAGCCGTGCGTAAAACGGCTCTTCCGGGAGATTTTATGGCGTTACTCCAACTCTGGATTTTTGCTCCTCCTTATTATGAGTCGAATTACTCTGACCTCGAAGAAGGTCAAAAGGATGCTGCTGGAGCAAGTGAGCGACAGACTGAGGCCGGATTTGATGGACAGCTGGATGCCTGTATCGCACATGATACGGTCGATCGACTATCTCAGATTGATGTGCCCACCCTGATTACCGTTGGGGAAATGGACATTTTCACTCCACCTGCTTTTTCTGAAGTTTTGCATGAAGGGATCAAAAATTCCAGTCTGGAAAGGTTTCCGACAGGAGGGCATGTACACCATTGGGAGGACCTGGAAAGATTTAACCAATTGACTACTGACTTTTTACTGAAAAACTGTTAGATAAGAGATGACAGAAATAAAGATTGGCTGTGAGACATATACCTGGCAAATGCCGGGTGAGCAATATAAAGGGCGGCTGGAGCACATTTTGGAGGTTTGCCGAAAAGCTGGTTTTGGCGGGATTGAACCCGAAACCAGTTTTCTTCGTCATCTGGAAGATCCGATGTTGATGAAGGAGGCCCTGGAGGCAGCAGGGATGGAGCTTGCCGTACTATGTGTGGTGGAGGATTGGTTGAATCCCAATGAGACTGAAGAGGAACGGAAACGTGCCGATCAGTGGATATCTTTTCTAAATTATTTTCCTGAGACCATGCTGTTGTTGGTGCAAATGCCGGGAAAAGACAGGGAAGAATTGCGGGAAAGACAAAAGAATTTGATCAACTGTGTAAATGCCTTTGCAGCGAGAGCGGTAGATGCGGGAATCGAGTGCAGTTACCATCCCAATTCACCGGAGGGCTCGGTATTTAGAATCCGTTCGGATTACGAGATCTTACTCAACGGTCTGGATCAGCAGGTTATTGGTTACTGTCCCGATGTTGGTCATATGGCCAGGGGTGATATGGATCCCGAATCCATTATGCGAGAATACAGAGAACTGATCAATCTCGTACATTATAAAGACATGTTTGAAGATGGTCGTTGGGCACCAACCGGAGAGGGAGTCATTAATTTTGAGTCGATTACCCGATATCTCATCGAGACTAATTACTCCGGATGGATCATCATGGAAGATGAATGTGATCAGGCCATTTCAGATCCGGACGGGGTGACCCTGGCGGATGGTAAATATATTGATGAGGTGATAAGACCATTAATTTCAAGTCAAAAAGCATGATGAGATACCTCCTTACACTTTGTACTTACCTTTTCATATGGAGCTTTTCAGGTGCGCAGGAACAACCTAATATTATCCTGTTTTTTGTGGATGATCTGGGGTGGCAGGACACTTCCGAACCATTTTGGACCAAAACTACCTCGTTTAATAAAACATACCGAACACCCAATATGGAAAGGCTGGCAGATGAGGGGATGAAATTTACTCAGGCCTATGCTACCCCGGTTTGTTCTCCCACGAGGGTCAGTCTGTTAACCGGAATGAATGCAGCCCGTCATAGAGTGACCAACTGGACACTCCATAAGGACAAGATGCAACCCATGGAAACCGGACATCAGACACTGAGTTTTCCACCTTGGAATGTAAATGGAATCACCCCTGATTTTGATATCGATCATGCTGTCTATGCTACTCCTTTTCCCTCGTTACTGCAGGAGGATGGATATGAGACTATCCACGTCGGTAAAGCACATTTTGGAGCTATTGGCACCCCGGGTGAAAATCCACTCAACCTGGGATTTGATGTTAATATTGCCGGCCACGCTGCGGGTGCCCCCAAGAGTTACCTCGGTGTACAAAATTTTGGAAATATCCCGGAATTTGAGGGGACACCATGGCCTGTACCGGGACTAAGCTCCTATCACGGTCAGGATATTTTCCTTACTGAGGTACTAACACTCGAGGCAATCAAGGCTATGGATCATTCGCTAGAGGAAGAAAAACCTTTCTTTCTGTATATGTCTCACTATGGCGTTCATACTCCGATCATGCCGGATAGTCGATTTGTCCAACACTATTATGATATGGGTATGGATAGTACCGAAGCCATGTATGCAGCCCTGATAGAGGGTGTGGACAAGAGCCTGGGAGATATCATGGATTTTGTCGTCGAGCGTGAAATCGAAGAAGAGACTATTATCATCTTTATGAGTGACAATGGAGGACTTAGTGCTGTTGCTCGTGGCGGCACACCACATACCCACAACAAGCCTCTTTCCAGTGGCAAAGGTTCGATGCATGAAGGCGGGATCCGCGAACCCATGTTGGTGAAATATCCGGGAGTGACTGTGCCCGGATCTGAGACTGACGCTTATCTGATTATTGAGGACTTTTACCCCACTATTCTGGAAATGGCCGGTGTAACCGATTATGAAACTATTCAGATGGTTGATGGTGAGTCTTTCGCGTCATGGCTTGATGGCAATACTCCAGGTATGCAGGATCGACCGCTTTATTGGCATTATCCGAATGACTGGGGGCCTACTGGTCCGGGAATTGGTGCTTCCAGCACCATTCGAAAGGGAGACTGGAAGCTCATCTACTATCATGATGATGGTCGCTTTGAATTGTTCAATATTGAGGATGATATAGGTGAAACCACCAACGAAGCTTTGGAGGAGCAAGATCGAACCCGGGCAATGGCAACAGAACTGGGTCAATATCTCAGGGAAGTGAGGGCACAAATGCCCTACCATAAAGAATCAGGTCTGCTGGTGCCTTACCCTGACAAAGTCAAAATTTAAATCTATGAAAACCATTCAGGTCGGTTTCATCGGAGCCGGAGATGTTTCCATTATTCATGCTGAGGCGGTACAAAGATGTTCGGGTGCAAACTTGAAAGGACTGTGGAATTTATCCGAAGCAAAAGGAAAGGAGAAGTGCCGGGTCTATGGTTGTTCTCAGTATGGGTCAGCTGAGGAATTGGTGAGTGACCCTGATATTGATGCCGTGTTTGTACTGACATCTTTGGAGGCTCATCATAAGTACACCATGATGGCTTTGGAAGCCGGAAAACATGTACTGGTTGAGAAGCCGGTGGGAGTCAGTGTTGGGGAAATTGAGGAAATGAAAGCCAAAGCCGATGAGAAAGGCCTCGTCTGCATGCCGGGACACAATTACATTTACGAACCGGTCGTGACGCGTGCCAGGGAATTGCTTGATGAAGGTAAACTGGGCAAACTGGCTGCTCTATACATTATGTATCACATTCAACATCCGGAGGAAGTGGCAGCCAGATTTCCCGGTGTGATCAGGCAGATCATGACACATCATGCCTATATAGCACTATACCTGGCTGGTTTTCCTGCATCCGTATCTGCCATGAAATCGGTCATTCATTATGAGGAAATCACCCAGGAAGACCTCGCCATGGCAACCCTCAAGATGAAAGACGACTCGCTGGTGCATTTTACCGCCAGTTTTGCCGCCGATGATCATGCTGGTGATCCCTGGACAATGATGATCAAGATGATCGGAACCAAGGGAGCCACCAGATTTAGTTATCGGGATTGGGTAGAAAACAAAAGGGGGGTTGTACACTCACAGACATACTCTGCCTATCCTTACAGCATATATGAGTCTGATCGCCATTTTATAGATGCGTGTATCAGAAAGGGCGAGCAACCATTGTCTACGCTGGAGGATGCGATACTGGCTCAGAAAATAGTGGAGGGCATTGAACAATCAGTGCACGAAAAAAAGCACATTGAAATATCATAATATCAAGAAATATCATGGATACAGCACACAATTTTCCTAAAGTTCACAACGCCCTCTGGCCGGGGGTAGTGGGTAAAGGCCCGGATTCAGAACCACCAATTTCACTGGATCAAATGTTGGAACTCACGGCTGGGGCAAAGGTAGATGGAGTGGGATTTGACGGAGTTGATCTATTCCTGGCTGAACCACATACCTCCATTGATAGTGATACTGGTGAGATAAAGCGTCTGGTGGATAAGATATCCGGATATGGCTTGCAGGTTGGTAGTCTTGTTGCACCTGTCTGGGTTCCTACCGGGGGCGGTTCTGCCATGGGAAGTAAAGAGGAAAGAGCCAGGTTCGTGTTACAGGTGAAAAAAGCCTGCAGGATAGCACAGCAGCTTAGAGAAGAAGGTATCCGTCCTTATGGAGTAGTTCGCATCGATTCATCTGTGGACCCCGCTACCTGGTCTGCTGATCCGGTTGGAAATACTGCTTTGATAGCTGAGACATTTCGTGAGGCCTGTGATGTGGCGGCCGACTACGGGGAAAGACTGGCGGCAGAAGGTGAGATTTGTTGGGGCGGTATGCATAGCTGGAAAACCATGATCGATACCCTTGAAGCTGTGGATCGGCCCAATATTGGATTTCAGGCGGATATGGCGCATACCTTGCTGTACCTCCTGGGATATAATCGTCCCGAAGATCGGATATTGCCCGACAATTTTGACTGGAGTGATCGTTCAGTCCTTAAAAAAGGGTTGGAAGAACTGACCTCCAGACTTCGTCCCTGGACCATTGATTTTCATGTGGCACAAAACGATGGCACAGTGCATGGTAGTGGTTCTCATGATAAAACCGGAAGACATTGTCAGGCCAATGATCCGAATGGCAAGTTGAATATTGTGGAAGATGCAGGATATTGGCTGCGGGATGAAAATGGCAAATTAACCAAGGCATTTAAACACATATGTTGGGACGGCTGTATGTTTCCCAATGAAGTGATGCTACAACAGTCGACCTGGAATGAAATACTTGCCGTAATGATTAAGGTGCGTGAGGAACATGGATGGAGTGAGGGCAATTGATTTATCAGGCTCCACATCAGGCCCTCAGGTCAAGTCAATGCATTTCCGAAAAAGGGATATTGTGGGCCTTCAGTTTGTGGTACATCTCCAGGCAGGCCCAGGCATCAGTAGCGGCATACCGAAGCTGCTTCTCTGACAGAGTAGGTGCTTCCCAGTTAGAGACCTGGGCGGATTTTGAAATTCTGAACCCCAGCAGGATCCCACATAACTTGCGCAGGCCCTGGGCTTTTATTCCGATTTGTTTGGTGACAGGTTGCAAATCAATAAATCCGGCAGGCTTAAAATGCCGGAGTTTCTTGAGATCAACCAGGTCATTGGATAGCGCCAGACCTATTTTCTTAATCTGAGGGTTTTCAAGGACCAGTTTCAGCTCTGAGGGTATACCCATTTGGTTCGTTCTGAGGAGGTACACTTTCTTAGGTAAGGCGATTTGAATAAGAGCTACATGATTATATACGCCCTTGACAAAAACCGGTTTACTTTCAGTATCAAAGCCAATCTGTTTTTCAGAGATGATTTCTTCTACAACGCCTTGCAAAAGATTTGCGTTACTGATAACATTGATCGGCCCTTCATACTGACCAAGCTCTAATTGGTTTAATTCCCTGCGTTCAATATTGATGGCAAAGGGATGGGTGTTTTCCTGAGAGGCTTTCATAAAAGATTGATAAATCATTTTCCCGCGAAAGACAGGAAAAAATGCAGCACTGGGCTGTTAAATAATTATCTTTTGCGACTGCAAATATAGCATTATGAGAATTTTGATTTTAATACTGACTGTGATATTTGGATGGATAACAACGAACGATGTCCAACAATCCGAACCGGTTTACGATCTGGTTATTTATGGTGCCACCTCAGCCGGTGTTGCTGCTGCTATACAGGCAAAGAGAATGAATCAGCAAGTGATTCTGCTTTCCAACACTGACCGGGTAGGTGGATTGACCACAGGTGGACTGGGCCAAACCGATATAGGTAATAAGGCAGCTATCGGTGGTATATCGAGGGAGTTTTATAAAAGAATCAATACCTATTACCAGGAGGATCAAAACTGGAAGTGGCAAAAGAAATCTGCCTATAAGGATGGTGGGCAAACCCAAACCGAGGCCGGAGAGGAAGCAATGTGGACTTTTGAGCCGTCTGCGGCACTTCAAATATATGAGGGCTGGATGAAAGAAGAAGGAGTCCAGGTAGTGAAAGGGGAACTCCTGGACAGGAAGAGCGGGGTAGAAATGGAAGGGAATCGGATTGTCAGTATAACGATGCTCAACGGTCATCAATATGTCGGAAGACACTTTATGGATGCCACATACGAAGGGGACCTGATGGCTGCTGCCGGAGTGAGTTATACTGTGGGGCGTGAATCCAATAGTGAGTATAACGAGACCATGAATGGAGTTCACACCCAATTAAGAGCCAAAACCCGAACCGGACATCATGCAGCCAACGCTATTAATCACAACTTTGTTGATGGCGTAGATCCTTACAAAGTGAAAGGTGATCCGTCCAGCGGGCTATTGCCGTTTATCAATCCTGATGGACCTGGTGAAGAGGGCCAGGGCGACCACCATGTTCAGGCTTATTGTTACAGAATGTGTCTGACAGATCACCCGGATAACAGGATTCCCTTCGAGAAACCGGACAATTATAATGAACTTGATTATGAGCTTTTGCTACGAAACTACGAAGCCGGAGAGGATGGGTTCCCGTGGATCAACTCGGCGATGCCAAATCGAAAAACTGATACTAATAACCGTACCGGGTTTTCTACTGACTTTATTGGTCAGAACTATGATTACCCTGAGGCAAGTTATGCCGAGCGTCAGGTGATTGCAGACAGACACCGGGATTATCAGAAAGGGCTCATGTGGACCCTGGCAAATCACTCCAGGATCCCTGAGAAGATCAGAAGTGAAGTGGCCCGATGGGGTACTTGCAAAGATGAGTTTGCCCGGGAGGATGGATGGCAGGAGCAACTATATGTACGTGAAGCCCGGAGAATGAAGGGCGTTCTGGTAATGACTCAGGCCCATTGCGAAGGTCTCGAGGTTGTGGAAGATGTAATTGGCCTGGCTGCCTATGGAATGGATTCTCATAATACTCAACGTTATGTAAATGAGCAGGGATATGTAAAGAATGAAGGGAACGTAGAAGCACATGTAGCTTCGCCTTATGCAATAAGTTATCGGGCTATTTTACCCGAGAGAGAGGAGTGTGTCAACCTTCTGGTACCTGTCTGCCTGAGTGCCAGTCATATTGCGTTTGGCTCTATTCGGATGGAACCGGTCTTTATGGTACTTGGTCAGTCTGCCGCAACTGCTGCTGCGTTGGCTCAGGAGGCAGGACAGGTCTTGCATGATCTTCCCTACGATGCTTTGCGAGCAAAACTGCTTCAGGATAAACAGAGGCTGGTGTGGCAGGGAGATTAATCACTGACATGACCCCCAAAATCTAAGGTCATATTTGCCAGATATGCCCCTCGTAAGCGGAAATTTGAAACAAATTGATGAAACGTACATATCAATTGATAAACCTTCAGCCCAGCACATACAATCATCTTACCTTGGCCTGGTAAAGAATTCTATTTGTCCAGAAAGTAGATATTATGTTTAGAATTGGGATGGTTCTGGTGTTGACATTGTTTGGCACTGTGTTTACAGGAATGCAGGTTGACTACAGCAAAGATTGGGTACCTCACGTCGGTGAAGAACGGAAAGGTGAAAAGAATATAGCGTATAAGTGGGGTGCCATTGCCCTGGAAGCTACCGCTCTTGATACTGAGCGATTTAAGCCTCGGCCTACTATTACTTCACGATACCTGGGATTGATCTTTACCGCAGTTTTTGATGCCTGGAGTAGGTATGACGAGACGGCAGTACCGGTTTACCTGGAAGGAGTTGATCGTAGGCCAGAGAAGGATAGAAAGCTCAAAAACAAGGAAATAGCTATCAGTTATGCGGCCTTTCGTACCATGAATGAATATTTCTTTTCCGATAGGTATCTGTTCAGAGAGTTTATGGAAGAACTGGGATATGATCCTGACAACCAGTCGATCGACCCCACGACGCCGGAGGGCATTGGAAACCTGGCTGCCAAGTCAGTGATTGAAGCACGCCATCATGATGGTGCCAATCAGTATGGGGAAGAAGAGGGTTCAAATGGAGAACCTTATTTTAATTACGTAGGATATGAACCTGTTAATTCGCCCGATGAAAATGTGGATCCTAATCGCTGGCAGCCCAAATACTTTTCGGATGGAGAGGGAGGTCAGTTTGCACCTGGTTGTCTGACTCCTTTCTGGGATCGGGTTGAACCTATTGCACTGGAATCTCCAGCGCAGTTCAGACCCGGGCCGCCTCCTATGATTGGTTCCGAACAGCTCAGGGAGGAAGTACAGGAAGTCATAGATGTGCAAGCTGCTCTCACAGACGAACAAAAAGCGCTGGTGGAGTTTATGCGTGATGGTCCGGCATCAGTACAGCAAGCAGGTCACTGGCTCATATTTGCGCAAGACGTATCGCGCAGAGATAAGCATACTTTGGATGAAGACGTCAAGATGTATTTTCTCAATCAGGTTACGGCCATGGATGCTTTTATAGCTTCGTGGGACAGTAAGATGTATTATGATTATGCCAGACCCTATGCCCTGGTGCATGAGTATTATCAGGACCAGCTCATTGAAGCCTGGGGAGGCCCTGATGTAGGCATGACCGAAATGGATGGCAAACAATGGAGACCTTACTCTCCGGATACCTTCCTTTGCCCACCATTCCCCAGTTATGTCTCCGGACATAGTACCATCAGTGGTGCATGTGCCGAAGCTCTGCGGCTCTTTACCGGTAGTGATCAATTTGGTACTGAAGTGGAATTGATTCCGGGGGCGATGACCGAACCCAATTCTGTAGGAGAAAAGGTTACCCTCAAATTTGACACATTTACTCAGACGGCAGAAATGGCCGGCATCTCAAGGGTGTATGGTGGCTATCATATTCAGTCAGATAATGTTGCCGGACTCAAGCTGGGCAGAGATGTAGCTCATGAAGTCTGGAAATTCTACAACAGGCATTTGGGGAAAGAGTAGATGGCGATTCAATATGAGGAAGACGCCAATTTTAACCGGGATTATGTAGTGGAGTTTCGTTGTGAGAGCTAAAGATGCAATAAAGACGGGTACTG
>JAUILF010000140.1 GCA_030433135.1 Bacteroidia bacterium | reverse complement strand
TTAAAAAAGTAAGTATTTAATGTGCTAAATAAGTATTTATACTATCTTTGATTAAGTAATAATACTTAAAATAGTACCTATGAAAACAGAACGACCCTTATTCAAGTTGATCATTTTAGGTTTTCTGACCGTAATGAGCGTTCAAGCCTCTGCCCAGTTTCGTCTGGGTGCAGAAGTTCGGCCAAGGGCTGAATACCGGCATGGATTTAAAAAGCTGATCGAGGGCAAAGAGCAGGACCCTGCTTTCTTTGTCGAACAACGTACCCGCCTTACCGCTAACTACAACTCGGAAAAGACAGAATTTATGTTGTCCCTGCAGGATGTGCGTATCTGGGGTGCAGAAAATCAGATTTATAAGCCCGGAGTTTCGACGGCCAACTACTTTACCGCAGTCAACCAGGCCTGGGGAAAGTACAAGTTTAACCATAGCTGGGCGATTAAACTGGGTAGACAGGAGCTGGACTACGACAATGCCCGAATGCTCGGAAATCTTGCCTGGGCTCAACAGTCCAGAAGTCATGATGCTGCATTGGTAACCTGGCAGGATTCAGTGTCTTCGTTCCACCTTGGTGCCGTATTTAACCAGGATGGAACTACCCCCGAGTATGCTAAGCTCGTGGGTACGTACTATGGTGTCTCCGGAAATTATAAAACCCTGCAGTTTGCCTGGTACCACCGCAACTGGGAACGATCTCAGTTATCGTTTCTCTTTATGAACAATGGATTACAGGCTGTTGACAGTACCACTGGAGGGGTTACGCGCTTTAGTCAGACTGCCGGATTTATCGGTGATCACAGGCTGGGGCAATTTAAGCTGACCGGTGAATTTTATTACCAGTTTGGTAAGGATCGTGTAGGCAATAAGCTGAGTGCTTACCTGGTTTCGCTGGCTGTTGAATCACCTCTGGCTAAGAACTTTAAGGCCTCACTTGGCTTTGATTACCTGAGTGGAACTGCTGTGGATGAAGCAGCAGGTGAAAACCATTCTTTTACACCGTTTTACGGTACCAACCACAAATTCTATGGCTTTATGGATTACTTCTATGTAGGTAATCCTTCAGCTCAGAATGGTAAGACCATTGGATTGATTAATCCCTATATCAAGTTTACCTACTCATTACCTGGAAAATCGGTATTGATGGCCCATGTACATCAATTCTTTTCTCCGGTTGATATCTATCGCAATCCCGGTGAACTCACCGGTGAAACCGGACGAGGCCTGGGAACAGAGATTGACCTGGTATTTGGTACCTCTATCGCTCCCGGTGTGAATCTCAATCTGGGGTATTCCCAGCTTTTCGCTACCGAGTCCATGCAGGTGATCAAGGGAGGGAATGAAAAATCCCTGCAAAACTGGGCCTGGTTGATGGTCACTTTCAAACCAACACTCTTTGAGAGTAAATAATACTTCTACTAATCTTAAAATCAATAAGTTATGAAACAGATATGTCTATTACTGGTTTGTGTTTTTTTTCTCACACAAGGGTGTGGGGTAGATACTAAATCAACGGTTAAGCAATCTTCGGAGGCAGCCGAACCCGTTTCTATTCCTGAAATGGTGGAAAAAAATGAACTCACATTTGGATTCATCAAGTTGACTGATATGGCTCCTCTGGCTATTGCCAAAGAAAAGGGATTCTTCGAAGACGAAGGACTATACGTTACATTGGAGGCGCAGGCGAACTGGAAGGTCCTGTTAGACCGGGTGATTGATGGGGAACTGGATGGAGCCCACATGTTGGCTGGTCAACCCATTGGTGCCACTATTGGCATCGGTACTCAAGCCAAAGTGGTGACTCCGTTCAGTATGGATCTTAATGGCAACGGGATTACCGTGGCAAATCATATCTGGGAGGCTATGAAACCTCATATTCCACAAGAAGATGGCAAGCCCGTACACCCTATCAAGGCTGATGCTCTCAAACCGGTGGTTGAGTCGTATGCTGCCGATGGAAAACCATTCAAGATGGGTATGGTGTTTCCCGTCTCTACTCACAACTATGAAATCAGGTACTGGTTGGCAGCAGCGGGTATTTCACCTGGGTATTATACGTCTGATGATGTAACCGGAACTACCAACGCAGAAGTACTGCTTTCGGTAACCCCTCCACCACAAATGCCGGCTACCCTGGATGCGGAGACCATTCTTGGCTATTGTGTGGGCGAACCCTGGAACCAGCAAGCGGTCTTCAAGGGAATAGGAGTACCAGTCACAACCAACAATGATATCTGGAAGAACAATCCGGAAAAAGTTTTTGGCTTCACCGAGGAGTGGATACAGGAAAACCCCAAAACGACCATTGCCATCACCAAGGCACTGATCCGTGCAGGCCAATGGCTGGATGCTGACAATGGTGCAAACCGGGAAGAGGCTGCAAGAATACTTTCCAAGTCAGAATATGTTGGTGCTGACTATGAGGTACTTGCCAACAGTATGACCGGCACCTTTGAATTTGAGAAAGGTGACAAGCGTTCTATGCCTGATTTTAATGTCTTTTTCAGGTACAATGCTACCTACCCTTTCTATAGTGATGCCATCTGGTTTTTGACACAGATGCGACGGTGGGGACAGATCACTGAACCCCAGGAAGATGCCTGGTATCATGAGATAGCCAAAGAGGTTTACAAACCGGAAATATGGCTGGAAGCGGCAAACAAACTGGTAGAGGAGGGTAAAATAGCTCCTGATGCCATTCCGCAAACTGATGGTTACAAGGCACCTACCAGCGAATTTATTGATGGAGTAGAATACGATGGCAAGAAACCCAATGAGTATATCAACAAGTTTCCGGTAGGACTCAAGGACGAAATTATTTAATCGAAGAACTCAGCTAATAACCAAGTCATGAAAGCTAAAGCAATACAACTTTTGAACTACAGCGGATTCTCCTGGGCTGTTCCTATCGTCAAACTTGCCTCAGGTGAAGATATCAAGCAGCAGTTTACCATTCTCTGGAAACGCATTGGCATGCCGTTTTGTGCCATTGTTCTGTTTCTTTTCCTCTGGTCAGTTGCAGCAAAGAATGTCCAGACGAGCCTGGGTGTACTTCCCGGACCTGTCATGGTGTACCACCAGGCAAATGTCCTTTGGCAGGAGCATATGGGTGAAAGAACCAAGGCAAGGGAGTTTTACGCCAGACAAGATGCACGAAATACAGCGATCCTGCAACAAAATCCTGATGCCACCATAAAAACAGTTTCGTATCCTGGTAAGGCAACCTACATCGACCAGATTATTACCAGCCTCAAGACTGTCTTTATGGGATTTGTCATCGCATCACTGATAGCGCTGCCGATCGGGATATTGTGTGGTTCCAGTAAGAATGTGATGACCGCGCTCAATCCCATCATTCAGGTGCTCAAACCCGTGTCTCCCCTGGCCTGGTTACCTATTGTAACGATGGTGATCAGTGCTGTTTATACTACCAATAATGGCTGGTTTGAAAAATCCTTCATTATCTCTGCTCTTACCGTATCACTTTGTTCCCTATGGCCTACCCTACTGAATACTGCAATGGGAGTTGCATCGGTCAATACCGATTACATTAATGTAGCCAGGGTGCTGCAGTTATCTCCCTTCAAAAAGACTACTAAAGTGGTTCTACCCGCCACATTGCCACTGATATTTACCGGTTTGCGTATTTCATTGGGAGTGGGATGGATGGTGCTCATTGCTGCTGAAATGCTGGCGCAAAATCCCGGACTGGGCAAGTTTGTGTGGGATGAATTTCAGAATGGTAGCAGTGATTCCCTGGCTAGAATCATGGTAGCAGTGATCACTATTGGATTGATCGGATTTATGTTGGATCAGTTGATGGTAGCATTGCAGAGGCTGGTAAGCTTTGAATAAACACTAAAAAAACGAGCAAAATGGCAATCCTGGAATTGAAAAATGTGTGTAAGGGATACGGAGAGGGTAATGAAAGAACCTCGGTATTGAAAGACATTAACCTGTCTATTAACGAAGGCGAGTTTGTGGCAATTGTTGGGTTTAGCGGAACCGGTAAGACCACCCTTATTAACCTGATGAACGGCCTGATTTATCCCGATCAGGGCGAAGTGCTTTTTAAAGGCCAACAGGTGCAAGGTCCATCCCATGATCGCGGTGTGATCTTTCAAAATTATTCCTTACTTCCGTGGTTTACTGTTACGCAGAATATAGCACTGGGGGTAAAATCGGTTTATCCATCCTGGTCACAGTCAGAAGTTGATGCTCATGTCAGTAGATTTATTGAAATGGTCAACCTGACCCCCGCAAGGAACAAACGACCTAAAGAGCTTTCCGGGGGGATGAGACAGCGGGTGGCTGTCGCCCGGTCACTTTCCATGCAGCCGGAAATGTTGCTGATGGATGAACCTCTTGGTGCCCTGGATGCACTCACCCGAGGCAATCTGCAGGACGAAATATTACAGATATGGAATCAAAATCGATGTACAGCATTGTTGATTACCAATGATGTAGATGAGGGGATCTACATGGCAGACCGGATTATACCGTTAACGACCGGACCAGACGCTACCCTGGGACCTGAATTCAACATTCAGATTGAGCGACCAAGAGATAAAACAGAGATGAACTCATCCGATGAGTTTAAGAAAGTTCGCAATGAATTGATGACCTACCTGATGGATATGGGGGCTAGCAGAAAACAGGCCGGAGCAAAGGAATATTCACTTCCGCAGCTTAGTCCCGTGATGCCCAGAAACATGCAAAGACGCAACAGAAAGGCGGGATAATTTACCATTACTTAACAATTTGAAAACATAAACCATGATAGCCACCAAGTCACGTTCGGATTTAAAGCAGAACAGAGAGAAGAATCTCAGGGAAATGGAGGAGATGTCGCTCCGGGAGGTATCTTTGGATATCAAGAATTTGACAAAAATTTATCCCACTCCAAAGGGCGAATATGTTGTTTTAGAAGATTTAAACCTGAGAGTCAGGGAAGGGGAGTTTATATCTATTATCGGTCACTCTGGATGTGGGAAGACTACTTTGCTCACTATGATTGCCGGCTTGAATGAAATAACCGGGGGTCAAATCCTGCTCAATGAGTTTCCGATCACTGGTCCGGGGCCTGACAGAGGAGTGATATTTCAGTCTCCAAGTCTTTTTCCCTGGATGACAGCCCTGGAAAATGTATTGTTGGGAGTAAGGCAGGTTTTCCCCGGGGGAAGCAAAAAAGAGCAGCAGGATATCTGTAAATATTACCTGAGTAAGGTAGGGCTGGAAGACTCTTTCTTCAAGAAAGCCAGTGACTTATCCCAGGGGATGCAGCAGCGTGTCGGCATTGCCAGAGCCTTTGCGCTCAAACCCAAGATCTTACTGCTGGATGAACCATTCGGGATGTTGGATTCGCTAACCAGAGGAGAGTTGCAGGATGTACTTCTTGATGTCTGGAACCGGGAAAAGATCACCGCCGTACAAATCACCCATGATGTTGATGAAGCCATTTTTCTGGCCGACCGGGTTATTATGATGACTTCAGGTCCCAAAGCTCAGGTGGGAGATATCCTCAAGATTGAGTTTGACAGGCCCAGGGACCGGAAGCAAATACTGGAGCATGTTGACTATTACAAATACAGGGAATATTTAATCGACTTTCTGGAGCATTAGTCCAAATTTTGTACTAAGAATATACTGATATATCTGTCGGTTTGACCGGAACAAAATAAATGCTCTCCTCTGCCGGCACCAGAGCACTTACAAAAGAATCATACATGCAATCGCAAACTTTCAAAAGCACCTGTTCATACTGTGGAGTGGGTTGTGGCATTTTGGTCGAGAAGGATGGCAGGGGTAGATTGAAAGTAAAAGGAGATCCGGACCATCCTGCAAACCACGGCCTGCTGTGTTCGAAGGGTCGCAATTTGCACTATGTGGTTGAGGATCAGTCAGACAGGCTACAGTATCCTCAGATGCGTGGATCTCGGGACCAGCCTCTTAAGAGAGTTTCATGGGATGCCGCTATCACCAGGGCTGCAGCAGTTTTCAAATCGCTGATAGAAAAATTTGGACCGGACAGTGTAGGTCTCTATGTTTCCGGTCAATGTCTTACCGAGGAATACTACCTGGCCAACAAACTGACCAAAGGCTTTCTCGGAACCAACAATATTGATACCAATTCCCGCCTTTGCATGAGTTCGGCCGTTGCTGCCTATGTCAAGACCCTGGGAGAAGACAGTGTTCCTATTAGTTATGAAGATATAGATCTGGCAGATTCATTCCTGATCGCCGGTGCAAATCCGGCCTGGTGCCACCCTATCGTTTTTAAAAGGATTGAAAAGCGAAAAGCTGAGAACCCTGATACTAAGATCGTAGTTGTTGACCCCAGAGTGACTGATACATGTGCCATTGCAGACCTTCATCTTCAGATACGCCCCGGCACAGATGTTATTCTGTACAACGCCATGGCAAGGCGAATACTCGAAACCGGCAATGCTGACATAGATTTCATTGAAAATCATACCGAAAGCTTTAATAACTACCGCCTGGAAGTGATGGATCGGTCCATCAGAAAAGCTGCAAAGATCTGTGGAGTAAGTGTAGATGATATCAAAAAGGCAGCATCCTACATCAGTGATGCCACCGGTTTTATTTCGATGTGGGCTATGGGTCTCAATCAATCGCAGGCCGGAGTGGATAAAAATTATGCCCTGATCAACTTGTCGCTGATGACCGGACATATTGGAAAACCCGGTTCAGGTCCATTTTCCTTGACGGGACAACCTAATGCCATGGGAGGCCGAGAGGTTGGGGGGATGGCCAGTTTGCTGGCTGCTCATAAGGTGCTGGCCAATGAGCAGCATCGCGATGAAGTAGCTTCGTTTTGGGGGGTTGAATCCATTCGCAAGGAGCCTGGACTGACCGCAACACAAATGTTTGAAGCGCTGGAGTCCGGCAAAATGAAGGCCGTTTGGATTATCTGTACCAATCCGGTAGTAAGTCTTCCCAATGCTCGCAGAATAGATAAGGCTTTAAAGAACGCTTCATTTGTGATTGTCCAGGATATATCGTCCCGGTCAGCTACCCTTGAATATGCAGACCTGGTGCTGCCCGCTGCCGGTTGGCTGGAAAAGGAGGGAACCATGACCAACAGTGACCGTCGGATCACGTACCTTCCTCAGGTGGTACCTCCGCCCGGTGAGGCGTTGCCCGATGCCGAAATCCTGATGCGCTTTGCCCGCAAAATGGGGTTTCACGGCTTTGATCACAATAACATCAGTGAAATTTTTGATGAGCATTGCCGGCTTACGAAACATACACATATTGATATCTCTGGTCTTAGTCACCAGAGGCTAAAAGAAGAGGGTTCCTTTCAGTGGCCGGTGCCGTTTCAGGATCATCCCGGCACCAAGCGACTTTTTACCGATCATATCTTTTATACCAATACGGGTAAAGCCAGGTTTAATACGCCGGTCGTAAATAGCGATCTCTCGGAGCAAATGGACGGCGATTATCCACTCATTCTAACCACCGGTCGTCTTCGTGATCAATGGCATACGATGACCAGGACCGGAAAGGTAAACAAGTTGATGATGCATCAGAGTGTGCCCCTTCTCGAAATGCATCCGGTAGATGCCTCCCTCCGCAATCTCAAGGATGACCAACTGGCTGTAATTAAAAATCAACGTGGAGAAGTTCGGGTTAAGGTGAGACTTACCGACCGGATTCGAACAGGAGTGGTGTTTCTCCCGATGCATTGGGGTAAAAAACTCAAACAAGATTTTGGTCGGGCCAACAATCTGACCGGTGATGGCATTGATCCCGTTTCCAAGCAGCCCAATTTCAAATTGACTGGTGTAGAAGTCTACCCCTATGTTAAGAGACGTCAACGCATTGTAATTGTAGGTGCAGGAGCAGCAGCATTCAGCTTTATCAAATCTTACCGGGAAAAGAACCAGCACGACGAGATTTTGGTCTTTTCACGTGAGGAGCACCCCTTTTACAACCGCATTTTACTTCCGGAGTATATTTCTGAAAACCTCACATGGGAGCAATTGCAAAAGATCCAGGATGACGAATTGCGCAGAATGCAGGTCCAGGTATTTCGGTCCAACGGTATCGAAAGCATTGACCGGGAAAACCGAATCGTGTTGGATGAAAAGGGAAACCAGCATAAATATGACTCCCTGATAATGGCAACAGGTAGCCGGGCCTTTACACCAAAAGATGTACCGGTACATTTACCGGGTGTATTTACCATGCGTAGCCGTCAGGATGCCGATGCACTGAAGGGGTACTTATCCGAATCTAATGCTCCGCACCGCGAACAGCATGTGCTTATCGTGGGTGGTGGATTGCTGGGGTTAGAAATAGCAGCATCCCTCAATCACATGGATATAAAAACTACCATCGTACAAAGAGCTGGTAGTCTGATGCAGAGGCAACTGGACAACCTGGCCAGTAACTTATTAGCTGACGAAGTGAGGGACAGGGGAATCCAGATCTATTTCGACAACGAGGTGGACACTATTTTTGATCACTCCGTAGAAAAAAGACTAACAGTAACGCTCAAGAGTGGAAAGACTATTTATTGTACAGCCGTACTGTATGCCATTGGTGTTACACCAAACATTGAGTTAGCCAAACAAGCAGAATTACCCTGCGGAAGAGGAGTCATTGTCAATCAATATCTTCAGACCAGGGATGAGCATATTTTTGCTATGGGCGAGATCGCCGAATTCAGGCACCAACTATATGGCATCACCGCTGCAGCCGAGCAACAAGCGCAAGTGCTGGCCAATTATTTATCCGGAGACCTGAGTGCTTCCTATGAGGGTTCGATTTCGATGAACATCCTCAAGTTTGATGGACTGGATGTTTGTTCTATAGGGGAGGTGCATGTGCCCAAAGATGACCCTACTTATGAGGAGATCATTCTGATGGATGTAAGTCAGAGGTTTTATAAAAAATGTGTGGTGCGACAGGATCAGCTTGTAGGCGCTATTTTGATGGGAGATAAATCGGAGTTTGCCGAATTCCGGGTGTTGATCGAACAGAAAATTGAACTTTCCGAAAAACGCAGCGAATTATTGCGTAGCTCGTCAAATAGCGAGCCCCTTGAGGGCCGTCTGGTTTGTTCTTGTAGCAATGTGGGAGAGGGAAACCTGCGAAAGATGATTCGCAGTGGTTGTGACAGTTTCCAGGATCTCTGCACCAGTACGGGAGCCGGCATGGGATGTGGAAGTTGCCGGGCCGAAGTGGAGCAGATTTTTTCAAACGAAACAGAACTGGTAGGTTAAGATGTTGACGGAGACTCAAACATTGCTGAAGACCCGGGATAACAAGGAAAACCTGGAACGTGTATTTATCAAGGGGGGCATCATGTCTCCCAGCGAACTTATTCAGATTATCGAAAGAGCCAGGGGAATGGGGCTGGAATCGATAATGTTTGGATCAAGACAGGATATCTTGTTTCCGTCGACCATTGAAGTACCCAAGTCTACTGCAGGTACAGATGATCATATCAGTTCATCCACAAGGCATCAGAATATTGTTTGCTCCTATGTTTCTACGGATATCTTTTCAAGGACCACCTGGCTAAACGGTTCATCCTATCTCTATATACTCGAACAGTTTGGTCATGATCCCGTATTGAAGATCAATATTGCGGATCCCCGGCAAAAGTTGGTACCGCTGTATACCGGACATCTGAATTTCATTGCTTCACATCATGAAGACTACTGGTATTTGCATTTGCAATTACCAGGTTATCCTCAGGACGGGTATTATCCAGTACTGGTTAATAGCAACGATATTGCCAGATTGGCAAAGACCACAGAGGATATTTACGAGCACTTTGATTCCATAGAGGTCCTTTTTGAGGAGATTAATGACGTCATTGAGATTAATGCCCGGACCATAGATAAACCTCTTCAGGTAACCTTTGAGCCTTTTCCCTATTACGAGGGAATGAATAAGATGGGAATCGACAAGTATTGGCTGGGGTTGTATTGGAGGAACAACCATTACGACCTTGACTTTTTGAAAGCCATGTGTGATCTGTGTCTCGAGAGCAAGATCGGAAAAGTGTGCATTACCCCCTGGAAGTCACTGGTAATTAAGGGCATTCCCAGGGAATCCAAGATCAAGTGGGAAAAGTTGCTCGGTCGCTTTGGGATTAACATCAGGCATTCGTCAGTGGAGCTGAACTGGCATGTGCCGGTTGCGGATCTCGAAGCTATGGAGTTGAAAAATTACCTGGTGGATCAGTTTAACCGGGTGGATATCAGTACCTATGGACTGACTTTTGGTATTTATAGCCGCCGGGCCTTTCGCTTTACCTCCGTTGTATTGGAAAAGGTGGATCGCAATCTTGGTGACAAAGCCGGAAGGGCTTTCAGACCCTCATACAATGTCTTGTATTGCCGGAATTTTGACCCCAATGAACGCAATTATGTGTATTATGCCCAGGATGTAGACCAAATGGATCTGCCGACTTTATTGATCGAGTTAAGCAAACATTACTTCGCCAACCTGGGTGAGGGAAGGGAAGAGGAACAACCTCAACCAGAGGAAGAGGAAGTTATTTTGTACGATATATTCGAATGTTCCGATTGTCTCAGCACATACGACAGTCGCTATGGAGAACCCTCCCGGGGCATAGCCAAAGGTATTCCCTTTGAGCAGCTCGAGACCACATTTACCTGTTCGGTCTGTGATGCTCCCAAATCCAGTTTTCGTAAAAGGGTGGTAGAAGGAGGTTGAGTTTTTTGTTTATCCGGCGAAAACAAAAAAAGAGCATGAGCGGAAGCTCATGCTCTCCTTATTCTCATCCAAAAATTGTTACTTGCCTGATATCAGGCTATGAGATCTCAATAGTTCTCAATGGCTTTTTCTTTGCCTGTTCTTTCTTTGGCATATCGATTTTCAGAATGCCATCATGGTATTTGGCCGATATCTTGTCAGCCTCCACGGTTTCAGGTAAAGTAAAGGTCCTTCTGAAAGAACTGTAGCTAAATTCTCTCCGGGTGAATCGCTCGTTGGATTCATCGGTGTTTTCTTCTTTTATCTCACTGGAGATGGTCAGTAGATTATTATCAAGATTGATTTCGAAATCATCCTTCTTCAGCCCGGGAGCTGCCACCTCAACGTGGTACGAGTCTCCGGTTTCCTTGATGTTCACGGCAGGAACATTTAGTCCGGTGTGAAAATCACCAAAAAGGCGGGTAGGTACATCTTTCCCAAACCAATCTTCGATCCAGCTAGACAAGGTCGGAGCCGTCCTGGATCCATTGCTCAATTTTGCTAAAGTTGTCATAACTTATCTGTTTTATGGTTTACAAAAAATTTTATAATCAACTGTATGTAGTTGATATTCAGTTATATAACGACAAATGACATGCCATTGTTCAATTCGGTGACAAAGTGTCAGAAAGCACAAATAAAAAGCACCTGGAAGTGAAATTTCGACATTTGATAAAACCGGAACAACTGTCAAATTTTCACTTTGGCAGTCTACTACAATGGTTCGCCATAAGGTTGGTAAGAACCATGCATTTCTTATTTTGGTCTAAAAATAAGACCAGGTATGAGTGATACATTGAAAGTTTTGGTAGTTGGATGTGGACACATGGGTATTTCCCATGCACGAGCCTACCATAAGATGAAAGAATTTGAGATAGTGGGTTTGGTAAGCCGGGGACCCGATAGTCGCAATCGACTTTCAGAGGAATTGGGAGGACTGCCAACTTTCGGGGATTTTGATACAGCTTTGACAGAATCGAAACCCGATGTAGTATCCATCAATACCTACCCGGAAACACATGAAGAGTATGCCGAGAAAAGCCTCAACAGTGGTGCACATGTTTTTATCGAAAAACCGCTGGCTCTTACAGTCGAAGGAGCTCAAAAGTTAGTAGACCTGGCAATGTCCAAAAACCTGAAAATGGTAGTCGGATATATTTTGCGAGTGCACCCTGCCTGGACCAGGTTTGTAGAGTTGTCGCATACCCTGGGTAAGCCCCTGGTTATGCGTATGAACCTCAACCAGCAAAGCGACGGTGATATGTGGGGTACTCACAAAGCTCTTATGAATTCTATGTCTCCTATAGTCGATTGTGGTGTACATTACGTGGACATCATGTGTATGATGACGGGTGCCAATCCGGTAAGGGTAAGCGCCATTGGGGCCAAATTGAGTGATGAGATAGCGGATGACATGTACAATTACGGCAACCTGCAGGTAACTTTTGATGATGGGTCTGTCGGATGGTACGAAGCTGGTTGGGGACCGATGATGAGTGAGACCGCCTTTTTCGTTAAAGATGTGGTAGGACCCAAAGGTAGTGTGAGTATCGTAGATGAAAGTGGAGAGCGTACAGAGGGATCCGAAGATATCGAAGGGCACACCAAAACGGGTGGTATTTTGTTGCACCATGGCGAACTTACAGCTGATAAGAAATTTGCTAAGAAAGACGAGTTCTTTAACACCTCGGATGAGCCCAGCCACGACGAATTGTGCTACCTGGAGCAGGAGTTTTTACTCGATGCCATTCAGAACGACAAGGACCTGAGTGAGCATCTCAACGACGCCGTCAATAGCCTCAGGATTGTCTTGGCTGCAGATGAATCGTTTAAGACAGGGAAGACGGTGGAGATTAACAAGTAGGTGGTCTGTGCACCAAGGAGGAGAACCTAATTTCTAGCCACTTCAGTCTGAGATATTCCTCACGCCCTTGATGGCACTACCCTTATGGTTCCGTACGACCTGGTAGCTCGCTTGAGATACCAGAAGCTGATGACCGCTGCCGAAATATCAGCTATGGGAAAAGATATCCATACTCCGGTAAGGCCGAAAAATAAGGGTAGAATCAGTATAAGGGGTATCAGAAAAATGCCTTGCTTGGTCAGCGCCAGAAACAAAGCAGGGCCAGCCTTTCCGATGGCTTGAAAATACGCTGATCCAATAAGCTGAAAGGTAATCAGGGGGGTGGCAATAAATACAATACGCATAGCTCCGGGAGTTTGCTGTATCAGGTTTTCGTCCTGTGTAAATACTTCCACAAATCCGGGTGCAAGTAGCATGATCAGGCAGAAAAGGATCAGCGAGATAGCCGTACCGTAGCGGATAGCAGATTGAATCACCTTGAGGACCCTGTCCCAAAGTTTGGCACCGTAATTATAACCTGCGATGGGCACAAAACCCTGCGTGACCCCCAGCACCGGAAAGTTGGCGAAAGACATGACCCGGTTGATGATTCCCCACATAGAGATACTGAGTTCGCCACCATACTTAAATAGGGTGTTGTTTAATACGATGTACAGTAGACTGATGGTGCCCTGTCTGGCCAGAGTGACACTGCCAATAGCAGAAATTTCACGGACAATGGCCGGATCAAGAATAAACTCCTTCGGCGTAACCCGTAGTTCCGATTTACCGGAGACGAAAAAATAGAAAGTATATACGGCACTGGCAAAATACCCCAGGATGGTAGCCCAGGCAGCTCCCCTCATACCCATATCCAGCCAAACAATGAAGACAGGATCCAGGATCAGATTAGCTACGGCCGGTACTATTAATGTATACATGGCCACCTTCGGAAAACCAACTGCCCGGATTACATTATTCGACATCATAGCCCAGGCTAGAAATGGGATGCCAAGTAAGGTGGTCCAGAAATATTCTCGTGCCGGATCCAGGATATCACCTCGTCCTCCGAAAACAGCCAGGATTTCTTCGATAAACCATCCACCAAGCAAGGAAAACGTAATCCCAAGCACGACCGTCATCACCATCTGATTGCCAAAGGCCAGAAAGGCCTTTTCCCGATTTCCTTCACCCAGCGCTCGAGATATGATGGATGCACCTCCAACACCAATGGACATGCCAATGGCTCCTATCAGAAAAGTAATGGGCATTACCACCGTAATCGCAGCAATTCCCATGGAACCGATCCAACGACCCACAAATATGGTATCCACGATACCATAAATAGACATAATCAGGATCCCGACCGAAGCAGGAATAGCTTGCTCCTTCAGCAGTTTTCCGATGGAGTCTGAACCAAAATTTGCCGATTGCGACATAAGTATTACGTAGTCTTAGGCAAATTCTGCACCAGTCTCATTATATAGCATAGTAGTGTCAGGCATTTGGTAGTAGCAGTAAGTTCACAAATGATTCCCTTAACAGACCTATAAATAACAACAGTTTTCTTAACAAATTGCAAAGGAAATCTTAAAGTTCAGTTCGCAGTACTCAGTTCGCAGTACTCAGTATTCAGTACTCAGTTCGCAGTACTCAGTATTCAGTCTCAGTTCGCAGTACTCAGTTCGCAGTACTCAGTATTCAGTACTCAGTTCGCAGTACTCAGTTCGCAGTACTCAGTTCGCAGTACTCAGTTCGCAGTACTCAGTTCGCAGTACACAGTTCGCAGTACGCAGTACACAGTTCGCAGTACACAGTTCGCAGTACTCAGTTCGCAGTACTCAGTATTCAGTACTCAGTTTCCAGTACTCAGTTTCCAGTACTCAGTTTCCAGTACTCAGTTTCCAGTACTCAGTATTCAGTACTCAGTTCGCAGTACTCAGTTCGCAGTACTCAGTATTCAGTTCCCAGTACTCAGTATGTATCGTCCTGAAATAAGTTGACAGAATTATTGAATTGTAAACAGTTCCATTTGCCTAGGATCTATGAATTCTTTCTGGTTATCATAGGTAAAAATCTGCATTTTCGATCTCTGTTCCAAGGGTAT
>JAUILF010000545.1 GCA_030433135.1 Bacteroidia bacterium | reverse complement strand
CTGAAGGGGTTCAAGTACACCACCTACCCCGACACCGCCACTAAGGTGTACATCTTTGCCAATCTGTGCACAGGACCCCACAGTTGCCCAGGTATCCACCATCGTACCGGATCCTACATAGGCTCCAATGTTGACATAACTGGGCATCATGATCACTCCTTTTTCCAAAAAAGCTCCATGTCTGGCAATGGCATGAGGTACAACCCGGACTCCCAGTTCCTTGTATCCTTTCTTAAGAGGAATTTTATCATGAAATTCAAACGGATCCACCTCGATGGTTTCCATTTGCTGGATCGGAAAATACAGCACAACTGCTTTCTTCACCCATTGATTCACCTGCCACGATCCATCTTTCAAAGGCTCCGCTACCCGGACCTCACCCTTGTCCAATAATTCCACTACCGATCTGATTGCTTCCTGGTATGCGGGATCCTTTAGCAATTGCCTGTCTTCCCAGGCCTCACTGATTTTTTCCTGGAGGTGTTTCGTCATGATTTCCTTTAAATTTTGGCCTGCAATTATACTAAAAATCTAAGAGCCAGAAACTGTGATGCCAGGCCGACAAGGTATCCTCCGTAGATATCTCTGGCATCGTGTACCTGCAGGTACAAACGGGTAGTACCAACCAGACCAGCGAGCAGGATGAGGGCCATGATGACAATCGAGAGTTCAACTTCCATCCCGGCAAAACGCAGGTAGGAATACCCATAGTTCCAGTACAAGATGACCATAAATCCGAGCAGTCCTCCCATACCTACGCAATGAAGACTGATTTTTGAAAACACCGTTACCACAAATGACAACCCCAGGGCAATTAATGCTCCCAGGGCCAGAATGTTGAAGGTGCGTGGTATGTCCGGGTTGTCCAGCATATTCAAGTGAAACCAGGCGTAGAAAATGATGGAAGCGATCAATGGGCCAATACGTTCCCAGCGTTCTTTCAAGGTCACAGAGTTGATCAGACCGGTCAGAGACATAAATAAGGTACTGATCAGGGGTAGAAAAAAGGTGTAAAGCAGCGTAATGACCACCAGGGGCACTTCATCCCATACATTGGCTACTCCAAAAGCATAGGGGTCCACCATCAGATGCAGCATCAGACCCCAGGTCAGAATCAATAACGGATGAAAAATAAAAGCCAGCAGATGTGCAAGAAAGCGCATGAGACCGGGATCGCAACGAAGTTAAAAGATGATTGAAGATAAGAGAAGAAATGTAATCCATATCATTGATTCTAAGTTGTTTTGATTCGGAATCGTTCTTCTCTTCCCACTGTTGTCTCATGATATACGTTGATAAGGTTTGATGTTGGTAACTTCCATAAAATTGTAGAAATATGACAAGGGAAGAAAGGGAGAAGAGACGGTTTAGCGAAGCATTCAAGAAAGAGAAAGTGAATTTAATTGAGCAAAAGCAGATAACCGTGATAGAGATATCAAGGCTGTATGAGGTGAGCAGACATTCGGTTTATAAATGGATGAATAAATATGGCCATCGATCAAAGCAAGAAAGAATGATAGTTGAGAAGGAAAGTGAAGGCTATAAGACGAGTGTTTTGCAGGAACAACTAAAGGAAAGGGAACAGGAGATTGGCAGGCAGCAGATGGAGATACGGTATCTACAAGAAGTGATCAAGCACTGGAGTAGTGAATTGGGAATTGATTTGGAAAAAAAAGTAAAACGGCCGTTGTGAATGTGATAAAACTAGATACCAATCGAGGTTTTTCGATGAGTCAGTTATACGTGCAAATAGGGTATAGTCGACAGGCGCAAGTGCAGATGCAAAGCCGACTAGAGGCTCGTAAACAAAGAGAAGAGGAAGTGCTGATAGAAGCGAGAAGATGGCGGAAGCAGTACGCCCTGGTTGGGAGCCGCAGGCTATATCATATGGCAGGAATAACGGCCGTAGGAATCAACCAATTTGAAAAGATGATGAGTGGATCAGGCCTGTTGGTACAGCAGGTGAGGCGTCGAATCATTACCACAGAGAGCAAGGGTCTCAAACATATATATCCCAACCTGTTGTTTGAGGGCTATGATCTATGTGGTGTGAATGAGTTGGTGGTTTGTGATCTTACCTATTACCAGAACCCAAGTGGTTTATACTATCTATTTCTCATCACAGATGTGTACAGTCAACGGATAGTTGGTGCCATTGCAGCAGAAGACAAGAGGAGCATACATGCGCTGGAGGCCTTAAAACAGGTCGTTACATTGAGAGGGGAAAAGTCGATGGAAAGCACCATTCATCACAGTGATCGAGGAAGTGAATATCGATCAGATGCCTATATGGCAGAGTTACATCAGCTAAAGATGCAAATTAGTATGGCCAGGAATTGTCTGGAGAATGGATATGCTGAGAAGCGTAATGGTACCATTAAGAATGACTTTCTATCGAGCATGGAAACACCTATTAAAAACATCGGCCAGTTACGTGCAGCGTTGAAAGAGGCTGTTTGCAAATACAATTTTGAGGTGGTACAAGCAGACTTTGGCTACAGGACACCAGTGATGTACGAAGCATGGATCGAATCACTATCCGTGGAAGACCGACCCATAAAAAGGTTGTATGACTTCAGTAGGTATCAAAAAAGGGTGACATGGGTTTTAAAAGGGATAAAGTCAAAAGAAAATTAGTTAACAGAGGTAAACCAAAAAAGGATGAGTGGCGACCCAATGAAATTGACCAGGTTAACCACACAT
>JAUILF010000544.1 GCA_030433135.1 Bacteroidia bacterium | reverse complement strand
ATAGAGAGATATCAACGAAAAAATTCATTGCAGGATCCTTACCTACCCTAAGGTCAAGGGCTGTCTTTGCAAATGGAGAAAAGCACCCTTTGCCTGAGGCATCATCCCCAGAAGCAATAATTCATGGCGAGTCACCTGTAACCAAAGTTTCTGTATTGACAAATAGGCGACATGTTCTAACTGAAAGTGCCGATGGTGATGTACTGCTATGGGATTTGACGCAAGGACAAGTAGTGAGGGATCTAGGTAAAACCGGTTTGAAGATAGCAGAAAAGGAGCTGTTTGACCCAGCACATTGCATTTATCCTTGGTTTCAACCAGATACACGGTTGGGTTGTCTGGCTGGCGTAATGAGGTTTCCTGATTGCTTTTCTGCTGAAGCTTATCGTCGTGATCTGGGATATCTTGAAGCGCCTCCAGATGCAAAAGTGAATATGGCAGAGGAAATGCTGAAATCTTTATTTTCAGAATGGTTTGAAAGGAGAAGAGAGATAGAAGAATCTCAAAACGCAGGTGTGCCAGCTGAAGGGAGGATTGAAAGGATGCATCTTGATTGTGCTTTTAAATTGCAGGACAAGTCTTCAGTAGTAGTCATGGTTTCTGGTTTCCCTAATAATATTGGATTCCAACCATGGAGAAAAGAAGTCAATAAATTTGAAGGAACTGAAAGAGAAGGGGTAATAATTCCTGAGTGGATAGCAAACTGTGTGATGCATGGCAGTTACCCTGCTGGAAAACAACTGAAAATGGCATTTTGTCTTGAGCCTGCGGCAGGATCAGGATTGCCAGCTTTGTTGCAGAGTAGGTTAAATGCACCACGAGTATTGACTATTGATAAAGTTGCCGACTATATTCTTAGGAAAATGGCAGATCAAAAAGTCAATCTTGTGGAGCAACCATTGTTTTGGTGTCCTGAAAAACAAGCCAATTGGGAAGCAACCCATGGAAATGGAACAACAAAGGGCAATGTGAACTTTCGAATGGATAAAGCAGGCGAATATGAAAAAGAATCGAGTGAAAAGAGCATCGCAGGCTCAAAAAGCTATTTGGATGGACTGACTGCTGGTATCAAGTATCTCCGGCCAATAATTGGCAGTAGTAAACAAAGTGATGGTAATGGTGCATCTACTATTAAAAATACTGAAAATGTCAATGGAAAACCCCCTTTGCTAATTACTTGTGGTAGTGTAGCAGTTCCATGGGATTTCACACTGGCTGCGGTTCGTCAATGGATGTGGAAAAGATCAGAAGACCTGAAACTGGAGTATGGTATCTTGAAGCCAGGTGTACCTTTGCAACCTCCTAAAATCCGGCCGCCTTCATGAGTTCTCTTTCATGTCTGCTATATCTATTATGTCAATAACGATTTAAGTTGTAAATTTTTTGTTAACTTAGACACCTTTATGGATGCAGATGCAGGAACATAGACTACCTAATTGACTTGATAATGAACCCTCATATCTTACAAAGATCAAGCGACCACAGCAAATATCCCTGTGAAATTGAAAGATATACCCATCGGAAATTCATGTTCTGTGGTCCTCCTGATTAAATATTTGAAAATAAGCATCTTCGATCCAAATTAAAGCAGAATCACTCTCTGACAATCAAGCCCAATGGTCATGTTTCTTTAGCGCCCGTAGCTGAAGATCCATTGGGGAACGTCAATAGTTTTTGCAGCTTCTGTCAATGGAACATAAAAAGCCTCACACCAGCTGCAATAAAACGAAATAGCGGTGTTTAATAAGTGGGAGAATAATCCTTGTCTTTTCAAATTAAAAAATTAAAGCCCAATAAGATGATAGTCAAGGTTACTTACTGGTCATACCACGTCGTCAAAGAAGTACCAATCTCTGGACGAGGTGAGAGCAAAACATGATATGGTCCTCCTCCTTCAGAAGTTATCCAAATAGGGTTCCTTGTTGTTCTATATCCTGATAAAGGTGGAATTGCAGGAACTTCATCTAAATTGAATTGATAACGGTATACATTGCCAACAAGAGCCTTAAAGAGTTCGACAAAATCTTCATTTCCAACTTTCGGAGCCCCTTGGGTTGCAACTGTAATGCGTGCCTCTGGCCATCTTAAAGCAGTCCATACTGCATGAAGCTCACTGAGGGCACCACCCAAGGAAAAGCCTGAAATTGAAATATATAACGGATCTTGTCCACCATTCAAATCAAACAAAGCCTGAGTCAAATTGTTAGCCCCTTCACCCTCAACAACCAAAGCATTGTATTGTCCATAGAATCCGCGATGAACCTGAGGATCATCGAAGGTGTCCAATGTTGGAACAGCACCAGGGAATTGTTCTTTCAATTCTTTAATGAAATTATCTGTTTTATATGCTACAGCATCAGTCCACCAGTCTCCAGTTTCATTTGTAAACCTGGAAACACAACCAGTGTGACATTTACAAAGTAAAATATCCAACAATAATTGAACAACAATGTCTAACCAGAACTCACTTCCACAAGAAGAAAGCTTCTTTACTCGTGTCATTCCATGCAACAATGGCATCGGAACTAGTTTCTTTATCCTCTATAAGCTTCCAATCCAAGCCCTCCAGAGATGCAGGAGTAGGAGAAGAAGCAGTCGTTTGATTACCATCGACTCCAAATGCAGTACAGCTCTTATCAAGCATATCCCGTGTCCGACAGAGAATCGGAGGACAGCTAGATGGTTCAGGAAGCTTTCCTGGTGCGG
>JAUILF010000543.1 GCA_030433135.1 Bacteroidia bacterium | reverse complement strand
AGTGGCCGATGCGCCTGACGCAGTGAATGGGTGTGAAAGTCATCACTGACTCCGACAATTCTGACTTTTCGTCTTCCAAAATGAACGTGTTCGCCAATCATTTCTTCGGGATTGGTAATACCCAGTTTATCCATGAGTGTTTTATTGACCACTCCATCCCGCATGGTGTCGGATCGTTCATACCACTTTCCGGCAATCAGACTGATACCGTATGTTTCCATATAGTCCTCATCACAGATTTTCATGGTAATGCCGTACGGCTCATCTTCAGGTCTGGAACCATAGCGAAAATTGCTGGCCCAGGTATTGCCCGAAAATGGCTGATCACTGCTAAAACTGACGGATGTGACAGTCGGGATCTGCCTTAGAGTTTGTTTGAGCACTCCCTGCCTGGCTACTGTCATGCTGTCTGCATTGAAAGAGAAGGTATAAACCAGATCATGATTAAATCCCAGATCCCTGGATCGGATATAATCCAGTTGTAGAATGTTGATTAAAGCACCTGCTATAAGGGCCTGGGCGATCACAAACTGAGCTACCACCAGGGTCTTTCTCAGCCCTGCTCCACTGTGCTTGTCGTATCCGGTATGACTCCTGATAGCTTCGATGGGTTTGAAACCCGAAAGTCTCATAGCAGGGTAGAGACCAGCCAACATAGTGACCAATACGATTAGCAGGCCCAGAAAGCCCAAAACATTAGGATCACTGATAAAGGCCACATCTGTCGGGACTTCCGATATTTTGGCAAGTAGGGGCAAGGTCAGGTTGGCCAGCAGGGCACCCAGGCCTACCGACACAGAAACGAGAAGCAAGGTTTCGATTAGAAACTGATTGGTTAATTGCCTCCGTGTACTTCCCAGCGTCTTGCGCACTCCGACTTCTTTGCTTCGGAGAGTCGACTGAGCAGTGGCGAGGTTTATAAAGTTAAAACAGGCCATGATCAGGATGAGGATTCCGATGCCGGATAAGACCATTAATCTGGACCTGCTGGATCTATGGGTGCCGGAGTTCTGATATTGGTCACTGTAATGCAGATCTGAAATTGGCTGAAGTACATGGTATTTGCTCTTACCTCTTTCTTCATTGGTATATTCTTCTTTTCCTACTTCCTTCAAGGCAGTATTAGCCTGATCAAGTTGAGAAGGATCTCCCAGGAGGGCATAAACCTGGTCATTGGAACTGCAGCTACCCCACTCGGTGTTGTGGAAAAACAACTCGGCATTGGCCTCCAACGTATTATAAGATACCAAATACGGAAGTGTGAAATCACAATTGGAGGGCAGGTCGGAATAGACACCCTTTACGATCACGGGTACGACATTGTCCAGCAGAACTGTTTGTCCCATGGCATTTTTCCATCCGTCAAAGGTTTTATCCGCCCAGCTTTCACTAAGTACGATGGATCCTACCTCGTCCAAGGCCTGGCTGGAATCTCCCTGCAACCAGTGCAAGTCAAAGATTTCAAAGTACTCTGACTCGGCGAAGAAGGAAGTATGTCCCGGCTCCAGACTGAATTTTTTAAGAGGAGGGCCTCCGTTGGGATCCGGAACAATTATGGATGCCCACATTTCCTTGATCTTGCTCATGGCCTCAAACTGGGGCACCGAGTTTCTCATGACTTCCATGGCAGGAGTGGGGATGCATACATGATAGGTCTCACCCTCCGTGGATGTTTCTACCGAAACAGCCCTGACAATCCGGTCGTAATTTGAAAAATCCTTGTTGAAGCTGGTTTCAAACGAAACCATTTTGAAGATCAACAGGGCCGCGGCGATGCCTATGGTCAGACCCAATATATTGATCACCGTATACAACTTGTTTTTACTCAGTGACCGCCATGCAATTTTGAAATGATTTGTTAGCATACCTACAACTTAGTTTTTTATGTATTTACTTAGTCGTCCCTTAGGCTATCCAGGGGATTAAAAAATAATGCTCTTACACCTTGTGATAAAACGGTGATAAAGGTTATCGTCAATACCAATAGACCGGCGATTAGAAAATAGGTCATACTCATAGGAATCCTGTAGGCAAACCCTTCCAGCCATCCACTCATGGCAAACCACGCAACAGGCGTAGCCAGCAGTATCGCCAGGAGTACCAGGAGCATGAAGTCTTTGCTGATGATGTAGATGATATTTTGGGCTGAAGCTCCAAGCACCTTGCGAATACCCAACTCCTTGGTCTTATTTACAACGGTCAACATGGCCATTCCAAAGATTCCAAGACAAGCCAGAAAAACTGAGATGCCTCCAGCCCAACTTACAATGTTACTCCATCGGGCTTCTTCCTGGTAAAATCGGTTGATGTCTTCATCGAGAAAGGAGTAGGTAAATGGCACATCTTCAATGACTTGTGACCAGGCGCTTTCCATAGCTCCGATAACATCCGAAGGGTCACCTTCTTCAATCCGTACGAAGTATCGGTAGGGGCTGTAGTCAGCAAATTGATGGAACATCTGTGGCTGCACCTCCTCAGAAAGAGGTCTGAAATTGAAGTTTTTTACCACTCCCACCACACGAGGACTAGGGCTGCCTTCTCTGCTGTAACCATGGAGTTCCTCGCCAATGGCCTCCTCGATACCCCAGCCAAAATCTGCAGCCATGCTCTCGTTAATAATCACAGATGCTACACTGTCTGTACTCAGTTGGGGGTCAAAAGGACGTCCACTAAGCAGTTCCAATCCCATCACCTCAAAATAGGCGTCATCAACATAGTAT
>JAUILF010000542.1 GCA_030433135.1 Bacteroidia bacterium | reverse complement strand
AGTACACTAGATCCGGTGATCAGGGAAGGGTCTCCGGAGGGGCCATGGAATGTCAACTTGCCTGGTGGAGGTACTACGGATGACACCCGCTGGAAATACCTGTTTGCCGGTTATCTTGACCAGTATCAGCAGGTGCCTTCGTCCCTGAATGCACGAGATTTTGCTGATTACATTACTGATTTGTACCTGGCTGAAAAGCAGGATGTAGGAACCGATGAATCATTTGAACCAGATCAGTTGGAAACCGAAATGCGACATATGACCTGGTTGCAGGAATGGGCTCTGGTGGCCAAACCATATGTAGAGGATGATCTGGACGGGTACAGCTATGCACTTAACAAATTTTATGGAGGTGAGATGGCCTGTGCTGGTATGTTGTATGCACCTATGGTGGGTCTATACTACCCGGCCGATCCGGTAAAGGCCTATACAGAGTCCTACCGGTTGGGGATTTTTGATCTGGGGTATGCACGGGACATTACCGGCCTTACAGCGGCATATCTTTCAAAGGCTATGCAACCGGGTATCGCGGTCGGCGACCTGGGAAAAGTCACTGAATTAACCGATCCCAATGGCTACTTTAAAAGCAGATTGGTAGGGCGAATCGCCCATCGTATCTATCAAGATGCCAGACGCATTGCTTTTACAGCCAGGAAAACTGCTTCTGAAACAACGGGATTACCTGATCCACCGGCAGATTATCCTTATGATGCACACTATCTAGAGGCAGTTGAGGTGGCCTACAACATGCTCGATACCAAATTGCAGGACATTCCCTTTCACGCTGGTGAGATCCACCTGATTAATTTGACAGCCATTGAGTTTGGAGGGGGTGATTTTAGCAAAACCCTTGAGTTTGTGGTGAATTATGGCCGGGATAATGATACGGTAGCTGCCGTAACCGGAGCTATTTTGGGTGCTTACCTTGGCTTCGATGCTATTCCTGCTGAATTGAAGGAACAGGCACTCAAGACCAACCGAGATGCACTCAATATTGACCTGCAGGAGTTGGCGCAACGGATTGTGGATAAGGGTTATCAGGGTCCTTGAGAGTTATATTCCCAATTGTCTGACCAGATCTCCTTTGGTAATAAAACTGGCTGCCCTTTTCATCAAAGCGTTTTTCTCTGAGAGATTAAGTTGGACCGGTAGCTGGGCAATGCCAATGAGTCTGCGTAACATTTCTACCCCGGTAAAACCCGATAAGAGCATGTCACTGAAGTCGGCTGGTTTGTTGTATTGATTCCAGATCGCCGAAAGAACTTCATCGGGTTGTTGAGCCATTAGCATATGTGCCAGAAAGATTCCCAGATCGAATTCGGCAATGCCCACAAATGAAAACTCTGGATCAATCACCTTAATGCCCGAATCAGCCAGTAGCCAGCTTCCAGGGTAGAAATCGCCATGGATCAGCGTATTTCCCGGAGACAGATAGATCAATCCAAGACTGGAGATCAGTTGGTCCAATGTGGTATTCTGCTGGTATGGTCTGGCCGCTTTTTGCAGTCCGGGGGTGATCTTATCCAGATCCATGCCATTGGTAGGATCAAATGGAAAACGAAAGATGTGCTCGTGGTTGAGCTTTCGCATGTCTATATTGGAAGGAAAGTCGGAGTTAAGATCATGGCGATGCAGGTTGGAAAGATACTCCAGTAACTGATCCAGGTGCTCTGTACACAGTTTTGCATCATCCCGGTACAGATAGGTTAGATCACGGGCCTCACCCAGATCCTCAATAATCATTAGGTAGTGACTATGATCAAACCAAAGGCATTTGGGAGAAGCGGGTCCCACTCCGGCAATATCTTGTGCTGTTTCCAGGTAGGTGTTTTCAATGTTTATCCTGGAAACCGGTGCATCGATTTGTGGGTATTTCTCTACCCAGGGCCTGGCCTGTTTCATGATAAAAGATCGGTCACTGGTGATGACCCGATACACACAGTTCATGTTTCCTTCTCCGGGCTTTTCAATTTTTTCCAATCTTTCATTGGACTGCAGAAAGCCAATCTCAGTGAGAAAAGCACTTACTTTCTTCAGGTCATTCTCTAAGAAAAATCCCTTTGGTACTTCCTGGTTAAAACGATCAATTAAGTCCGGCATTTGTGTAAAAACTAAACTGTAAACATCGCAAATTATCACTTTGAAGTCGCCAAAATGCTTCAATTATGCGAATTCCCGTCCACTGCTAGAGCCGTTTTTTCCTTTTACCAAAGACCTGAATGTACGTTGGCGAACAATGAATGTTCGAATCCGAACACATTTTGATAGGTTATTTTTGGTTTAATAATGTAACTAGTTGATATTCAGATTGATGTGTATTATGGCATGTAAATTGGATTATGGTAGTAAACCAAAAGTAAATGATCATGACTCTGTCAGTTAAGACCCTAAGGAATTTGGCCATCAAAGTGGTACCGGCTATTTGTTTTCTCTACATAGTTGACTCCAGTGTGTATATGCTGGAAGGGCTCATGGTTTTGGGTCTGATTTACGTGTCGATATTCTTCCCGATGGGAATTTCATCTCTTGGTGCAAACCCGGAACATTTGGATGAGGTAAATAGAGAAAACCAGACTAAGCTTGGTAGAAATAGTAACCTGAGGTTGGCTCACTTACCATTGATGGGAGCTATTATTTTGGGGTTGCAGATATATCAACTTCCAGTAAAGTGCCCTCCGGTGGAGGAAGTAAAAACCTGTAAAAGTGATCAGTATGCTCATC
>JAUILF010000139.1 GCA_030433135.1 Bacteroidia bacterium | reverse complement strand
TGGGAGTTGACGTCTTTTTCCATATACTATAGCGAACTCAGTGTCGTATTGCCATCCTGTAGGGAATGTCCTCTTCACGCATCTAGGCAGCTCCTGATTTTTCGCATGACCCTTTTTGGTTCTGGCTCGTCCAGGTTATGTAATAGGGTTTTGTAATGTGCCACTAGGAAGGTGTTGATAAACTCAGGTTGATGCTGCAGCCGTAAATCGTTGTGCCTGACAAGGCGAGACGAGGAAAGATACCGGGATTGTATCTCACTGAGGATCAACGCAGTCAGGCGCAAGGAGAACGGCTGGAAAATTAGAAAGTGCATCAAATTTTATCTTTCTTCAGCGTGACATGGGTTTTTCAACGGCTTCCTAGGCCTTTGCTATGGTCGCCGGTGTTGCCGCTGTCGGTAGAATAACTTTGACAATAGTTCCTTTTCCAACCTGGGAGGTTACTCTGAGTTTACCTCCATGCATTTTGATTATTCGGTGAGCCAGAGGAAGTCCAAAGCCGAATCCTTCAATGGCACGTGCATTGGAACCCCGGAAGAATGGCTCAAAAATATTCTTAAGTTCGGAAGATGGGATACCGATTCCTTCATCAGAGATGACCACATGTAGACTGTTATCGTAGGAAAGTAACCGGGTAATGACCTTGTTGTTGTCTGAAAATTTGCAAGCGTTGTGCAGTATATTGTGAAAAGCAACCTCAAGAAGACGTTCATTTCCAAATACGATTAGCTGACTCTGGTCATCGGGCAGCTGATCAAAATCAAGGTGTATTTGATTGCTGGGGTTGGCGATATCGATACCGTGTTTTACCTCCAGAAGAATCTCGTCCATCCGTAGTGGTGATTCCATCAAACCCTGCTGGTCGTAGTCGGTTTGTGCCAATTTCAGTAGACCATTGATCATGGCATCCAGCCGCAGGGCCTCTTTTTCAACTCCTTTCAAAAGGGAAACATAAGATGGTACAGTGCGTTTCTTATTAAGCCCGACTTCAATTTGTCCCAATATCCCGGTCAGGGGGTTTCTTAATTCATGAGAAGCGTTATTGACAAAATTACCCTGCAGTTCAAAAGAGGTTTCTAGTCGGTCGAGCATATTATTAAAGGTTGTAGTGAGCTCGGCAATTTCATCTTTGCTTTTTTGTTCGACAAGTCGTAAATGCAAATTGGTGACGCTGATCTCCTTGACTCTCTGCACGATTTTCTGGATCGGGGTAAGTGCCTGTTTTGCGAGATACCTACTGAGCAGGTAGGTAATGGTGACACTGATGACAAAACTGATCATCAGGATCTTACGTAGGTTCAGTAATTTACCCATGCCATACAGGTCACGCGCTGAAAGTATCACGATAAAATCACCTTCATTATCATGATAGAACAAACCAGTATAAAAGGTATCACCCACCTGGTCTTCTGCATATTCATGAGCTATAACCCTTTCAATAAAGTCCTTGGGTAGGGGATAATTCACAGGAATATTGGAAGGATCCAGAACGCCATCCTCACTAACAGGATATATTAATTCGTGTTCATCGGGAAGGGTATGTAGGTGCTCATTCCGGATTTTCTCGTAAATATCAATGCTCAATTCATCCTCTCCCAGAAAGGTTTGGGCTGCTATAGTAGCTCTCTGTTGTAACCTTAGATAGAATTCATTCTCGGTATATTGCCGGGCGAAATAAAAGATGAGTAAGAAAATGATAAGCTCAAGAGTGGCATTGAGTAACACAAAAACCAGGGTCATCCGGTCACGTAGTTTCATGAGCTTTCTACGTTTTCTTCCCTGATGGTATATCCCATTCCGATCACGGTCTCGATTAGTTTGGGACTAAATTCTTTATCAATTTTATTCCTTAGATAATTTACATAGACATCTACTACATTGGTTCCCATATTAAAATTGATATCCCAGACATTTTCCAGAATATCGATTCGGCTAAGCACTTTGTTCTTATTCAACATCATATACTCCAGCAGCCTGTATTCGGTAGATGTCAGCTTGATTTCGGTACCCGCTCTACGTACCAGCTTAGCCTCGCGGTCCAGTTCCAGATCGGATACTGACAATAAATTGCTGGCTGCGACCAGACCGTGCCTTCTTTGCAGTGCTCTGATCCTGGCAAGCAGCTCTTTAAATTTGAATGGTTTAATTAAATAGTCGTCAGCACCGTTGTCCAGTCCGGTGACTACATTTCGGGTGCTGCCCAGGGCTGACAGCATCAGGATCGGTACCTGGGTAAATCCGGACTTTCGTATTTGTCTGGCAACTTCAATTCCATCTGTACCAGGTAGGATAACGTCAAGGATGATAAGGTCAATAGCCTTCTGTTGTATAAGTTCAAGCCCCTGTTCCCCGTTGTAGGCAAGGTATACTTCGTACCCGGCTTCATTCAACCCCTGCTTGATGAATGCCGCAACACTTTGCTCATCTTCGATAATCAAGATTGATTTTTTCATGGTTCGAACAAGACTATAAAAAGGTGTATTGCAAAAATACTGCTGGGCACCTAAAGATAGTAATTCGGGGTTTACCCGGCTTGCTTTTGCAGTCCGTGACTTTTAACCGGATCTTAGCTATTTCCTACTTTGTGATCGTAGGTTAACAATAGAGTAAGATGGTAACCAAAAGGGTAGTGGCGATCATTGGACTGGGCCCCCGAGGCATGCATGCAATGGAAAGGTTGTTGTACAGACTTGCGAATTTGCGTGGTTTGAAAGGTTTGCAACTTTTGTTGTTTGATCGGTCAGAAAACCCCGGAAGTGGTGCCATTTATGATCCCGGGCAACCGAAGAGCAATTGGATGAATCTATCGGAACGGGCTCTTGATATCCCACAGAGACCTGAAGTTAAGGGCTCAGTAGAGATTCCTTATTTTCCTTCCTATCACGAGTGGATCGGAAAAAATTTCAATGAGATTCACTCGGATGAGGAGGACTACTATCCTCCTAGGGCTAAGGTTGGACATTATCTCACCCAGCGCTTTGCAACAATCTATCAATCGATACATACAGCCGGACTGGCTTCTCTGTATCAAGAAAAGATAATCAGGATAGAAGAATCTGAGGATAGGTTGAAAATAGAAACTCTAAGCGGTAAGCAATTTATGGCCGATGAGATCTTACTGACAACAGGACATCAGCCAACCAGGCTTTCAGCGCAAATGGATAAATGGGTGGAGTCTACCAACCGTAGACAGAATCTGCATTTGTTTGTCACTCCTTATCCGGTAGAGCAGTTTTTTAAATCGAACCAGCTGAATCCACGAAGCAAGATCGCTATCAGAGGTTTCGGTCTGGCTATGATCGATGTAGTGAGGACTATAGCGGAGAAATTTGGAAATTTTACGGTTGATGAAGAGACCCATACTCTGATTTATCAATCGGATTTGAGGCTCACCGATTTACTTTTCCCTTTCTCTACGAATGGCTTACCAATGGCACCTAAGCCTGTTAGTTCAGTAATCGACCAATGGTTTTTACCATCTGCAAGCCAGTTAGATGGACTGGGAGAAAAAATTGGTGATCCGGTGATACAAGCAGGGGCCAACAGCTCTCGATTTCTGGTAAATGCCATAGTAAAAATCGTTGTTGAGGTGTACTCCAAATTACCGTCTCGCATTGAATTGGTTGGTGGAAAGGAGGAAATAGAGCATGTAGCGCGTCGATGGCTGGAGAATGAAGGATTTCAACATCGTGCCATCATTTCGCAGGATCAACCGCCACAGAAAAGTATCAGTGACTTCATTCGTATGGGGTTGGGCATGCGTAAAATCAGTTTGGACTATTGTATCGGTCAGGTGTGGCGTCACTGTCAACCCGTAATCCATGATTGCTTGTCTTTCAATCAATGCACAGAGGAAGTATTTGCACAAATAATTGATTTGGATGAGCGTATGAAGAGATATGCCTACGGACCACCGGTCAGGAGCATGCAGCAATTGTTGGCAATGGAGAAAGCAGGTGTATTGAGATTAGATATGGTCAATAATCCCGAAATTGAATTAACGGATAAAGGCTGGGTGCTCAGATATGATGGAAAATCGACTACGACTGATATCATGATTGACTCGGTTTTGGATCCTCCTGATCTGGAGAAGGTGGGATCTCCTCTATTCAGAAGTATTTTGCAGAGTGATCAACTGAAGGTGGACTACGATAACATGGGAATCAAGACCGGTCCGGATTCATATATGTTGTCCACGATGGCAAAAACCAGGTTGTCCATCGCCTTACTGGGAAGGCATGCCAGAGGAACAGCTCTGGGCGTGGATTCAATTCTGCGATGTTTCGGGCTACGAGCAGATCTTTGGGCAAAGACCGCGGCTTCTAACCACATCAAATGGCTTAAACATAAACTGTAAAGATGGTGATGTAAGGGACGTATGTGAGAAACACTGAATAGATTTACTTTATATTGACTAACCATAATGAATGATATAGAAAATATCTGGAAGAATAGATAAAATAATATGCTTTGCAATTCACTTGTTTTCGGCCAGCTTCTTATAAGTTCATTAGCATAAATAAAGTCAGAAAAACAAATTATGGCGGAAGTAAAGCGACTAAAGATTAGTTCCAACTCGGCTTTTGAAAAAGAGATTGGTTATTCTCGTGCATTGGTAGTTGGCAACTGGATTTTTGTTTCAGGAACTACCGGGTTTGATTATAAGACCATGACCATAGAGGATAGCATAGTAAAGCAAACTGAGCAATGTATGCAAAACATTGCTGATGCGCTCAACCGGGCCGGATCCGGAATGAAGGACGTGGTAAGAGTGACCTATATTTTGCCCAATGCATCTCAGTTTGAACGTTGCTGGCCGGTCTTGCGAAACTATTTCGGAAATGTGGGGCCTGCAGCTACTATGATATCTGCTGGTCTGGCTGATCCGCGGATGAAGATTGAAATAGAAGTGACCGCAATAAAAAGTCAATAGAATAGCCTTCAAGTTACTTGTTGGACTTGTTTATTCAACCGGAGTTTTACAAAGTTGTTAATTTTGATATTCTTCGCTTGCAGGTCAAACATTAAATTATAGAGGCCAAAGAATGTCCTGTTGATGTAGATAAAGTGCTGTGAGCCCCGGTTACCATTCATATTTCTCAATTCAGAACTTTTACTGTATTCTTCTCCCAGTTTGGCAATCTGCTGAAAGAAGTGATCGTCAGAAAAATCAAATGATTCTACATTAAATGGTTTAGTAAAGACTTTCAGCAAACGATAAAACATACCGGTAAAGAATTCGATTTCTTCAGGAGAATCATCTGGTCTCAGGATCTCAAGTTCGTACAGTTTTTTCTGAAAAAGTGCCGGATTATTGAGATTTGTTTTATTGGCAAGCTCGAAATAAGGTACATAAAAGTCTTCGGGGATGGATTTTATACATCCAAAGTCGATGGCAATTAATTCACCTTTATCTGAAATCAAGAAATTCCCCGGGTGAGGATCTGCATGAACTTTTTTGAGTACATGTATCTGATACATATAGAAATCCCATAGTGCTTGCCCAATCTTATCGGCCAAAATTGGATTCTCATTCTGTTTTGTGAAATGAGCAAAAATCTCACCGTGCATCCAATCCATAGTGATAATGCGCTCTGAAGAGAGCTCGGGATAGTAGTGCGGGAATTTCAAGTTCGGGATATGCGAACAAGCTTGAGTTATTTCTCTGCTTTGCTCGACCTCCAGGGTATAATTGGTTTCTTCAATAAGTTTATTTTCTACTTCCTTGAAGTACCGGTCAGAATCTTTACCCTTGATGTTAAACATGCGCAGGGCAATGGGTTTTACAATAGCAAGGTCCGATGAAATGCTTTCGGAGACACCAGGATACTGTATCTTGACAGCGAGTTTTTTTCCTGATTTTTCTGCAAGATGTACCTGACCAATACTTGCAGCATTCACCGATTGTGTCTCAAAAACATCAAATATTTGATCGGGAGTCTTGCCAAAATACTTTTTAAAGGTCTTTATCACCAGGGCGGGTGATAGTGGAGGTACAGAAAATTGAGCCAATGAGAATTTCTCAACGTAAGCCTTGGGAAGTATGTTTTTCTCCATGCTGAGCATTTGTGCTACTTTGAGTGCACTGCCCTTTAATTGTTTGAGGCTATCATAGATGTCGGATGCATTCTTATCGTCCAGTTTTTCTCTTGCCTCTGCCTCCGAAGTTCTGATCTTATCTCCATAATACTTAATGTAATTTACGCCGACTCTTGCACCGGTTTTTACCAGTTTTGTAGCTCGGTGTATTTTTGAGGTCGGTATGGAATCAATGCTTTTCATTCACTAGTTCATTGGCATTTTCTCTTTAAAGAGAAATTTTCCAAGATCAATGACACTCTTTACCGGAGTAGTATCAATAAGATCAAAAGTGGCTTTAATGGCCTTCTCGACAAAAATGTCTGTTTTTTCAAAACCGGCGGAGGTGTCCTCAAGCCAGAATTTCAGAATGATTAGAAATTGAAACCAAGCTGTCTCCCGGATACTCTTCTCCTGCATCTTGCGAAGAGTTTCTCTCTTGAGGTCCAGGGTTTCGATTCCCAGGGTGTCAATAAATTGCATGAACTCTTTCTTCAGTGGCCCTAATTCCTGGAGTGACCGGAGTCTATCTCCATGGTCTCCAAGTGAGTAAACAACATAGCTGCGATTGGCTGTGAGCATTTCAAGAAAGGTATAGTAGTAAGTCAGAAGCTTGTTTCTACTGTCGAAATTCTGATAATCGGTACTTTCCTCCAGTAGTAACAAGGTCTTCTGGTGAAACGTGGTAAAAATCCCTTGCCTCAAAGCCTGGAACGAACCATACAGTTCGTAAAATTTGGCTTCCTCAAAACCGTGTTGTTTGGCAAAGCTATAGACCGACTTGGGATCTTCACCATTTTCAAGCACGTATTCCATGTACCACGAAATGAGATTTTCTTGACTTATTTCTTTCTTTTTAGCCATGGCCAGTATTATTTGCTCAATAGAAAGACAATTGGAATTTCAATTTGTTTACGGATCACCAGATAATTGATGGACTGACGATTTATGAATTTGACAGTCAAAAAAAGGCGGTCTGAACATCAGACCGCCTCATCTTTGCATAGAGCTTGGATGCAAAAATCTTAAACCTGTTAATCCAGATCGAACCGATCCAGGTTCATCACTTTATCCCATGCAGCTACAAAGTCTTTCAGAAATTTTTCACCTGAATCACTGCAGGCATATACTTCAGCCAGTGCCCTCAGTTCCGAGTTTGACCCAAAGATCAGATCAACTCTCGTTGCAGTCCATTTAAGGTCTCCTGTTTTTCGGTCTCTGCCTTCGAAAGTGCTTTCATCGTCTGAAGTGGCTGACCACACCGTACCCATATCCAGGAGATTTACGAAGAAATCATTGGTCAGGGACCCGGGTTTGTCAGTAAATACTCCATATTCTGACTGATCATAATTTGTGCCCATTACCCTCATACCGCCTATTAATACGGTCATTTCGGGTGCAGTAAGGGACATCAATTGAGCTTTGTCTACCAGAAATTCTTCGGTTGATATCGGGTAGTCCTTCTTGAGATAATTTCTGAAGCCATCTGCCCAGGGTTGTAAGTAGGAAAACTGTTCTGCGTCGGTTTGCTCTTCCAGGGCATCTCCACGACCAGGTGTAAAAGGTACCTTGATGTCATATCCGGCATTTTTTGCCGCTTGTTCAACACCGGCACATCCGGCCAGAACAATCAGGTCGGCAATGGATATTTGTTTGTCACCTGATTGGGCAGCATTGAAGTCATTTCGAATGCCTTCGAGGGTCTGTAGTACCTTACTTAATTGTGCCGGGTTATTCACCTCCCAGTTGTTCTGGGGAGCAAATCGAATGCGAGCCCCATTGGCACCACCTTTCTTGTCCGAATCACGGTAGGTTGAAGCTGAAGCCCAGGCAGTAGAAACGAGTTCTGACACAGATAGTCCGGACTCGAGCACCCTGGCTTTTAAAGTCTCAATATCCTCTTCGTTGACCAGTTCATGATTAACTTCTGGTATAGGGTCCTGCCAGATCAGGTCTTCTTCCGGAACCTCCGGTCCCAGGTATCGGTTTTTGGGACCCATATCACGATGAGTCAGTTTAAACCAGGCCCTGGCAAACGCATCAGCAAATTCATCTGGATTTTCATAAAAGTGACGGGAGATTTTCTCATAGGCCGGATCAAATCTCAATGAAAGGTCCGTAGTAAGCATGGTCGGTGCATGCTTCTTGTTGGGATCGTGTGCATCGGGAATTGTACCGGCTCCGGCACCGTCCTTGGCAACCCATTGTTTGGCACCGGCAGGACTGGTAGTCAGTTCCCACTCATAGCCGAAGAGGTTCTCAAAGAAGTTGTTGCTCCACTGTGTTGGTGATTTTGTCCAGGTAACTTCTGGTCCGCCACCCATGGTGTCACCACCCATTCCTGATCCAAAACTGCTTTTCCACCCAAATCCCTGATCTGCTATACTTGCAGCCTCAGGTTCAGGTCCCTGTAATTCAGGTTTCCCAGCACCATGCGCTTTGCCAAAAGTATGACCACCTGCTATAAGAGCTACCGTTTCGTAGTCATTCATGGCCATCCTGCCAAATGTTTCCCGGGTATCGTGCGCAGCGGCAATCGGATCCGGGTTGCCGTCTGGACCTTCCGGGTTGACATAGATCAAACCCATGACTACGGCAGCCAGTGGGTCCTCAAGATCTCGATCTCCTGAATATCTCTTGTCAGTTAACCATTCTCCTTCGGTGCCCCAGTAAATATCTTCCTCGGGTTCCCAGATATCTTCACGGCCTCCACCGAAACCAAAAGTCTGCAATCCCATGGATTCCAATGCACTGTTACCTGCCAGGATCATCAGATCTGCCCACGAAATACTACGACCATATTTTTGCTTGATAGGCCACAATAACCTTCTTGCTTTATCAAGATTTACGTTGTCAGGCCAGCTGTTTAGAGGTGCAAATCGCTGACTACCTGTACCGCCACCTCCACGGCCATCACCAATCCGGTAGGTACCTGCACTGTGCCAGGCCATACGAATGAAAAGCGGACCATAGTGACCAAAATCTGCCGGCCACCATTCCTGTGAATCAGTCATCAAGTCGTATAAATCCTGCTTTACTGCCTTGAGGTCCAGTGAACTAAAGGCTTCGGCATAATCAAAATCCTTATCCATGGGGTCGGATAAAGCCGAATGTTGTCGCAATATGCTCAGATTGAGTTTGTTGGGCCACCAATCACGGTTCTTGGTACCCCCGCCCGCAGTCTGATTTAGAATACCGGCTGCAAAAGGACACTTGCTGATGTCTCCATTGGATCCATGTCCGTTCGATGATTGTCCCGGATGCTTTTTTTCTTCCATTTCGCTAGTTTTAGATTGTTAGTGAGTTCAAAAATACTATAATCATTATATATAATATTTATTGATCAATAAGGATAGCTTATGACTCTAATGGTCGACAAATGAAGAAGCATCCGGCTCATTGGAACTAAATAGAACTCATGAAATTCATGAGAAAGGAACAGCACCAATATGGTGCATTCGACTCACTCAGGAGCTTGCCATTTCAAGATCTGCTTTGCCCGACAAAGGATACAAAGTCGCAGACCAGCCAGCATCATAGCAAGACCTTTTCTACCGAAATTCGAGAAATTAATTCTAAAAAAATGTCCCCCCTTTCCCACCTGGCTTCGTCATCCGGGTGAATTATTTTTTTCGAACTACAAAAATTCAAAGTAATGACAAATGCAATTAATTGGTTTGAAGTGCCTGCCAAAGATTTTCACAGAGCCAAGGCTTTTTACGAAAACGTACTTGACGCTTCGATGGATGAAATGAAGATGGAAAACATGGGTATAACCATGGCCTTTTTCCCTGCCGACTGGCAAAAAGGTATCGGTGGTGGCATTGCTTTTGGACCCGGATATCAGCCCTCTGAAACCGGAGCCCTGGTGTACCTGAACGGAGGGGATGATCTGAACGTACCTTTATCGCGGGTTGAAGCAGCCGGAGGAAAGGTCATTTTGCCCAAAACCTCCCTGGGTGAGCATGGTTTCATGGCTCAGTTCATAGATTCGGAGGGTAACAGGGTGGCTTTTCATTCCAGAAACTGAGATGGGAAGCACAGATTTATTTCCAAACTTTTTTCAAAACATTTTAACTTCAAAGAATGAAAGAATTTATGATGATTTTTATCGGTGCTGACTACGAAGAATTGGGTCTGTCACCTGAGGAATTGCAGACCAGAATGGGAAAGTGGTTTGCATGGGGAGATAAAATGAGGGATCAGGGAATTCTTAGGGGAGGGGCTGCTTTGCACTCTACCGGAAAAAGTATTTCCGGCCCAGAACGGGTAGAGTCTGATGGTCCCTTTCTGGAGAGCAAAGAACTGGTGGGGGGATACTACACCATAGCCGTCGACAGTATGGAAGAAGCAGCCAGGGTAGCTCAGGACTTTCCCGATTTTGACCTGGGAGGTACGGTGGAAATCAGAGAGATCATCAATTTTGATCAACAGTAAATCAGATAGCCATGTCGACCATCTCTTCCGTCATCAGTATGGAAGGATGGTCGCTATTCTTTGCAAGATTTTTGGACTCGCCCAACTCGACCTGATTGAGGATGCCATTCAGGATACTTTTGTCCAGGCTTCATTAAAATGGAGAAACGGACAACCTGAGAATCCTGAAGCCTGGCTGTCCAGAGCTGCCAGAAACCGGGTTATTGACCTATTGCGTCAGGTCAATGCGAGGCAAAACAGGCACGACCAATTGGTCCATGGAGCAGCGACCCTGCAGATCAATGAATTCTTTCTGGATCATGAAGTAGAGGATAGTCAATTGCGAATGATCTTTGTCGCCTGCCACCCTGCTTTTTCCCAGCATGAACAGATTGCATTTGCACTAAAGGCCATTTCGGGATTTTCTCAGAAAGAAATTGCCGCCGCTCTTCTACTTAAAGAGGAAACCATCAAAAAGAGGTTGACCAGGGCCCGAAAAAAGATCATAGATCAAGGTATTTCTCTGGACTTCCCCACTCCAGATAAGGTCTCTGACAGAATGGCTGGGGTATTACAAATAATCTACCTGATTTTCAATGAGGGGTTTCACTCTACCAAATCCGAAAGGCTCATAGACAAAGAGCTTTGCGGAGAAGCTCTTCGCCTGGCGAAACTCCTGCTTATCAAAGAGAAATTCAGGTCGGGCAGCCTTTATGCCCTGTTTGCTCTGTTTTGTTTTCATTCGTCCCGCCTGGAATCCAAAATCATCCATGGAGAAATCATTGATCTCCGGCATCAGGATCGATCAAAATGGCACTTTCCACTCATTGCGCTGGGTAATGATGCCCTGTTGAAAGCACTGGATTACCGGGATCGCTCCGTTTATCATCTGGAGGCACTGATTGCATCCGAACATATCCGGGCGATCAGGTTTGAGGATACCAACTGGAACCGGATCTTGAGGTACTATCAGGAAATGTTTGATCATAGTCCTTCAGCACATGTACAGTTGTCGAAAGCCATAACCTATCTGCATCTGGACGATCTTGAAAACGCAAAAAAGACGCTGGATAACATTGATCCGGCCAGGTTAAACCAGAGAAATTACCTCCTCTTCGGTACCTATGCTGAGTACTATGTGAAAACAGGAAACATAGCAGAAGCCCTGGAAGAACTACACAAGGCACTCGGAGCATGCCAAAGTAAGATAGAGCACCGGTATCTGAAAAAGAAAGAGGCCGAATACATGCTGTTACTATAGAGGAAGGCGTTTTGATCGAATAAACTGGATTGTCCAAAAAAATAGTTGTATCATCAGAATGGTCATCAGTACGTTCATTAAAATGGGTTTTGCCGAGCTTGGAAGGACATTAAACCGTGGTAACCGGAGAGTTCAAAAGAACTTGAATGACCGTTATTTCCGAAAAAGTGCTGCATCATCAGGTAACAATGGTAAATCCGCCCGGTATGCCATGGAGGAGGAAATATCCAGTGGCACTGAGGTCCGTCGAAGGTTCTCATGGGTTTTGCTGAAATATGCTGTCCTGCTTGTTGCCGGAATGACGCTACTATTCCTCCTGATGGAAGTCTATCTTTGGTAATTTGGAATTGCATTCAGTACAGTGAAAGAGATAGAAGGCCGAAATGATATTGAATTTCTGGTAGACACCTTTTACCGGAAGGTGCTTTCTGATGAAGTCATAGGTGTTTTCTTTACTGAAATAGTACAGCTTGACTTTGATAAGCATATGCCGGTCATGTATGATTTTTGGGAGTCCACACTCCTGGGACATATGAAATACAGAGGTAATCCCATGATCAAGCATATTCAGCTAAATGCGTTGAAAACGATCGAGGATAAGCACTTTGACCGTTGGCTGAGTCTATGGGCACAAACAGTCAGATCTCATTTTAAGGGAGAAAAGGCGGAAGAGGCCATAGTGAAATCCAGACAGATCGCATCGCTGATGAAGATCAAGATTGGACAACATTTGTCTGCCAGGGGTAGTTTTGGTGAATAGGATGGTACCATGATTTTACATACCAACAGACTGTCGATTGTTCCTTTTTGCGCTGCTGATCTTCAGGTATTTCATTCCTTAAATACAAATTCTTTCATCCGCAGATACTTGTGGGACGACAGGAAAATTTCGATGTCTCTGTCTGGAGAGATTCTGGAGGAGAGCATTCAGAAGTTCAGACAACAGAAATGGGGTCTTTGGAAAATTGTTTTACGTGGGAAGATCATTGGCTACACCGGACTATGGAGATTTTTTAATGAAGAACAACCTCAGCTGATATTTGCACTACTTCCCGACTACACCAAACAGGGATATGCTACAGAATCTGCCAGGTGCATTGTGAATTATGCGTTTAATGTCCTGGATTATGAATATCTGGTAGCCGCTCTTGATACGGAAAATCTTGACTCGGCCAAAGTTTGCCGAAATCTGGGTATGCATTTAAGTAGTGAAAGAAAAATTGATGGAAAGCCCACCTCATTTTTCACCTTAAAAAGATTGGATGCCAAGACGGAAAAACACTAACTGCATGATGGGGGTCAGAAACTGAACCCAATTGAAAATTGATATGATACTTGCTTTTCACTATCATTTTGCAGAGCCGGCATGTTACCATCAAATTCTGTCAGGGTGACTTCTGTTTCTTCCCTGCTTACATCCAACAAGCCCCAATTTGCCCGGGCACCGATGTATAGACCTTCATTCAAATAGATAGAAGCACCGGCCAGGACGCCAATATCGATCCAGCTATAGAGTCCTTTATCCTTTTCAAAATACTCATAGTAGGCACCAAGGCGTCTGGGTAATATATATTCATTTCCTCCCGCAATCACCATTTCAGTGAAGGTCGCATCTCCTGATCTGGGGTCATCCTTAAAATAACTGTAGTCCAGATCCATGGTGACTTCATCAAAGGAGGGATTTTCACCGGTAAACTTTACCTGGCCAGTTGCAGTACTGGCAATAAGAAATCCGACATTAAATCCACCACTCACCTCAAAATGACCGAACCTTCCAAAGATCATCAGGGGAAAATCCAGGTAATCATTTGATATGTCCAGATTGGTAGCCCTTTGCCCTGATGCAAGAACCGAGTTGGCAGGTGCTTCGAGAAAGAAAAAGCTGGGACCGTTATAATTATAGTCACCACCTTTTTGCGAATACATGAATTCTCCACGTAAACCAAAACGATCAGTGACCAGATAGCTGAAAGATGCTCCCAGGTGGAATCCTGAATTATTGGAGTGGCTTTCATGTTCAGCTGCACCAGTGAAGGTCGATGTGTTCAGACCAGCCTTAAATCCCACACTAATGCGGTCCTGACCATCAGCAATGGAGTATAGCCCCAAAATTAACATTAAAGCAACAGCATGGGTTTTGATTGACATAGCATAGGATTTAGATGGACTTCAATTCTAAACTAAACGACAGAATTCTAATTTTGTGCCGCGAAAATAGCATTCATGAGTCGTCGAAACAAATTAGAGAAATTTGCGGAGCTGCTTACTTTCCCCAACGTTTATCAAAACTACTCTTTCAAGGACCCGGTATTACGGGGCGCAGGAGGCAAAGTCGAAGATCTGAAAGGCCAATGGTGCCGGGATCACTTTGGAAATAACCATGAACTTGTGCTCGAGCTGGCCTGTGGTGGCGGAGAATACACCATTGACCTCGCACGAATGTATGCCGATAGGAATTTTCTGGGTGTTGACATCAAGGGGAATCGTATCTGGAAAGGCGCACGCAAGGGACTCGAAGAAGAATTGTCAAACGCAGCTTTCCTGCGTACCCGGATCGAACAATTGGATGAATTTATTGGTGCGGGGGAGGTCAGCGAAATCTGGATAACATTTCCGGATCCTTTCCTGCGAAAAAGCAAGGCCAACCGGCGACTCACGGCACCTCGTTTTCTCAAGATGTACAGGCAATTACTGGTTCCCGGTGGAGTGGTGCATCTGAAGACAGACTCACCTGAATTATATGAGTTTACCCTGGAGGTGTTGAAAGAATGTGATTTCTGCCGGCTGCAATATGCTGCAGATGATATCTACAGAGAATCCTTGCCATTGCCAGAATTGGCCATAAAGACCTACTACGAAAAGATGCATCTTGCAGATGGAAAGAGCATCAAGTATGTTAGAATAGGGTTCGATCCATTAGGAAGGTGTTGATAAACTCAGGTTGATGCTGCAGCCGTCAATCGTTGTGCCTGATGAGTACTCTGACAAAATATACACTTTGGTTTCATTCGGTTTCTTTTCAGCCAGGTCTTCGTTACTTCTCAGGCTACATAGTGCTGACTATGCTCCTTCTAA
>JAUILF010000541.1 GCA_030433135.1 Bacteroidia bacterium | reverse complement strand
AAAGGTGACCTGGGTAGTGTCAAATGGGAAACGGTTATCAATTTTTCCATTCAGATGGCTATGCTTTCCGGTCAGAATCACTGCCCTGGAGGGAGCACAAATGGAATTGGTGACACAGGCGTTGGTAAAGAGTAGTCCTTCTTTGGCCAGACGATCTATGTTTGGTGTCTCAATCAATTTATCGCTATAGGCGCTAATGGCCTGATAGGCATGATCATCAGACATCATGAAGATGATGTTGGGACGCTCATCACTGTTTGCCTCCTCATCCTGTACTGACTGATCCTGGCAGGCTGTCACGAACAGAAGCGATAGTAGAAGGAGACCTGAGTATAATCTGGATAAATGCATATGCTTAGTTATATATCCGACAAATTTAGCAAAAGTCCTTTGGCTTCCACATGGTTGTCATCAACCTGAATAAGTCCCAGATCTATATGGCTAGGAAGATGTTGATAAACTCAGGTTGATGCTGCAGCCGTAGATCGTTGTGCCTGACGAGGCGAGACGAGGAAAGATACCGGGTTTGTATCTGACTGAGGATCAACGAAGTCAGGCGCAAGGAGAACGGCTGGAAAAACCCAAAGGATATCATTTATTACTATTCATCAGAGCAAGATGGGTTTTTCAACGGCTTCCTAGGGGACTTCTAAATATCCAGGTCGTCAATGATGCTGTCGATCTTATGATTTAAGGACAGAACCGTGTTGTCATAGTCATCAGATGACTCCAACTCACGATGTACACTCACATAAAATTTGATTTTTGGTTCCGTCCCTGAAGGTCTGGCTGAGATGATACTTCCTTCCTGGGTAAAGAACTGCAATACATTGGATTTGGGCAGGTCCATGGTTTCTTCCTCACCCGTAGTCAGGTTCCTGGATATTCCTCTATCATAGTCCTTAATAGTGATGATTTCTTCTCCTGCCAGTGAGACAGGAGGATTTTTTCTGAAAGATGCCATCATTTCCTGAATTTCTTCAGCACCTCTTTTTCCTTTTTTAGTAAATGAAATCAGACGTTCCAGGTAACATCCATAGTCCAGGTACATTTCAACCAGTGCCTGGTAAAGACTTTTTCCCTTGTCCTTGTAATAAGCGGTCATTTCCGCAATGAAACCTGCAGCAACTACAGCATCTTTATCTCTGACCAGATCCCCGATGAGATACCCATAGCTTTCCTCTCCTCCGCCGATGAAGGTCTTTTTACCTTCAAATTGAGTCATGAGTGCCGCTATGTGTTTGAAACCGGTCAGGGTATTGTAGCAGTCTACATGATACCGTGAGGCAATTTTATCGATCAGGTATGTGGTCACAATTGTTTTCACTACGTATTGATTCCCATCCAGTTTTCCGTGTTGCTTCCAGGCCTCCAACAAATAGCGAATGAGGAGGGAACCGGTCTGGTTACCATTCAGAAGGACAAAATCACCTTCAAGGTTTTTGACGGCAATTCCCACGCGATCGGCATCGGGGTCGGTAGCCATGATAAGATCGGCATCTACTTCTTTTCCCTTTGCCAATGCCATCGAAAGAGCTTCCTCCTCCTCCGGATTTGGGTAAATTACAGTAGGAAAGTTTCCATCCGGTCTCAGTTGTTCCTCAACAACGGTCACATTGGTAAATCCGAATCTGGCCAGAACGTTGGGTACTGACGGTGCACCGGTTCCGTGAATGGGTGAAAAGACAATCTTCAAACCATGCTGACGACGGATGACTTCCCTGGAAATGGAGAGATCGGCCACAGCAGATAAGTATTTTTCATCCATTTCTTTTCCAATAACATGGATGTTCTCGGGGATGGCATCAAATTTCACTTCATCAATACTTGCTATTGATCTGACCTCATCGATGATCATCTTGTCATGCGGTGAAATAATTTGACCTCCATTTTCCCCATACACCTTATAGCCATTATACTCCTTGGGATTGTGTGAGGCTGTAACCATGACACCACTTTGACACCCCAGGTCTCTCAAAGCAAAGGAGAGCTCAGGTGTGGGGCGCAAGGATTCAAAAAAGTATACTTGAAATCCATTGGCTGAAAAGACATTGGCTGTCGTTTCTGCAAAAAGATCAGAACGGTTACGACTGTCATGTGCAACGGCGACTCTAATGGTCTGGTCAGTGTATGTCTTCTTTAGAAAATTGGCCAGTCCCTGGGTGGCCATGCCAATCGTGTATACATTAACCCGGTTTGATCCGGGACCCATGATTCCCCTGAGTCCTCCCGTGCCAAATTCCAGGTCTTTATAAAATGAATCGGTTAACTCTTCTATGTTGTTGGATTCCAATAAGTTACGAATGGTTTCCTTTGTCGCTGAATCGTAGTTTCCGTTCAACCACGTGTTAATCCGATCCTCAATCTCTGGTCTCAATCCTTCCATGGTACTTTTTGCCCTTAATATAAACATGATTTTGTCATGTAGATCTAATCTAACCATATCATTGGGTGCGTATTACAAATTTCCCTTAAATTAAATGCTACGTTTGCAGGAACTCCAATTAATAAAAAGTCTATTTTACTCTGAGCGATAAGTAGTGGGTACGGGGTAGCTCATGGCATTAGTGCATCCCTGTCTGGAACTTGACGGCTCTTATCCCTTGTGGTGTTTTACCTTCCCATATTTTTCATGACGCTACTGCTGGTGCCTTGTTATGGCCCACTGCCGTGGGGGCGTCCTTTGGCATTGCCCCAAAGGACCAAAGGTCTAGTCAACTCCACGAGGTGGCGGGGA
>JAUILF010000138.1 GCA_030433135.1 Bacteroidia bacterium | reverse complement strand
TCGAGTTCCGGAAGCTGATTTGCTTCTTCTCTTTGTTTTTTGCGTTTCGCACTGGCTGCTTTTGCAGAGACTTTGAGAGCTTGAACACTTGCTTTTGAATCTTCACGAATGAATTCCTCTTGCTTCTTTAAATGAGCGAAAGTCTCCGAGCGTTCGAGGGCTTTGATCTCTTTGTTGATGGCGCTGATTTGGGCCATCTCAACAAAATTTTCCCCTTTCGGCATTTCGAATACCGGTGGCATATCTTTTTTCGAGCGTTTGCTCTTGCTCAGTAGCTTCATCATTGAAAGTCCAAATACCAGCGCGTGTTTCCAATTCCACACAGGGGTCATTTCCTTTCGAACCAGCCGTACGCAACTCCTCCATGCAGGCATTGGATAGAGAGCCCACATTGACCAGCATATTTCCCCGGCCATCGAAAGCAAATGTTTTTTCCGAGTGTCCTCCTTCGTATCCTTCCAGCCTGGCTATCGTATCAATATGCTCTCCGGGTAATAACTGCCCCGACTCTAGCGGAGAACGATAAATATGCGATTTGGTAGCATAGTAGACATGGTTCTTATGAATTTCAATACCTGTACCCGGAAAGGGTGCAAAGGAAGAAAAGACATCTGCCTTGCCGTCGTTGGTAGTATCTCTCATGGCAATGATTGCATGTCCCTCTTCAGTAGTATTTCTGATATGAACATATATATCACCGTTTTCTCTTACGGCCAGATGCCGGCCACGTCCAACGGAGTCAGCCACCACCACTGCGTTAAAACCATCTGACAAATTCAGACCGTCATTATCCGCGGCAATAGCAAAGTCAGGACCTGAAGGAGCAGGAGGTTCTGATTGACAGGAATAAATAGTCACTCCTGCAAGTAAGAGAAGAAGAATGGGAAACGCTTTCATGATATTGTTAGTTAAGTATGTCTTCCAGAGATTTTCTGGGTAATTTTTGGTCTCGCTGTGCGGTTTGAAAAACAAAAGAGGCAATGATGGTCGCTGCCTGTTTTAAATCATCTTCCAGCAGATGATCGAAATTATCCATATTACTATGGTGCGTCCTGGTAGAATAGGAAATGGGATCCTGGATAAACTGAAAACCAGGGATTCCGACCGCATCAAAAGCCAGGTGATCTGTCCCCCCTGTATTGCTTAGTGTGAGTGTTTTAGCTTCGAGATCGGCAAAAGGAGCCAGCCATTCTCTGAAAATAGGTCCGACTTCGGCATTGCCCTGCAGGTACACGCCCCGGATTCGTCCTGTTCCATTATCCAAATTGAAATAGCCCGACACGGTTTCCTGAGCGGGATATACTTCCGATGGGTTTCCATACCGGTCCGTCTCAGCGTAATGGTCCCGGACATATGCTCTTGACCCATGAAGGCCCTGTTCTTCACCGGTCCAGAGGGCCAGTCTTAGCGTCCGTCTGGGCTGGATTCCGGTTTCTTCGATGGTCTTTAGTAGTATCCGGGCCACTTCCATCATTACCGCCGATCCCGCCGCGTTGTCGGTAGCGCCGGTACCTGTGTGCCAGGAATCAAAATGGGCTCCAAACATCACCACTTCATTCGCCAGGTCTGTACCTGGAATCTCTGCAATGATGTTGTGTTCCATTAAATCGGGATTGGTGAATTCCGTCTTGAGGTTAAGTGACAGATTCACCGAAATACCTTTATTCAAAAGCCGGAAGATTCGGTTGTAGTGTTCGATAGACATGGTGATCTGCGGAATTACATCTGCGTCAGTATCTCTCGCGTATCCTTCTTTGGAACTTGCACCGGAAACAAAAATGGTTCCCAGGTCGCCCTTGTAACTTCTGTCGATGACAGCAAGTGGTTGTTCCTTGTCCATAAAAGTCCAAAGCTCACTGCTGAAATTGGCACCACTTCTGCGATATCGCCTTCCCCTTCGTGGTGTTGGTGTGCCGCGATTGGCAAGTTTCAACAGGTCAGAATCACTTAATCTGCGGGTTGGCGCATCAAAAGGCTCTTCAACCGTTCGGATGGTATCGAGGAATACGATCTTGCCTTTCAGCTTGCCTTTGTATTGCTTCAACTCTTCTTTACTTCCTGCATTGAGGTAAATCACTTCTCCACTTACTTCACCCTCTGTCGAAGGTGACCAGGCTTTCGGATATGCCATGATAGGTGAGTAGGATGGTTCGGTCATATGCATTTCAAAATGATTGAGTTCCCAACCTCGTCCAAAAGGCCCCCATTCATGCAATTGAACATTTTCCATCCCCCAGTCTTCCAGAGTTTGCACTGCCCATTCTGTGGCTTTATCCAGCATAGGAGATCCGGTCAATCTTGGCCCGTATACATCGGTGAGCCATTCAGCCGTTTCCATAACCTTGCTTTTCTGCAGTCCATGGGTTCGGATCACTTCATTTATCTTATCCATGTCCTGAGCAGAAAGGATATTATGTATGAACGTAATTAGAAATACCAGTTTTAGCAATCGCATAGTTATAATCTTATAGAGCTTTAAGAAATCGAAGGTACAGGGTTTTTTTGAATCAGCATGTAATTCGACTTGCTATGTCATCATAGGATTAGACTGGTTTTGTTACATCAGATAACCACTATTTTTAGTTAATACATCGAAATAAAGGGGTCTTTTAGGGCATGGATCGAATATTTGACCTGTTTTAACGAAATTCGTAATAGAAGATAATTCAACGTTATAGAATTGTAATAAAGGAATTGTTATGTCTGGAAATAAGTCTGTATTCAGTCTGGTCGGTTGGGTATTGTTTTTTGCACTAGGATACTTATTTGGTGTAAAAGGCGTATTTACCGAGGAAAAAGCGGAGATTGTTAATGATATCGACTCGATAGAGGCGCGAGCTCAAACGACAGGTATGGAGGAAGAGTATACTATTCCTGACCGTAAATTGAATAATGAAGAGCAGGCCACGATCAGTCTCTTTGAAGCAGCTACGCCGAGTGTGGTTTTCATCAACACCAGTGAATACAGGTCGAACTACTGGACCCGGGATATCACAGAGATACCTCGTGGAAGTGGTTCGGGGTTTGTCTGGGATGAGGACGGTCATATCGTTACCAATTATCATGTGATTCAAAATGCCGATCGCGCTACGGTTACCCTGGCAGATCAAACTACCTGGGATGCAGATCTGGTGGGATATGCGCCGGAAAAGGACCTGGCTATACTAAAGATCGATGCACCTCGCAGAGATTTGGTGCCTATTCCGGTGGGTACTTCCATTGACTTGATGGTGGGCCAATCCGTGTATGCAATAGGAAACCCCTTTGGTCTGGATCAAACTTTGACGACCGGAATCATCAGTGCACTTGGCAGGGAAATCAAATCCAGAACGGGAGTTCCTATCCGGGATGTCATCCAAACGGATGCTGCGATCAATCCCGGCAATTCTGGTGGACCTCTGCTTGATTCGCAAGGAAAATTGATAGGTGTCAACACGGCTATTTATAGCCCTTCCGGTGCATATGCAGGAATAGGTTTTTCCATTCCGGTAGATCAGGTCAACTGGGTAGTGCCTGATCTAATTGAATACGGTCGATTGATGAGACCAGCCCTGGGAGCTGATCTTTGGAATCAAACCTACGTCTCAAGGGCTGGTATAGAGGGTGCAGTGATCTGGGAGGTACAACCGGGAAGCGCTGCTGAAAGGGCCGGTTTGAAGTCTACCACTCGAACCAGACGGGGTGATATGGTGATCGGTGACATTATAGTCAAGGTGGGAGATGAGCCTATAAAGAATAATGCGGATCTCCAGCTTGCTCTCGAAAAATACAAGGTGGGTGAGGAAATCGAAGTTACGGTTATCAGGCAAAAGGAGGAGGTTAAGACGACGGTGGTGCTTGATCCACCGAGATAGCTTTCCTGCCCGCTATGGCTTGACGGTTTAAGGTTTAAGGCGGACCCACTGGGCTTTGCTGGTTTAAGGTTTAAGGCGGACAATCCGTGGAATCTGTCAAGCTATTTCATGAGGGGGGCACAAAGCCCAAAACCCAAAACCCAAAGCCCAAAGCCCAATCCTAACGCCCAGCACCCAGAGCCTTGTTGGGTTCATTCCTTTTTGAAGCGCATGTAAAAATCACCCGATTGACTCACGTAGGCCAGGCGACCGTTTACGTAGTCATAGCGATTCCCTTTACTGTCTCTGAAAGTATTGCCATCGGTACGCCGAAACCTTATGGATGAATTATTGGCTTGTACCTCAATTTCATTGGCTGTACGGGTAATCCATATTTTTTGACCAGTACTCTCATTCAGCCAGCTGCCGAGCAAATCATTGACCGCAATATACTTGTCTTCAGCATTTGCGAAAAAATGATTTTTCTCAATGTAGGTATCTCCACTTTTGTTGGTCTGTGCAGCCTTGTTATCAGACCGGTTAAAAACGATACGTTTGATCCCATCCGAGCTTTCCCACTCCAACGATTGGTCATTGAGCAGGTAGTATGTGTTACCGAGATCGTCCCTATACTGATTTGGTCTGATCTGATCATAATAGTACCAGATTGACTGATCTTGTCTTTTTACTTTGATTCCGTCATCAAGCGGTTCCACCCGGATCACGAGTTCTTTCGCTTCATTTTGCCATATCCCGGAAATTTTTTGCTCATGAATGACATTATCAAAAACAACCACAGTAAACAATGTAAATACGTTAAATAATGTGAATAAATGCATTTCAGTTTAAATGAATTATAACAAAACAATCAATTAATTAAATAAGTCTAAAACTGAGTTAAAGTCAACCCTGAAATGGTTAAGATGGGGTTAACCATCGGAATGATCTTCGTTTAAGGTTAGCTTTCTGAGAAGGAGTCTGATTTGAATTCAATTGGCCGCCTGCCCGGAACAACTTGATCTGTGGTTAATCAGTGCGTGGAATTGTTCATTCACTGCAAAAAACATGCTGATGAGAATAACATAGCATTTTGACTGTAATAGGCAGATAATCAATGAGATAAGATTTGATATGTGTCGCATTATTGCAGTGAAATTCACATTTAAAGGGCAAATAATCGATAGGCCCGAGGCAGCTATTTAAAATGAATTATAGTTTTACACTCGTAAAAATTTAACGAAATCTTATAGTTCGTTTTTTTACTTGAAATCTATCTCAACGCACTCTATCCGTGGACGAACACACTGATGGGCTCGATGAACGAATAGAAAGGACAAGTCAAAAACAGTGATCAGTTAAGATTTTGTTAGTTTTGCTGTTAATTTATTCTTAACAAATAATTAAAAGTATGAAAAAGCTCTATTTACCACTGCTCCTGCTATGGTTTGTAGTGGGCATGGCTTCTGCTCAAAGAACCGTGACAGGCTCGGTAACGGATACCGAAGGTGAGCCTCTCATTGGTGCCAGTGTCCTGGTTAAAGGAACAACGGTGGGTACAGTTGCTGACTTTGATGGTAGCTTCTCTCTGGAAGTGCCTGAAGGGTCCAACTTGCTTGTTGTTAGTTATACTGGATATTCCGAACAGGAAGTCGAACTTGGTGCATCCAACACCATTGACATAATACTGGAGGAAGGTGTCGACCTTGGGGAAGTCGTCGTCACCGGTCTTGGTATTAAACGCGAAAAGAAAGCTCTGGGTTATGGAGTTTCGACCATCGGCTCTGCCGAGATTGAGGCCCGACCACAGGCTGACATCGCCAGGTTACTTCGAGGAAAGGCAACGGGTGTAGACATTACCCAGACTTCGGGTATTGCTGGATCCGGTACCAACGTGATCATCCGTGGTTATTCCTCAATTACAGGTAGTAACCAGCCACTTTTCGTTGTGGATGGTGTTCCTTTTAATACGGACACCAATAGTGACCGGGGGGGATTTACTTCCGGTAGTGCTACTGCATCCAGTCGTTTTCTCGATCTGGATCCAAACAACATTGCTGAGATCAACATCCTGAAAGGTCTTAGTGCCACTGTTCTTTACGGTGAGGCCGGAAGAAACGGTGTGATTCTTATTACTACTAAGAACGGTAGTGCGGGTGGTGAAGCTGACAAGAAATTTGAAGTTTCTGTGACACAGTCTGTAGCTAGAACTGAGATTTCCAATATTCCTGAATATCAGAATACGTATGGGAATGGATTCTCTGGTGATTTCGGATGGTTCTTCTCTAACTGGGGTCCGTCATTCGATGTACGTGGTTCTAATGGCATCAGTGAGGATGGCACAGTCGTTCACCCTTATGATCAGGCACAGTACAACGATGATTTTCCGGAATTCATTGGTGTACCTTATGAGTATAAAGCTTATGAGTCGGTGGAGAACTTCTTCCAGCCTGGCTTTACCAGTAACACTTCAGTTGCTATTCAGAATAACCTGGGTAACGGCTCAGCCATTAATGCTACTTATAGTTACCTGAGTGATGAAGGTTTTACACCTGATCTTGATGAATTGAGAGGAGGTGGATCAAGTAACTTTATCCATAAGCACAACCTTGGTCTTGGTGGTACCACCAAGCTGGCTAATGGCCTCGGTATCCGTGCGACCTTTAATTATATCGAATCAGATAGAAGGAATCCTCCTGCCGCAACAGGTGGTGGTAGTGGACCACAATTTGCCGGACAGGCGTCACTCTTTTCTGATGTATTATATACTCCTCGATCAATTGATCTGAACAATCTTCCGTACCAGAGTCCGATTGATGGTTCTCAGGTATATTACCGAAGAGGTTCAACTATTCAGAACCCATACTGGACACTGAATAACATCAGTGAAAATGAAACCATTCGCAGGTTTTTTGGTACGATTGAAATGACATATGAGATTGCGCCCTTCCTGAATGTATTGTACCGTCTGGGGATGGATCAATACACGCAAAAACAGCAGTTTCTCGTGAACAAGGGAGGCTCTCAGATTCCTGATGGATTGATGGTGACTTCTGAAAGATTGAATAAGATTCAGGACCACGTTTTAAATTTCATGTGGAATATTCCCATGGGTGATAAGTTCGAACTTGATGGTATTATTGGTGCCAACCTGAGAGGCGAAACACGCGATTATGCAGGTGTTTCCAGTACTCAGCAGTTCGTTTATAACCTTTTTAACCAGGGGAACTACATTGAGCACAATGGATTTTCTTTTTTCCGTCGGGAAAACAACATTGGTCTATATGGTACAGCGACTTTGGGTTTCATGAATTTTGCCTACCTGAATTTACAGGCACGTAATGACTGGACTTCTACATTGGAACAGGCTAACCGCTCTATTTTGTATCCATCTGTGAGCTTGTCTGTGATTCCCACGGAAATGATTCCCGGTCTACAAAACAGTACGATTCTTAATTACCTGAAATTGAGAATTGGATATGGTACTTCTGCCGGGTATCCGGATCCATACCAGACGAGAAATGTACTTGAAACGGGAACGAATGTATTTGTTACCAGGGAAGGAACTGTATTGAATTCAAACTCTGTTAGTAATCGACTCGGTAATCCTAACTTGCAAGCTGAGATATTGTCTGAGCTTGAGTTTGGTGTAGAAGCAAGATTTCTACAAAACAGAATTGGTTTGGATCTCTCTATCTACAATAAAAAGTCTAGTGACTTGATTATTGACCTTGATTTGGATCCAGCCACTGGATTTACCAATACTACGGTAAACGCAGCAGCTGTAACCAATAAGGGTATAGAGGCCGGATTGAATGTAACTCCTGTACAGGGTGATTTTAACTGGAATTTCACATTAAACTTCACTACGAACGAAGGTATTGTGGATGAGATCTATCCTGGTATTGATCAGGTGGCCATCGCTGGATTTACTAACCTGGGTAACTTTGCTGAACCCGGAGAACCATATGGTGTGATTAAAGGAACGGCCTTTGCTCGCGGACCTAATGGAGGAATATTAGTGAATAATGTAGGTTCATACGTGGTGGATTCAGACTTGCAGAGTATCGGGAATCCACAGGCTAACTATACACTGAACTGGATAAACGATATTTCATACAAAGGATTGTCGTTGGGATGGCAATGGGACTACACTGATGGTGGTGATATCTATTCAACCACTACAGCTACTGTACTTGCCCGGGGTAATACGACAGATAGTGATGTGGATAGATTCCTGCCTTTGATCCTGCCTGGAGAGTTGGCAGATGGAACACCCAACAATATTCAGACTTACATCGGTGATGCTTTCTTTGACGGGTATTTTGGTGCTGATGAGGGATCGGTTTTTGATGGAACCACCATCAGACTACGTCAGGTAAGTTTGGCCTACGTTATTGGTGAGAGAGTTCTCGAAAACACTCCTTTTGGTCGTATTGGTATAACACTTTCAGGTGAAAACTTATGGTACAATGCTGTAAACTTCCCCGAAGGTGCCAACTTCGATCCAGAGGTACTTAGTCTGGGTGTAGGAAACGGACGTGGATTTGATTTCCTCACCGGACCTACCGCCAAGAAGTACGCGTTAACCATCAATGCCACATTCTAATCAACAATCTGTTGTCTGTAAAGACAAGTGAATTGATTCTTATTAAAGAAAATTATTATGAGTAACATAAAATATTTAATCATACTACTTGTGTTGGGTGTCTCAGCGTGTGAGGTGACTGACCTGGACCTCCAGGAAGATCCGAATGCAGTGAGTCCTGAGAACGCCAGTGCGGATGATCTCTTTACCTCGATTCAGGGGTCTTTCGAAGGGATTTTCAACGGCAGCTGGGGATTTACTTCGGGGATTACACGTATGACAGCATTAACGCCGTTTTCTATCTACGATTACGTTAATGCTACTCAACCACAGAATTACAACGCCATTTGGACGAATGCTTATGCCAATTTGTTTCCCGATGTGGATGCTTTGATTACCATTGGCGAAGAGATCGGTCTGGATGTACATGTCGGAGCTGCCAAGATTATGAAGGCTTATGCTTTGACTACCTTGGTCGATATGTTTGGGAATGTACCAAATAGTGAGGCCGGAAATGGAACTGATATCATCAGCCCCATAGCTGACAATGGTTCAGATGTTTACGCTGCGGCAAACGCCCTCCTTGACGAAGCTATTGCCACGTTAGAAGGTACGACCGCTCCCGCAATCACTGGTGATGTTTTTTACCAGGGTAATGCCGCCAAGTGGGCTACTTTGGCCAAGACCCTGAAACTTCGAATGGCTCTCACCACTCGTCTTGTAAATGGTAGTGCAGCTGCCGAAATCGATGCCATTGTTTCTGCGGGCGATCTTATTGACGATCCTTCAGAGGATTTTCAAGCAAACTTTGCTACTAAGCGGGATAATCCTAATTCACGTCATCCCCGGTACAATGAGCACTATGAAACAACCGATGGTGGCTACCTAGGTAACTACTTTATGTGGTTGCTGGTGGGAGACAAGATCGATGCCGATGAAAATACGATCACCGATCCAAGGCTGCGATTCTACTTCTACCGACAGGTGAAAGATGCCAATGTTTATGGTACCAATGAGTATTCTTGTCATTTTACCAACTTGCCTGACCAAACGGCAAAACCTGCTCATTACAATGATGTAGACCCAAGGTTGCCTTATTGTGTCCTACCTAGTGGTTACTGGGGGCGGGATCACATCAATGGTGAAGGTATACCTCCAGATGGTAACTTAAGGACCGTATATGGGCTGTACCCTGCCGGTGGTCAATTTGATGATGACACCTATGGTGAAGCTCAGCAAGCTGGTACTACCGGTGGATTAGGTGCAGGAATCCATCCTATAGTGCTTTCCTCTTTCGTGTATTTCATGAGGGCAGAGGCAGCTTTGACTTTGGGTACCAGTGATGATGCCCGTGAGATGTTAGAGGCAGGAATCAGAGCATCTATCGACAAAGTGATCAGTTTTACCAGCCTGGTACCAGCTACGATGTCCCGGGAGATAGAAGATCCGATTACCGGAGAGACTAATTCCGTGGAAGATATTTATGTGCCGACAGCTGAAGACATTGATGAGTACGTCACTTTTGTCTTGGATGCTTACGATGCAGCAGATGAGGATGGCAAGCTGGATGTGATCATGAAGGAATATATGATCGCGCTGTGGGGTAATGGTATTGATTCGTACAACAATTATCGTCGAACAGGTAAACCCGATAACATGGCACCAACCCTGGAGCCAGGTCCCGGGCCGTTCATCCGTTCCGCTTTCTTGCCTGCAAATCATGTGAATCTGAATGCAAATGCTACTCAGAAGGAGTTGACAGAGCAGGTATTCTGGGATACAAATTCTGCGGATTTTGTTTACTAGTACCCTGGTACTGGGAATATTTTAAATCAATGATTCAAACTAAAACAGTTATGAAAAATAGATTATTAATTATACTATCCGCAGCCACCTTACTGATGCTTGCATCCTGTGCTGATGATAGCCTGGGCCCCGTGCTGACCTTCGAGAAGGCGGGGAAAGGGGCTTATGTGAAGCTACTGGAGGTAACCAGTGCTGTGGATTACGACCTCGCCAAATTCAGTACTACATCATACGACTACATGGTTGAGTTTGTAGATATCGAAAATGGTAATACAGTTGAGCAATACGACATCTTTGTTTCCTATCAGGATAACACTCCTGACAATGGGGATAATACCAAAGACAGAGTTTTGCTTAAATCATTCAGTAAATCTGATTTTACAGTGATGGAAAGTGGGGCACCCGGAATGTCTGTCTCCTTGCCATTATCTGAATCAGCGGCTGCTCTTGGCTTATCAGAAAGTGACATGTCAGGTGCTGACTTCATCAATTATAACACCGAAGTAACCACTGCAGATGGAGCCAAGTTTGGCTTCGAGAACAGTTCTGCAGCTGTTAACGGTTCTGCTTTTGCTGGACACTTTCGTTTTTCAGTCAAATTGAATTGTCCGTTGGAGGATTCGCAGTTCTCAGGAACTTATACTTTGACGTATGTTGAGGGAGGTGATTCTCCGGTAGGTGGTGTTCCAATCTTTGGTGCAGAGGGATTTGATGTCGAAGTCTCAGTCTTGTCTGCAACAAGGCGATCAATTGATGTCACCTATTTGCCAGACCTTGGTATTGGTAATACAGCAGTTGCTTTTGACTTTGAGTTTGTTTGTTCGATTGTCAATCCAGATGATGGGCAAAGTAGTGGTCTGGCTTGTGCAGGGGGAATCCTCTTTGGACAACCTCGACCAGCTGATCTGGCTCAGTTTGATCTCAATGACGATAGTACTTTTGATATTACATTCCTTGAAGATCAGACCGATGATTGTGGGGCAGGTGCCCAGAAGGTTACCATTCGTTTAACGAAAAAGTAATCATTTTGAAGGTGTAATCCTGGATTGCATCAGAAGTGAAAAATTCAATGAGGGCCCGGTTCATCATAAATGGACCGGGCTTTCAATTTTATGCTATTCTCCCTGGCATTAGCAGGACTGCAATCCTCAGCAGGGCTTAAACCTAATGCAGCTACATCTTGAGAGCCAAAGATGCCTATCCGATGGGCCAGGCGGGCGTGAAAACGAATGGGCAAGCCATGGTCATCATCTCCGCCACCTGTGGGAGCCCACAGTCCTCGGGGTCGAAAAGTACTTAGGTGCCTTTTATGCAGCCCACCTGGCCAGCCATGGCGGACTGTATCTTTAGTTCGTAACCGAAAGTCTAGTCCATATTTACGGTTGAAAATAGACCATCTGGTCGCCGGGCAAATGCCTGATTCCCTCAGTTTTCTTGCCTTTGTTTAATCCCCTAACTATCCGTCCTCCATATTTTTAAGAAGTTGCATAAGAACCCCATATCGATGGCCAGTAAACTCCCGGTGACCATAACATCTTTTTAACCCGCTAGATTGCTTGACAGTACTTGGATATCACAATTTGTTAAATAAACTTTAACATCTGTGCATTACGTAAATACCTGTAAAACATATAAGTGCGAACAGTGTTAAGCAGCGAATGGGCTTGCTTTGGTGTTATGTAGGTAGTTGGAATTAACGAAATCTTAAAATCAGTTAATTAATCTTAATTCTACCTCAAGGTGATTACTATTGCGCCCAATTCTCAGGAACCGACCCCGAAATCAGTGAAATAAGCATCATTTAAATGCTCAGAAGTGAGTATGTAAATGAGCATCATAATTATTTCTTAACTAAAATTTATTGTATGAAAAAGCTCTATATGTCCCTGTTCCTGCTGTGCTTTGCAGTGGGGATTTCTTTTGGACAGAGGTCTATCTCAGGTACAATTACGGATGTAGATGGAGAGCCTTTAATTGGTGCAAGTGTACTGGTAAAAGGAACTGCCATTGGCACGGTAGCAGACTTCGATGGATCATTTTCTCTGGAAGTACCGGAAGGAAGTGATGTGTTGGTGGTGAGCTACACGGGCTACACACAAAAGGAAGTACAACTGGGTACCTCTAATGTAATCAACGTCAGCCTCGATGAAGGTGTTAACCTCGGCGAAGTTGTGGTAACAGCCCTTGGTGTTTCACGTGAGAGGAAAGCACTGGGCTACGCCGTACAAGAGGTAGACGGCGCGGAACTAAACACCGTTCAACAAACCGATGCCATCAGTTCGTTGGCAGGTCGGCTTTCCGGTGTTCAACTGCGACAATCTTCCAACCTGGGAGGTTCAAAACGTATTGTAATACGGGGAGCGAGTTCATTTTTTGGTGAAAATCAACCTCTGATTGTATTGAATGGATTGCCCATTAATAATGGCAACTACAATACCACAGCTACACAGGCAGGTAATGGTGGAATCGATTACGGTAACATGCTCAATGATATAAACCCGGAAGATATCGAAAGCATTTCGGTACTAAAAGGTACCGGTGCTGCCCTTTACGGATCCCGTGCTGCCAATGGGGTCATTGTTATTAATACCAAGAAAGGTACTTCAGGTCAGGATCAATTTAGTGTTGATTTCAATTCATCTGTAAGTTTTGAGCAGGTCGGTGTGATGCCAGAGTTGCAATCCAAGTACGGAGGTGGTGCCATTGTATCTGATGCAAACGGTGGACGCGATGGGTTTCTGGTTCAGAATATTGAAGGAACCGATTACCTTGTCCCTCAGTATGGTGTGGATGAAAGTTGGGGACCCGCTTATGATCCCAATATCAATGTATTGCATTGGGATGCCTTTTCACCCGAGAGTTATCCCGAGGATTATCTGAACCCAAGGCCCTGGACTGCTCCCGAAAATGATGTCAGAGACTTCTTTGAGACAGGCTCAACTTTTGTAAACTCGGTTGCTATTTCCAGAACCAACCAGGATTTTGGTATTCGATTTTCCTATACTAACTCCAATGGAACCGGTGTGATTCCCGGAAGTACACTTGATAGGAATTCATTTTTGTTGAGCGGTAATGCCAAGGTACTGGAGAACCTGACTGCTGATGCCAACCTGAATTTTGTACGATCAAAGACAAAGGGACGACCTACACTGGGATATCCTGCTTCGGGTCAGCGCTACGGCAACACCTTTGGTCAGACCTTGTTCCAGTGGACTCAACGTCAAATCGATTATGGCCGATCTGAAAATTACAAGGAACTGGACGGATCACAGCGTTCATGGAACCGAAATGCGTGGGATGATCCGACGCCACACTACTCAGACAACCATCACTGGATGGCATATGAGAATTATTCGGATGATGAAAGAGACCGACTGCTTGGAAATATCGGATTGAGATATGAGTTTTTGCCTGGCTTTGCTCTGTCAGGAAGGGTTAGCGGAGACATGTTTTCTTTCTACAACAGAGAGCGTGTAGCTGTTGGATCACAAGCTCAATCTTCTTATTACGAGGCAGTCCGTAATAACTATGAGTTTAACTACGAGACCCGACTGGAATACAACACCAACCTGACTCAGGATTTGAATCTTGAAGCTATGGTGGGTGGCAACCAGTATCGTACGAGATTCCATCTAAACCGTCAGGAAACCTCCGGTGGTCTGGTGGTAGCCGGTCTATACAATGTACTAAACTCCGGTGGAGCTGTACTGAGTAATGATTACAGTGAAGAAAAGAGTGTGAACAGTTTGTTTGGACGTGTTGCACTAGGATACAGAAATATGATCTATCTGGAGGCTACTGCCAGAAATGACTGGTCTTCTACTTTGCCGGATGACAACAACTCCTACTTCTATCCATCTGTTGCCGGTAGTTTTGTGTTTTCAGAATTGATGGCAAATACTCCCTGGTTAAACTATGGTAAGGTACGAGCCGGTTGGGCCAAAATTGGTAAGGATACCGATCCTTACAATGTGTTGACCACCTATAGTTTTAACTCCGACGGAACTTTCCAGGGAGTACCACGAATTTTTGCTCCTTCTCAATTACTTAATGCTAACCTGAGACCCGAGCAAACAACTACCTGGGAGATTGGTGTTGAACTGCGAACGTTGCAGAACCGACTTGGTTTGGATATCACCTATTTTGACAATGTGACCAAGGATCAGATCATTCCACTTGAATTGTCGAAATCAACAGGGTATGATTCCAAATTTATCAATGCCGGACAGATTGACAACCGGGGAGTTGAGTTGACCTTGACCGCTACACCGGTCCGAACTACCAACTTTGACTGGACCTTCAGTGTCAACTTTACCAAGATTCACAACGAAGTGGTAGAGATTGTGGATGGTATCGAAGCCATGGACATTGCCAGTGCACCCTTTGGTGGAGCGATCTTGCGTGCAAGTGTTGGATCTGAATACGGCCAACTCTGGGGCTATGATTACATCTACGATGAGTCAGGAAACCGTGTAGTAGGGGAGAATGGATATTGGCAGAGAACTCAGAATCTGGTACCACTGGGTTCGGTAACTCCGGACTACAACGTGGGTATCAACAATAGTATCACCTTTGGTAATATTGATCTGGGATTCCTCATTGATATTCAACAAGGAGGTAAATTCTACTCACTGTCACATCAGTGGGGACACTATGCGGGTACCTGGGGACCC
>JAUILF010000137.1 GCA_030433135.1 Bacteroidia bacterium | reverse complement strand
CTGGTATATGGACATCTTTATCTGGATCTTATTCATATTCATCCTGTGTGGAATTTTGACTGTCAGGTGTTTGCTTCTATCCGAGTTCTGGTTTCCTACTGTGGTCCACTGCCGTGCAGGGTGCTGACAGCATCGTCAGTAGGGGCCTTCTTTTCCATTGATGAAAAGAAGCAAAAATCTAGTCAACTCCTTGAGGTGGCGGATAGGCCCCTGACTCCTCTGGGTTATTTAGCTATTCGAATCCCGGGTACGGCCTGGGTGGATCGCTTGTATAACCGCTGGATCCATTTGGATTGTATTTGTCCATATGTTCTTTTTCTTTATTCGCAACACCTTGAAATCCAATAATGTAGATGCCCTAATTATTCAAATGGATAAGGCTACCTTTTCTTTGAAAATTAGTTTCCAATGAATTACAAATTCACTTCTTTTCATCTGCTTACCAGTTACAAGCGATCTTTATGGCCACTAGGAGTTGACGTCCTTCTACTTACACTTTGTACCTAGAAATCTTGTATGGCCACTATCTGATCTTCTACTTCATTCTTAAAGGTTTACTATAACGCTATGATGGAATAGTCAGTAGTAATCATTCATATTGATGGTAAAATGAATGTGTATATTCAAATTTTGAAAAGCTGGAATTGGATTTACCCACTAACTACGGCTAATAGCCAATTCAGTAGATCCTGCCCCAATCGTGACAAACTTAGTCCACAATCATCGTTTCGTGATCCAGTTGCTGTTGTTCTACTGATGATGGCAACTCCCGGAATTCATACTGTTGATTCCTGAGGCGGGGAGTGAAACCGGCTTCTGAAATGGCCGCTTGAATTCCATCTGCAGTAAAGCGAAAGGCTGCGCCGGCCGCAGAAACCACATTCTCCTCGATCATAATGCTGCCAAAGTCATTGGCTCCTGCATGCAAACAGAGCTGGGCTACCGGTTTGCCCACCGTCAGCCAGGAGGCCTGGATATTGGTGATATTGGGCAGCATGATCCGGCTCATGGCAATCATACGAACATACTCATCCCCGGTACAGGTATTTCGAGCTCGTTTTAATCGCCTCAGTATCGTGTCCTGATCCTGAAATGGCCAGGGAATAAAAGCAATAAACCCCTTGGCACTTTCTGGCTTTTCAGCCTGTACTGACCTCAAATCAACCAGGTGTTGAAATCGCTCCATATTGGTCTCGATGTGTCCAAACATCATGGTTGCTGATGTGGTTAGGTCGAGCTTATGTGCTGCCCGCATAATATCCAGCCACTCCCGGGCTCCGCATTTTCCTTTGGAAATCAACCGGCGTACACGGTCACTGAGTATTTCTGCACCGGCTCCCGGCAGAGAGTCCAGACCTGCCTCTTTAAGACTCTTAAGCACTTCTATATGTGTTGACCCTTCGAGCTTAGTTATGTGCGCCACTTCGGGCGGGCCCAATGCATGGAGTTTTAATTGTGGATAAAGAGTCTTCAATTCGCGAAAGAGTCGGCAATAGTAGTCGAGTCCAAGATCAGGATGATGGCCACCTTGAAGTAATAATTGCTCGCCTCCAAATCGAAATGTCTCTTCTATCTTTTCCTTGTAACTCTCTATGGAAGTGATATACGATTCCTCATGACCAGGTCTACGATAGAAATTGCAAAATTTGCAGGAAGCGACGCAGACATTAGTGGTATTCGAATTCCGGTCAATTATCCAGGTTACAGTATCGCCGGGTACATGTTTCTGGCGCAACAGATTGCTAACAAACATTAAATCAGCGGTTCGGGCCTGTTCAAAGAGAAAGGTTCCCTCTTCAGCGGTAAGGAACTCCAGATTCAGTGCTCTATCCAGTAAGTCAACTACTTCTTTCATGCTATACTCTTCAGGTGCACAAATATAAGGTAAAGTCACTCAGGGGGCTATCCCAAATAGGGACCCCCGAATCACTTAGACAGCCACCATAATAACTGGCATGCTACCATTTTATTTATTATCTTTGCGAGCACGAAAAAGCGATAGGTAGAGGGAACAGTAGCTGTTCCCTCTTTTTTTTAACTACCTGGATGTTTTGAATAAGGAAGAACTACATGACTGGGTCGAACACCAAATAAGATCATTTAATGATCAGGATTACTGGTTATTGGAGATTGAATGGAAGCCCGGATCCAGCAAATTGTCCGTCTATGTAGATTGTCAGGAAGGAGTTACCCTGGAGGCTTGCCAGAAGTTAAGCAGGCATCTGGAGGGTTTTCTCGACTCCGAAAACATACTGGGAGACAAATACAATCTCGAGGTATCGTCTCCGGGGCTGGACCGACCACTGATTGACAAGCGTCAATTTGAAAAAAACATAGGTCGCATCATACGCCTGGAGTTGAAAGATGGAAAGAACCTGGTGGGCAAACTCCTGAAAATCAATGATCCGGGAAGCCTTTTGATACAGGAAGAAGTTCTTAAAGGGAAGAAAAAGACACCACATCTGGGAAAGGAAAAAACTGTCGATTTGGATCAAGTTGAAAAAACTTTTGTTGAAGTCAGATTTAAATAGTCAATTATGAATCTAGTAGATACTTTTTCGGAATTCAAGACCGGCAAGAATATTGACCGGCCAACAATGGTGCGTGTACTGGAAGATGTATTTCGCACTTTGATTCGGAAAAAATTTGGCGATGATGAAAATTTTGATGTGATCGTCAATACTACCAAGGGTGACCTCGAACTATGGCGGGTAAGAGAAATCGTACCCGATGGCGAGGTTACTGATGAAAGTGCCCAGATTTCTATCTCTGAGGCCCTGGCCATTGATGAAGATTATGAAGTAGGTGAGGAGTGTTATGAGCAGCTGTTTCTGGAAGATTTTGGCAGGCGTGCCATCATGGCAGCTCGTCAGACGCTTATTTCACGAATCATGGAATTGGAGAAAGACGAAGTATTCAAGCGATACAGCGAACGTATTGGTGATGTCCTCATCGGTGAGGTACACCAGATCCTGAAGAGAGAAATCCTGGTTATCGACGATGCTACCGGTAGTGAATTGGTTATGCCAAGAAACGAAATGATCCGGGGTGACTTTTTCAGGAAGGGAGACATGGTTAAAGCGGTTATCAAGAATGTGGAGATGAAAAACAACACTCCCGTGGTGATTATTTCCCGAACCGAAAACATCTTCCTGGAAAGGCTGATGGAGCAGGAAGTTCCTGAAATCGAAGACGGCTTGATTACGATTAAAAAGATTGTGAGAATTCCCGGGGAACGGGCCAAAGTGGCCGTTGAATCATATGATGACCGGATCGATCCGGTAGGAGCATGTGTAGGAATGAAAGGTAGCCGGATTCATGGCATTGTTCGTGAATTACGCAATGAAAATATTGACATTGTCAACTTTACTAATAATATTCTTCTCTTCATTCAGCGGTCATTGACACCGGCCAAGGTCACCAATATTGATCTTGACCTGGAAGCGAGGCGGGCATCGGTATTCTTAAAGCCAGATCAGGTCTCTTTGGCTATTGGAAAGGGAGGATCAAATATTAAATTAGCGAGTCGACTTACCGATCTCGAGATTGACGTTTTCAGGGATTCCGATGAGATTGAAGTCGATGATGTCGAATTGGATGAGTTCAGGGACGAAATAGAAGCCTGGATCATTGATGAACTGAAAAACATCGGATGTGATACAGCACGATCTGTCCTCAAATTGAGCAAGGAGGAGTTGGTACGCAGATCTGACCTGGAAGAAGAAACTATTTCCGATGTTCTGGCTATTCTTGCATCGGAATTTGACGAGGAAGAGTAGCTTAAATACTTTAACTAACTTTGTAATAGGATATTAATTCTGCGGATGGCAAGACGATTGGTGAAAATAGCGAAGGAATTGAATGTTGGTACGACAACGATCGTCGATCATTTGCTGGCCAATGGGTTTGAGATAGACAACAAACCCACAGCAAAGATCACAGATGACATGTATGACGTACTGGTTAAGGAGTTTCAGAATTCCATGGCGGTCAAGGAACAAGCTAACCAATTGATCATTGGTACCCGCCCTGCAAAGGAAGAGAAAGAAGAAGCCAACCGTGTTTCCGACGATAAACCTGCCGTCAAAGCAGAGCCGCCTGTGGAAGAAAAGAAAGAGGCCGATAAACCGGAACAGGCTCCAGCGCAGGAAAGCAAAAAGGAAGAGGAAAAACCTGAGGAAGAGCCTGTGGAAGCAACTGAAGCGGAGACAGCAGAAGTAGAGCACGATGACAAAAAGGCTCAGATCCGCGTAGTGGGAAAAATTGATCTTGAGGCTCAGAAAAAACCTGCAAAAAAGAAAGAGAAAGAGGAAAAGCCAGAGCCTAAAGAAGAGCCCAGTAAAGAAGCCAAAGAGGAGAAAACTCCTGCCGCTGAAAAGGTAGAGAAAGCTGTTGAAAAGAAAGAAAAACCTACCAGCGAAGAGGCTGAAGGTGAAGAAATGGTTCGTGCCAAGACTCCACAGTTGAAAGGCCTGAAAATTCTGGGAAAAATTGATACCAAGAAGTTCGACCGGCCAAAGAAAAAAGAAAAAGATACCAAACCGGCTGCCAAATCGGGAGACCAGAAAGGTAGGGATACGCAGAAAAAGAGAAGGCGTCGCCGAACGAAGGTCAAACCATCGAGATTTTCTCCCGGAGATAGAAATGCACGACGTGGCAGGAAAACCGAAGAGGTAAAAGAAGTTACGCAGAAGGAGATCGATGAAAAGATCAAGGCGACTATGGCCCGTCTTTCAGGTGGAGGCAAGAAAAAACGGCAGAAGATACGCCGTGACAAACGTGAGGAGATGCGGGAAAAGCAGGAGGCTGAATTGCAGGAAAAAGAAACAAAAGCAATCCAGCTTACTGAGTTTGTTACAGCTCAGGAGCTTGCAAACCTGATGGACGTGTCCGTCACGGATATCATCACAACATGTATGAATCTGGGGGTAATTGTTTCCATCAACCAGCGGCTGGATGCAGAAATCATAGAATTACTCGCAGAAGAATTTGATCACGAGGTCGAATTCATCAGTGCAGAGGAAGACACCGAGGAGGAGGAAGAGATCGAAGATGATCCTGAAGATCTGGTGCCTCGTGCTCCAATTGTGACTGTTATGGGTCATGTGGACCACGGTAAGACATCACTGCTTGATTATATTCGAGAAGCAAAAGTTGCCGAGGGTGAAGCCGGTGGTATTACTCAGCATATTGGTGCTTATGAAGTGGAAGTCGGAGATGATGACCGCAGGATAACCTTCCTCGATACTCCAGGTCACGAAGCATTTACTGCTATGCGTGCCAGGGGTGCCAAAGCAACCGATATTGCTGTAATTATAGTGGCCGCCGATGACAACATCATGCCTCAAACCAAGGAGGCTATGAGCCATGCTCAAGCAGCTGGAGTACCCATTATCTTTGCAATCAACAAAATTGATAAGCCGGGTGCAGATCCCGAAAAGATCAAACAGCAATTGGCTTCAATGAATTACCTTGTGGAATCCTGGGGTGGTAAATACCAGTCTCAGGACATTTCAGCCAAAACGGGTGAAAACATTGATCTCCTGCTGGAAAAAATTGTGCTGGAAGCCGATATCCTTGAACTGAAAGCCAATCCTGATCGGGACGCAATTGGCACCGTCATAGAAGCATCTCTGGATAAAGGTCGCGGATACGTATGTAAGCTACTGGTGACCAATGGATCTTTGGAAATTGGTGATCCGGTAGTTAGTGGCGAGCACTCCGGTAGAGTGAAAGCTATGTACAATGAGCGGGGCAAGCGCGTGAAGAAAGTTGGCCCCTCAACGCCTGTACTTATTCTGGGACTAAGTGGAGCCCCGCAAGCTGGTGAGAAGTTTAAGGTAATGGAAAACGAGCAGGAGGCTAGGCAAATTGCTGCTAAGCGTGCTCAAATCAGCCGGGAGCAAGCCAACCGGGCCAGTAAACGAATCAGCCTGGATGAGATCGGAAGACGCCTCGCACTTGGTACTTTCAAGGAATTGAACCTTATTGTCAAAGGTGATGTGGATGGTAGTATTGAAGCACTCTCGGACTCACTGATCAAATTGTCGCAGAAGACGGTTCAGGTAAATGTAATCCATAAAGCCGTGGGACAAATTATCGAATCTGATGTACTTCTGGCATCTGCTTCTGATGCGATCATTATCGGATTCCAGGTCAGACCATCTCTCACAGCACGTAAACTGGCAGAGCAGGAAGGTGTGCAAATCAAACTCTACTCCATCATCTACGAAGCCATTGAAGAAATCACTTCGGCCATTGAAGGACTGCTTGAACCAACCAAGGAAGAAAAGATTGTGGGTCAGGTAGCCGTTAGAGAGACCTACAAGATTAGCAAAGTTGGAACCGTGGCAGGTTGTTATGTTGAGGATGGCAAGATCATGCGTGACACCAAAGTGAGAGTTATTCGAGATGGAATCGTAATCTACCCAACCAAAGAAGGTGTTGTTGGAGAACTTAGTTCGCTGAAGCGATACAAGGACGATGTCAAGGAGGTAAAAAGCGGCCTTGAATGCGGTCTGACCATCAAAAACTTCAATGATATCAAAGTCGGTGATGTGGTTGAGGGTTATGAAATCGTTGAAATCAAGCAAGTCCTTAAAACCTAATTTCCCTTTTGGAGCCTACTTTCAAACAGGTAAAAGACCTGCTTGACCATTATTCCAGTCATTACAACGAACCTGGATTTATTGACAATGACCCGATCTGCATTCCCCATCGGTTTACCAGCCAACAGGACATTGAGATTACCGGATTCTGGACCGCCATTTTGAGTTGGGGACAACGCAAGACCATCATTAACAAGGCGGGAGAACTCTTCAACCTGATGGATAACGCCCCCCACGATTTTATAGTTAATCACAAAGAAAAAGACCGAAGGGTCTTTGCTAAATTTGTCCACAGGACCTTTCAGTATACTGACACACTTTATTTTCTCAGTTTTCTCCAGGACTACTATTTGAAGCATAGGAGTCTCGAGGCCCTTTTTCTGATGAGAGAGGAGGATCAAAACATGGGGGATGTACTTGCGCGTTTTCAGGAGGTCTTCTTCTCCCTTCCTTCTGCTCCAAAGAGGACCCAAAAACACGTATCAACTCCAGTCCGAAATTCAAGTTGTAAGCGGATCAATATGTTCCTTCGCTGGATGGTCAGACAGGACGACAGGGGAGTTGATTTTGGGATATGGAAAAATATCGATCCCGCCGAACTCATGATACCCCTTGATGTGCATGTGGACAGGGTCGCCAGACGATTGAACCTGATTCAGCGCAAGCAAACGGATTGGAAAACTGTAGTGGAATTGACCGGAAAACTAAAACAACTTGATCCCGTTGATCCTGTGAAGTACGATTTTGCTCTGTTTGGCCTTGGAGTTCTGAAAGAGGATTCAGGTCTATTTTATTAGCTTTGCAGGCCACGAATAAATGCTATGGAAACCAGTAAGAAATCAGCTTTGTTAATCCTTGATGGCTGGGGACTTGGTCCCGATCCCAAGGTTGATGCCATTGCCAGGGCAGATACTCCCTATTTTGACCAATTGATCAAAACCTATCCGAACAGTACCCTGGTGACTCATGGTTTGCAGGTGGGACTGCCCGAAGGGCAAATGGGTAATTCTGAAGTAGGGCACTTGAATATTGGTGCCGGACGAATCGTCTATCAGCAATTTGCCCGGATCAACAAAGCTATCGAAGATGGTACCCTGGCCAAAAATACAGTGCTCCTTGAAAATATAGAGCGTGCGGTAAGCCAGGGAAAGGACATTCACCTCTTTGGATTGCTTTCTGATGGGGGTGTGCATTCACATATTAAACACCTGGAAGCACTAATCGACATCATTGAAGCACAGGGAGCAGAAAAGATATTTATCCACGCATTTATGGATGGACGGGATACCGACCCTCACGGTGGATTTAAATACCTTGAAGGGCTGCAAAAGTTTCTTACAGATAAGAAATCCAGACTGGCCAGTGTTATCGGCCGGTATTATGCCATGGATCGTGATAAGCGCTGGGAACGGGTTAAATTGGCATACGACCTTTTAGTAAAGGGAGAAGGTGAACAGACACAAGATGTCCTCACAGCTGTGCAGAAAAGTTACGAAGATGGCATCACAGATGAGTTTATAGAGCCCATTGTGGTAAATGGTGAGGATGACCAACCTATAGCTTTAATCAAGGATGGAGACCTGGCTATCTGTTTCAATTTCCGTACAGATCGCCCCAGGGAAATCAGCCAGGTACTTACCCAGGAGGATATGCCGGATTTTGATATGAAGAAACTGGACCTGGACTATGTAACAATGACGAGGTACAACGAAGCATTTACCGGGATTTCCGTGCTTTTTGACAATGAGGATTTGGTAAATACAATGGGAGAAGTTCTGGCTGATAAGGGGAAAACACAGGTCAGAATTGCTGAAACGGAAAAATACCCGCATGTAACCTTCTTTTTCAACGGAGGTCGGGAAGAAGCTTTTGATGGTGAGAAAAGGATTATGAAGGCATCTCCAAAAGTAGCTACCTACGACCTTCAACCCGAAATGAGTGCCCCGGAGATCACCGAAGGTATTATAGAGGAAATAAACAGTGCTTCACCTGATTTTATATGTCTCAATTATGCCAACACCGACATGGTTGGTCACACAGGGGTCTTCGAAGCTGTGGTAAAGGCTGCCGAAACCGTAGATCATTGCCTGGAGCAGTTAATACCTGTATTATTGGAAAACCAGTATTATATAATGATTATTGCTGATCACGGCAATGGAGATTTCATGGTTAATGAGGACGGAAGTCCTAACACAGCCCATACCAAGAATCCGGTTCCGTGTATACTGGTTGCACCTGGTGATGAGGCATTGACCCTCAAGGACGGTAAGCTAGCAGACCTTGCTCCTACCTTATTGCATCTGATGAACATCGAAATTCCTCCAGAAATGGATGGCGAAATCCTGGTATAGTGTTCAATCCAAAGAAAGCGGTACTGGTGTTTCAACAAAGCACTTTAATGGCATTACTCGCGGTACAGTTCATTTCCTGTACACCGGAAGGATTACAAAATGGGAACAGAAAGCAGTATTTCGATCTGACCGGATTCATTTCCGATATCACGGCAGATAGTCAGGTGATCAAAGTAGAAAAACGCGTGGCCATTGGTGATAGCGATGAGACCAAAATACTGGAGAACTACGAACTCTGGAAAGACGAACTAAGCTTTGATAATTTTGATATCAACCGACCGGCATTAATTGACAAATATCAGGTAGATACCGTCACTGACAACAACACACTAACTGAGCTATATCAAGCTCTGGATCCGGAACTGAGGGTACAGGAAATGAAGGTTGTGCATCAAGGCCAAACTGTTACCGACATTATGGTTCGGGCTCATTCAGAAAGTTTCCTGGAGGACCTGGACATTGAACTCCATTGGTCTCCGGGTTCCGGATATGTCTATAGGAAATTGTCGGACAAGATTTTCAGTGACTTGCAGGAGCAAAAAGTCTCGGTTGTCGCTTCACCTGATTGAATGCGGTAAGTAACCTCAGAGCTACGTACCCTTTTTATTCGTCCTCGAGGGTCTTCTTACGGCTGCCGAAGGTAAACTCGATCGTCACCTCGTGAGCTCCATTCTTGTAGGCTTGAGATTGCTGAAAAGAGGTAGTATAACTGTAATAGAGTCCGAAGTTTGGCAAGTCTGTTCCCAGTAGTAGTGAGAACCTATTTCCACCTCCCACCGTATAGGTTAGACCACCAATCAACTGATCTTCAAAGAAATAGACCTTACCATTGATATCTACCATGAAAGGACTGTTACGCAGGTTCTTGACCATAATCGATGGCTCAACGTAAAAATTGTTGTCCTCAACCTGCCATTTGTAGCCAGCATAAGCGAGGAAATTGGAAAACAAATTGTCCGCTTTTTCAGATTCCACCGCCGGATCACTATTTAATCTGGCACGTACAAGATTTGGTGCAGCCACGCCAAAAAAGAAGTCATTGGTATTACCATGTACCCCAAAAGCCGCATCAAACAATGAAATACCATCAGTAGCATCCAGTAGTACCGGATCCTGTATGTCAACTCTAGGATCCAAAATAGCAGAACCTTTCAGGCGTGTTTGCTCAAAAGCTGTGGCCAATCCCAGAGAAAGTTCCAACTCATTAAGGATAAACTTAAAGCCGTAGGAAAGCTGAATCATATTTCGTGTCAGTGATGCTGCGTTGTCACTGCGGACCATAGCCCCCAGACCAATGCTTTCACTAACTGGTCCATTGTAACTGGCGGTCACCGTTCTGGGCTGTCCGGGAAACCCTGCCCATTGATTGTTGTAATTCAGTACCAGACTGTGGTGGTCCTGAAATCCGGTATATCCGGGATTGACCAGGATAGGATTTACAAGATAATGCCGGATGTATCCTTCGTCCTGTGCCTGGCTCAAGGTCAGGAAACTTCCGATAATCGCTATAGATAGTATAAGTCTTTTCATGGGTATCAATTCTAAGCTAAGTTTGGTTGTGTAAACCCACCTTCTAGTTTAAATTCCTAAGTAAAGTCAAGTGTCCGGTAAACTGCTCCAGGATGCCACTTCTTCGCACCCGAAGTACCCAGTAGTAGGCTCCATCCTCCAGCTCTTCACCATTATTGTCTGTTCCTAACCAGTCGTTATTGTAATTAGAGGTTTCATACACCAGCTCCCCCTGCCGGCTGTAGATCTCCAGTTCATTATCGGTTCCTTCCACACATGCGATATTAAATTGGTCGTTTCTTCCGTCATTATTTGGTGTCATTACTTCCTTTCCGCTAAAACATTCCACGTCACTTTCGGTCACTGGACCAGTTCCTTGTGCCATACAACCGTTGTCATCCGTCACAAGTACTGTATAACTACCTTGTGCCAGGTTAATAATGAGTCGTGTGGTAGATGGTGGATTTCCATCATTCCACCGGTAAGTATAGGGCTCGGTTCCACCACTGACATTTGCCAGTGCAGTCCCTTCCACGTTGTTGGGAGATGGTGTGGTTTCCACATTGACGATTAGTTGATTTGGCTCCGTCATTTCTGCATCACTTTCAACAGAAGCTCCGGCTGCGTCAGTGACTGTTACTGTGTAATTGCCGGGAGCCAGCCCGGTAATACTGGAACCTGTACCTCCATTACTCCAGCTGTATGTATATGGACCGGTGCCTCCATTCACTTCTGCCATGAGTACACCGTCCTCTTCACCATTACAAGTTACCCGCATGGTACTGATATCCACCATGAGATCGCCGGCACCAACATTAAAGGAGGTATCCAGGGTACAACCATTGGCATCAGTTATCGTCAGACTGTAGGTGCCCTGCTCCAATCCCGCAATGTCACGAGTAGTTTCACCATTGCTCCACATATAATCCAGAGGTGTCGCCCCTCCACTGACCGTCAGCGATATGGATCCATCCATACCACTACCATCTACAATCTCAGCATCAATTATTTCTACTCCATCCGGATCATTCACTACAATTTCTGACGAAGTCTCTCCTCCTGTATCATCGGTTACATTGACTGTATATGTTCCGGCAGGGATGTTATCCAGATCCTCGTCGTTGCTAATCACATTACCATCCTTCATCCACTCGTAGCTATACGGCGATGTGCCTCCACTCACACTAATATCTATACTGCCATCATCTTCACCGGCACAGCTGGGTGATTCAACATTTGATGTGACACTAATGCCTCCCATTCCGTTTCCCAGGGTCACACTTCCATCACACTGATGGAAATCAATACTCATTCCATCCTGCGTTACTTCTCTCTCGGTAATACCATCAGTGAACGAAATCGTTGTTGATTGCCCATCAGATCCTATTACATCATAGCAAATGGTAAAAATAGAGGTGCCATCTGCCAGATCAATCCCCTCCGTAGTATTATCTAACCAGATAAATGAGATGATTCCATTAGCTCCCTGATCCAGGTTAAAGAGTTCCTCATTCAAATCAGGCAGATTAATGGATTCAATGGTGGGATTACTGAGTATGGCTGAATTCCACTCGATAGTAGATCCCATAGTGGTTATGCTATTAAAGCCTTTAACCTTGATATCGACACAAACCTGAGTACCGGGATCTGCATTTTCCTGGGTTGCTTCAAGCGCAAACCCTTCCACATCACAATCACTTCCTCCACCACTTCCATCAATGGTCACACTGCCATCTTTTTTAGCAAAAGTCAGCCTGTTTTCATCTGCATCCAGTATTTCAATGGATACCGGGTCATTAGTGAAACTAACAGTCTCTCTTCCCCCATCACCCACAATACGGAAACAAACGTTAAAAATGACTGTCCCGTTCGGAACGGTTATTCCTTCATTTACAGCAGGATCATTCCATTGCAATCCCAATTTCCCTTCAGCAACGTCATCGGTATTAAACGTCGCTTCATTCAATCCCTCCAGGTTGAAAGCACCCACCTCAGTAAACTGCAAAGCACTCGGATCCCAGTTGATACTGAACTGCATACCCAGGATATTGGTAAAACCCTGCGTAGACACTTCAACACAAACGGTCTCACCGTTGGCACCCATTTCATCCGAACCAAGTAGCCTGAAAGTGCCTCCACCACCATTTCCAGTAGCCGTAAACTGACCTCCACTTACATTGAGGCCTATATCTTCCTCGGCCTCATTGATCACTTCAATGGCTCTGGGCTCACCGCTAATTGTCACAACAGTTGACGAACCAGATCCACCTACAACATCAAAATTCAGCGTGAAAATGATGGTCCCATCGGGTACAGTATTGCCCTCAGCACCAAAATCAAACCAGCTGACGCTGATATTTCCGTTATTTACCCAATTAGGGTCCGTATTAAATGATCCTTCATCAAAATCATCAATCTGATTGGTAATATTGGTCAATGAATTAAAGGACAATACGGCAGGATCCCAATTGATGGTAAATTGCATTCCCACAATGTCCGCAAAGTCATCTACTTTAAAATTGACACTGACTACGGTACCGGGATCACCTGTAGTATTGTCAATCTCGAAGGTAGGCTGAGCCCACACAAAACCAAACAGGCCTACCAGAAAGTATGAAAGTAGAACGAATTTCTTCATAGCAATTATTTTTGGGCCTGAACCCAGTTTGTTTCTCAACAATTTCATGATTCACTAATGCTCAAACGCTGCGCAGCCTTAACCAAACTGACGGTATTGCTGACACCCAGTTTGCGCATAATATTTTTGCGATGAACACTGACAGTCTGATCACTTATGAATAACTTTTGTGCGATCTCTTTATTACTGAATGCCTGTGTAATAAGCTGCAAAATTTCCTGCTCGCGTTTCGTCAGTTGTTGTTTCACTGAGTAAGCATCCATATATTGACTCCTCCTCGCTTTAGAAGAAGAGGTGTTGGCCTCGCGATAAGGTGCTGTCACCTGAACGCCCTTACCCATGAATGTATTATTTGCCAGTACAGTTTCGATGCCTTCGACCAGTTCTGCCAGGGTAGATCCTTTCAGGATATATCCATCCGCTCCATCAATAAAGGCACGCTTCACAAACTTTTGATTATCGTACCCTGAAACAATCAGAATCCTGGTGTCTGGAGAAAGTAACTTTATCGGGTCAATCAGATCAAGTCCATTCACTTTTCCCAGATTCAAATCCAGAAATACAAGTTGAATGCTTTTTCTCTCCAGTATATCTGTAACCTGCTCGGGATCGGTAAATACTCCGTGTATCCTGATATTCAGGTCTTCAGATTTTTCCAGTAGTGCAATCAAACCCTCGGCAAAAAGGGCATGATCTTCTACAATGATGGCATTTATTAGCATAAAGGGCTCACTTTAAGGCCTAAATCAAAAAAGTTTTAGATTTCACATTAGAACTTACAGCAATTTGAATGCCACTTTTGCCACTTATAGGGATATTGTCTAATATTTAACAGTATATCTATCATTTAAAAGGAAAAAAACTTTTAATGTGTTTGGCTAAGCTGCTAAGAGCAGCCCGCAAATGTATAATAAGTGCGCAAGTCTCGCATAATTGACACTGAAATATTATTTCGCAGCGATATCCGGCACTAGCTGGCAAGAAAAGGCCTGTTATCCACCCTAATACCGGCAAAAAATCGTTTTTGAAGCAGGCTGGAGGAATGAAACTACCTTTACTTACATACTGTATAACTATTGCCATTATCACACTACTCTCTACCACGGAGTTAAGTGCACAGTCTACTCCTGTCAGTAACTGGCGACAGGTACAAATCCATAACCAAAGTGATTCCTTTCTCCTTTCAGCCTTTGCCCTGGTGCCTGAATCGGTACAACTCATGGGTGACGGATCGGATAGTCTCCCGGTCCGAGGTCAAGATTATTATCTCTCGGGAAGTTATTTTATCTGGAACCCCTCTTCTTCATTCAGGGGAATGCCATATCAAGCCTATCTGGTTCACTTTCGCATTCTCCCCATCCAGGTGGACAGCTGGAACTCCCGGTTTGACTCCCTACTATACAGGGATGGTGGACTCAATGTACTCGAACCCATCAGATATGAGCCGAGTCAGGTACAATCCCCTCTGATTGCTCAACCGGGTATCCAGTACGATGGTACTTTCTCCCGGGGTTTATCCATTGGCAACAGACAAGACCTGGTTTTGAATTCCAACTTTGACCTGCGGCTCGCCGGAAAACTGACTAATGATATTGAAGTACTGGCTGCATTATCTGATAACAGCATTCCCCTGCAACCTGAGGGGAATACCCAACAATTGCAGGAATTTGATAACATTTTTATCCAGCTTAGTAAAGGGGGCAACAAGTTGATTGGAGGAGACTATATCCTGGATCGGCCAAAAAGCCACTTCATGAATTATTACAAAAGGTTGCAGGGAGTAAGGGCTGAAAATGAAACC
>JAUILF010000136.1 GCA_030433135.1 Bacteroidia bacterium | reverse complement strand
GTAGAAGACAGTAACGTCTCATGATAAAGCATTTTTGAAAAGCCTCTGAATCTCGAATCATTGAAAAGGGGGTAGAAAGTAGCGCACCGTTAAGATGCGCTACATCTTAAACTACTACCACACTTAATTAAACCGGGAATATGAAAAACCTTTACTCATTAATATCCCGGATTCTGAGTCAATGATTCATTAACCAGGATTTCCTTCGAGGGAATTGGCCACAGATATTGGCGTGAAGCATCAAAACTTCTTACCGCCAGTATCTTGCTGTACCCGGCATCATACATCGGATCAAAATCGGGTATTCCATCCTCATCTATTTCAGGAACTACCGGCCAAAACCACAGTCCCTGATCTACAATCCGTTCCTTTAGGTCAGCAGGATCCAACATTCCATAAATCGTTGAATTAAGTGCTTTTTCTGCAAGCCTCCAACGGATAAGATCCATATACCGCAGGCCATAATCCTCATGTGCGAACTCCATCCTTCGTTCAATTCTAAGAGTCTTTCTGAGTTCTGCCTGGTCCGTGGTTGTTATTGCAGGATAGGATCCAACTTCAGCCGGATCTACCTGATATGCCCTGGCACGAACCATATTCATGGCATCCAGCACCGATTGATCGATTTCATTGAGTTCGATTTTAGCCTCAGCATACATCAGCAGTACATCTGCAAAACGCAATACGAACATATCGGGATCCGTCTGACGGTCGTCTGACCAATCCTCATCGATCCACTTTCTCCAAACCAGTGCATTGTACGAGGCAAACTGGGCATTGACCCGGTTGTCATTATTTATCTGATAATTTCCGGTCTTAAAATTTAAAACCTGCAGTGAGTCCGGATGCGGCTGATACATAAACCCTAAATGTTCGCTCTGAAAGGGAACAATAGTGGCTCCCAATCTGGGGTCTCGATTATTGAATGGATCACCCGGATCAAACAATGGGGACTCATCAATGGGCAGGCCATCTGTGCACAAATAAGCTGCCAGAAGATCCCAGGAGGGGTTTCGGGATCCCCATCCACCACTGTTTCGGGTAATATACCACTGGACAGCAGAACCGGTAAAACTGATTCCCAATTCATTGGACCTGGGGCAACTGAAAATAACCTCGTTTGGGTTCTTGGTTTTGGATAAAAAGAGCTCTCTGAAGTCTGGATACAAGGTATATACACCAAGATCCATGCAAGCTTTAGCTGCAGTGGCAGCCACACCAAAATCCTCCTGATATAATGCGATCCGGGCTTTTAATCCCAGAGCAGCACCTTTGGTAGCAATCTTTACATCGCTACCGGTTTCGACCGGAAGATGTTCAATTGCAAAATCGTAGTCTGCATAGATTTCCTGCAAGATCAGGTCCTTGTCAGTACGAGGTGTTTCAAAAGCATCTTCGATAGTGAGTTCTTCCAAAAAGAAGGGTACATCACCGAAATAAGAAATGAGACGAGCATACATACTGGCCCTGACAAAACGTGCCTGAGCCTCGAAACTGATTTTGTCAGCTTCCAGTAGTTCTGCATTGTCTTCCTTCAATTTATTGATAATGGTATTAGCCCTGGAAATGGCCTTGTAAGCATTGGTCCAACTTTGTATCACAGTTGACCATTCCCCATTGATGGTAGCAGAAGTAATGGGTGTAAGTGCATTTCTCGAAGTCCAGTCGTCTGTCCATTCAGCCGGCTGGTCACCACCTGCTGGTGCTACATCCCAAAAAACGAGCCGGTACAGATCATTTACAGCCCATTGAAACTCGGTCTCATTAGAAAACCATGTTTCACTTGAACCTTCGGCAAGTGGGTTTAAATCCAGGTCATTGCATGCTGTCCCCGTGAGAATCAGCACAAATAATATATAGATATGATTTTTCATAACAGTCATTTTTTATGCATTTAGAATCGTACGGATAAGCCCATAATCAGTGAACGGGTAATAGGATAGCTACTCGATCCAACTTCAGGATCCCATCCTTCCGGAAACATGTCGATCGAAAACAAATCTGATCCACTGATATATACCCTGGCACTCTGCATACGAAGGTTATTTAACAGTTGTCCTGGCAAGGAATAACCAAGTGTTATGTTCTTGAGGCGCATATATCCTCCATTGAAAAGCCAATAGTCAGACATCGTATAATTATTTCCCCTGGAAGCGAAACTCAACCTTGGATATTGTGCAGCCAGATTTTGCTCAGCACTGTTGTAGTGGCTCCAGTAGTTGCCATCAATGAACAATGGCACATTACCCCAGTTTTCAGCCAATGGTTCTACCCACCTGGACTGCATACGGGTATTTTGTTTACCTACACCCTGAACTGCAATGGATAAATCAAAATTGTGAAATTCCATATTGAAGTTGACACCATAGAGAAACCGTGGTAGTGAACCTCCCAGTAAGACCCGGTCGTATTCGGGGGAGATCTGGCCATCAGGCACTCCATCAGGACCACTGATATCGCGATACTTGACATCCCCTACTTTCACATTCTGGTTGGTTACAGCCGATGCATCCAGATCCTCCTGTGATTGAAACAGTCCTTCAGAAATATAGCCATACCATTCATCGAATTCGCTACCCTCAAACTTCACTTGATCTCCCAAAAACTCTGTTCCGCCCAGGTCTCCCATCTCAGATCGATAATCGGAGAGATTGGCAGTGATTGAATACCGAAAAATACCTTCATTTTTGAAATACCCGAGCTCGAGTTCCCAACCTCTTGTCTTCATCAGTCCTGTATTCTGATCGGGATTGTCGAATCCAATAAAATCGGGTATTTCCAGAGCCAACAGCATATCGTTGGTCTTTTTCAAGAAATAATCAGCTGTAAGTCTGACTCGATTGTCAAAGAATACGGCATCTATGCCAAAGTCCAGGGATTCTGTGGTTTCCCAGGAAATGTCCCGGATGGCCAATTGTCTTTGCGCTGCTGTTTGAAGGGACACGACCTGTGATCCCTGGTATAGCAAAGCGTTACTGAAATCAATGGTAGACTGATAGGGATAGTTACCAATTCTTTCATTACCCAAGGTACCCCAGGAAGCCCTCAACTTGAGAAAATCCATTCCGGCAAAACCTTCAAAAAACGGTTCTTCGGAAATAGCCCAACCGGCAGAAAAAGACGGAAATGATCCCCACCGGTAGTCTGAATCAAATCGGGATGAACCATCAAACCGGACATTCGCCTGCAAGTAGTATTTATTGGCATAGTCGTATACAATCCTTCCAAACCAGGAACGGTATGCATTTTCCCAGGCGGTTCCACTGTTATCTCTCAAATCCAATGGACCGATATTGAGGTAAGGAAAACTATTGAGATCGTATTGATCCCTGCTGGCCGATTGTTGCTCAAACCGGGCATAAAAATTCTCATAGCCTCCCATAACATTGAAATGATGGTCACCCATGTCCTTGTCGTAAGAGGCAATAAACTGAGTGGTGACGTTCAGGTCATCATTACGAAATTCATCCAATCTGGTTGTGCTGGCATATTGCAACACAGCTTCAACAACGGAAGGATCCGAATAACTGGTAGCTTCTACTTTTTTGCGGAAATGTTTGCCTTTATCAAAATCAAAACGTGGAGCCACCACGCCTGTAAATCTCAATCCTTCTACCGGGGTAATAGTAAGGGAAGCTTTACCGCCAACAGAAGTTCTCCAATCATCACGAAATCCACCGTATTTAACCTGTCCGTAAATATTGGCACCTGCCTTACCGGGAGCTACCCGGCCATCATCCCATTCAGCAGCATACACCGGTGCATGAATTATGGAATGAGGAATAGGATTAACATCTGCATCATTAAACACAGATCTTCTCCAGAAAATATCTGCCGTGGCAGAAATAAAATCATTGATCGTTATATCATTGTTGAAACGGGCAGAGAACCTTTCAAATTTCCTTTTCTCATACAGGCCATCGTCGTAATCGTAAGCCAGGCTTACTTTGGACCGGATAACATTGGTACCTGCTGACAAACTCAATGCATGACTCGTCCGGAGAGCCCGGTCTTTAATGACCAGATCCCACATATCTACATCAGGATATAGATTGGGATTGTCCGCATGTAATGAGGGATAATTATCAACTATTTCCTGTGGATAGGTCCCATACTCAGTACCTGTGTTTCCATTATCATTCCATCTCATTTCATTATCCGCCTGCATGTATCGGACGACGTCTACTTTTCTCGGATAGTCGGTGGGACTATCATAACCAAACTCGGCATTATAGCTCAGGTTTAATTGCCCGGCCTCCGCTCTCTTGGTGGTTACCAGGATCACTCCCGCAGCAGCCCTTGACCCATAAATGGCTGCTGAAGCCGCGTCTTTCAATACCGATATATCCTTGATATCATCAGGATTGACATCATCAATATTGTCAAATGGAATACCATCAACAATGATGAGCGGATTATTATCTCCGATAGTGGTAACACCTCTTATCCTGATCTGTGCATCTGCTCCGGGGGCACCGTTGTCCCGGGTCACCTGGACTCCGGCCATAGAACCCTGCAGAGCCTGTGAAACCTGCATATTTTGGCGATTTGCCACCATGTCTCCATCAATAGTACCCACAGCTCCGGTCAGATCCTTTTTGCGCTGGGTACCGTAGCCCACTACCACGACTTCATCCAGTTCAGCGATCGAAGCGACCATCACTATATCCAAGGTACTTTGACCTTCAACCTGGACCTCCATGGTTTGATATCCCGTGTAGGAAAAGACCAATGTTTCTGATCCTGTTTCCAGATCCAGCTGGTAATTACCGTCAAAGTCAGTAACCGTTCCCTCACCAGTTCCTTTAACCAGTATGTTTACACCAATCAGGGCTTCTCCCCCGGCATCACGAACTGTTCCCCTGATGGGAACTGCAGCTGCCGCTGAGAGTTCTGTAACATCGCCCTGCGTAAGATCCTCTGTGGATAGCACGATCTGTCGTCCCTTGATGACATATTCCACATCAGTATCCATAAATATCTTACGCAGAACTTCTTCAATATTTTGATTTTTCAATTTAACCGAAATGCGCCGATCAACATCAATAATCCTTGGACTGTAGAGAAAGAAAAATTCACTCTGATTTTCTATGTCCTGTAACACTTCTTCAACCCGGGCATCGGTCATGTCTAGCGATAACCTGGCAGTTTGAGCATAAGATCCCGCAGCACAAACCTGCAGAACTGATATCGCAAGAATCAGGCTTGTCAGGTTCATTTTTACTAAAGTTTTGTTAGAAAAGAGTATGGACCTCAATCCGGCAGGGGTATTCCGTAGAATTTCCATAATTTTAAAATGTTTAAAGTTTGACTCATAAAATGGATTTTTGTGCAGTCAAAATGACTACGAGGCAGTTGTGATGTTGCAGCATCCCACTGCCTTTTTTTATTTCATTTCTTCATATTCTCTGGTTTTTAGTTTCCTCAATTATTTAATTTGACAGCAATAGTACTTCTGGAAAAAGATCCATCAGTAAGTTCTTTTCGGGGCATAATTTCAAATTCTATAGGAGTGGCTAATTCCATCAGTTCCAAAACCTGGGGCAGTGTCTCATCAACTAAAGTAGCCGTAAAGGTATATTGCAACAACTCCGGATCGTCCCATGCAAAATCAGCATTATACCATCTGCTCAAATGCTCAAAAACGTAATCGATACGGTCATCTTTGAAAATCATTTTTCCTTCTAACCAGGCTGTAGCCCTGTCATTTCTGTCTGTGTGGATACTAACTTTTCTGCTCTTGCGACCTAAGGTGGATTGTTGCCCGGGCTTCATGGTATACAGAGTTCTGGACTGACCTGACCCTAATTGTTGTAGCAATACCTCCCCTGAAATCAATGACACCTGTGTAACGGTATCTTCCGGATAAGCGAGAACATTAAATTCCGTACCTGTGGCCAGGACTCCCAGAGGGTTTGTTTTAACCAGAAATGGAGATGCTTCGTCATGAGCAATATCAAAATATGCCTCTCCCTCTAACTCGACTTCACGCATATCCCCCGAAAACGACAAAGGATAGCGAATACTACTATTGAAGTTTAGCCAGACCAAAGTACCATCAGGCAATTGAAAATTGGCCTTGCCTCCTACCGGAGTACTCACTTCAGTCCATGAAACAACCTGCTCCGAAGTGCTCACTGACTGGTAGATCAGAAGTGACAACACTGGTATGAACAAAATGGCAGCGGCTCTCACTATCCATTCCCTGAAACGCAAACCAGGCCGGCTTTGCCCGGCATCCAACTCGATCTTCTGGTGTAACTTGCGTAGAGCATCGTCAAAATCCATACTGGCAGATGAACCTTCCCATTGAAATTCCTCCCATACAGCTTCCAATATTTCCCGCACTTCTACCGAATGTTTAGGATTGGAAATCCATGCCATCACCCGCTCTACCTCTTCCGGTTCACATTGATCATTCAGGTATCTGGTAAGTAAGTCTTTGTCCATATGCTAACTCAGAGTGGGGCAGTAGTTAATCCCGGTTAATTAAATCCTTCTGACCAGGTAATACGCATAAGCAAGGCGTCACCACCAGCCTGATACGAACTTTCTTTCAAAAAAAATTATCCTAGCAAAACAAAAGGATGGTAATAAGGGAAATAAGCGAATCTTCTTCAAGTCTCTCCCTGATGTACTTAAGTGCCCTAACCATGTGGTTTTCAACGGTATTAATGGACAAACTAAGCTTGTTTGCGATCTCCCGATAAGAAAAACCCTCTTCTCTGCTCAGCAAGTAGATTTCTCTTTGTCGTGGAGGTAAGGCATTGATGATCTGCTCAACCTGATGCTGGAATTCCTGAAACTCGATCTGCTTAGCTGGGTTTTGTGCCTGTCCGGCCAGATTGATAGCCTTGATATAATCAATATATTTATGGTGAGTAGATCTTTTCCTGATGAGGCTAACACAACAATTATTGACGATCGTAAACAAGAATGCCTCAAAGGATCTTTCCGGATCAATCCGATGTCTGTGTGTCCATAACTTGAGAAAGACTTCCTGAACCACACCTTCCGCATCAGATTTGTTTTTCAGCAGTTGGTAAGAAAACTGAAAAACCCTTTGGGAATATTTTTCGAAGATGAGATCAAATGCCGTTACTTCACCCCGGATCAAACCCGAAATGATTCCCTTAAATGGTACATCTGGCACCCTCTTACCTGATACAGGTCTAAGCTTCAATGGCAGTAGCAGTATTTACCTGAAGTTAGAATATTCTGAACATAAATCAAAGTGGTTTCCAATGACCGCCCCTCCGAATGGTATCGGCAGGCAGCCATCCCTTACCTGATCTCAACCATAAAAAAAGCCCCATGGTATCCCATGGAGCTCACTCTTTATAATTTGTTGTAAGAATTACCGGCTAAGTATCAGTTTCAATACCCTGTACGAGCAAAGAAACCTCATTGGCCAACACCTCAATAAAACCTTGTCTAATAGAAAAAATAAGGTCTTCCCCATTTTGCTTTTTTATATAAACAGGGCCAGCACTCAAGGCAGACACAATGGGGGCATGGTTTTGCAAAACCTCAAATTGCCCACTGACCCCGGGTACTTTGACCGACTTGATCTCCCCAGAAAAAAATTCTTTATCTGGTGCTAAAACACTAATTACCATGATTATCCTTTTGCTTCTTCAATAAGCTTCTTACCCCTTGCGATGGCATCATCAATGGTTCCCACCAGGTTGAAAGCCGCTTCAGGATATTCGTCTACCTCTCCATCTATGATCATGTTAAAGCCCCGAATAGTTTCTTCAATCGGCACTAACACTCCTTTCAAACCGGTAAAAGCCTCGGCCACGTGGAAGGGCTGAGACAGGAAGCGCTGAACCCTTCTGGCCCGGTGTACCACCTGCTTGTCTTCCTCAGAAAGCTCTTCCATACCCAGGATAGCTATGATATCCTGAAGTTCCTTGTATCGCTGCAAGATTCCAATCACCCGCTGTGCAGTCTGATAGTGCTCATCTCCCAGGATATTGGCATCCATAATTCGCGATGAGCTGGTTAGTGGGTCGATCGCCGGATAAATACCCAGGGCAGACAACTTTCTGTCCAGTACGGTGGTGGCATCAAGGTGAGCAAATGTAGTCGCAGGAGCGGGATCGGTAAGGTCATCTGCCGGTACATATACAGCCTGTACAGAGGTAATAGATCCTCTCTTTGTCGATGTAATTCTCTCCTGCATCACACCCATTTCGGTTGCCAAAGTAGGTTGATAACCTACTGCTGAAGGCATCCGGCCCAGAAGTGCTGATACCTCAGAACCTGCCTGGGTAAATCGAAAGATGTTATCAATAAAGAACAGGATATCTCTTCCTCCATTTGGATCGCTCAAATCACCATCACGATAATACTCGGCAATGGTCAATCCCGATAAGGCTACCCGGGCACGGGCACCCGGAGGTTCGTTCATCTGCCCGAATACGAAAGTGGCCTTGGAGTTTTCCAATTCCTTCAAATCCACTTTGTCCAGGTCCCAATCTCCTTCTTCCATCGACTCCATGAATTCCTTACCATAGGTGATGATACCAGCTTCTAGCATTTCCCGAAGCAGGTCATTTCCCTCACGAGTACGCTCACCTACACCGGCAAATACAGAAATACCTTCATATCCCTTGGCAATATTGTTGATCAATTCCTGGATCAATACGGTTTTTCCCACACCGGCTCCACCAAAAAGTCCAATCTTTCCCCCTTTCTGATAAGGCTCGACCAAATCAATAACCTTGATACCGGTAAACAATACCTCTGTGTCGGTAGAAAGATTCTCGTAAGCGGGTGGCTCACGGTGAATAGAATAACTGTTTTCATCTTTGGGAATAGAACCGATCCCATCAATGGTTTCTCCCACCACATTAAACAATCGCCCCCTGATCTGATTTCCAACGGGCATAGAGATTGGCTTCCCTGTATCCACTACCTCAGTACCCCTGGTCACACCGTCAGATGCATCCATCGCAATGGCTCTCACACTGTCTTCACCGAGATGTTGCTGACATTCCAATACCAGGATCTGCCCATCTTCCCGGGTAATTTCCAGTGCATTCAGAATTTCGGGTAAAACCGCTCCTTCTCCGGTAAAACTTACGTCTACTACCGGTCCGATAACCTGTTTTACTCTCCCTATATTTGCCATATATTCTAAAGTTTTTTATGGTGGTTTCGAAAATCGCTGCAAAGATAATCGTTTTGCCTAATTATCAAACCTGTACGGTTCCTAATAACATCAGTCAACGTGAATCATAACCGTTTTTCACCGGATCTGCATCATTTGTTGGTAAAGACCCTGACTAATGGGATAACATCAGACACCGACCTGAGCCCTGTTCGGAGTTTTCTGGAGCAAAATGGAATAGAAAGTGATCACGATGATGCTGAAGAATTATTGTGGAAAAGTATCGTCACCTATTTTACCCTCGAAAAAGGATCACGGAGATTCGACCTCCTTCGACCGATCAAATCGTCACCCGCACCTTCGGAATCAAGTTCCTTTTGTCCCTATCCGGCTGCATTAAAAATCATGGCCCTGATTTCTACAAACCAACAGGACCTTTTCCGCGAAGCACTACTTCTCCTTAATGCACATCAATTGCATCTCCACCCTGCAGCCATTCCCCCGGCTCTGACCTATTGTCAAAAAAAGTATACTCTTTGGAAGCATTTGATCAGGGTATGTGGTGAAAGAGCAGATTGGCTGGCTGCCAAAAACCCCCAGTTCAGCTGGTATTTTTCAGCCAAGAACAAAAGTATTGACCAGGACAATCCGCAGGGGTTAAACCTGCGAGAACTCTTTCTATGGCTGAGAAGTCAGCAACAGGAGGAATATGTGGCAGTCTTTGATCGGCTTTCATCAGCACAACAGAAGAAAATGTTTGACCACATAAGACACCACCTTTACCCTTCAGATGAAGCCATATGCCGGAAGTGGCTCAAAGGCAGGTCATCCGACATGAAGAAAAAGGCTTACCTGGCATTGTTAACCCTGGATACCCGGGAGAGTAAAGACACTCTTGACTTTCTCCTCCCCGCTATAAACAATCACATTCAGATCAGCCAGGGAATGATCTCCATCAATGTACCTGAATTGTTGAATGAGCTCCATCCTCATCTGGATCAATCACCGCTGACTGTTGATGAGGAACTTCTCCCAAAGATCCTTTCCATAGTTGCGGTAGAATCCCTTATACCGGACAAACTGGAGCACCATGAAGCTTGCCGGCAATTACTTACAAAACCGACTCTCCTACTCCTTGCACTCGGTATAACCGAAAGTGTCATTGTGCATCGTTCCGAGACCTGGATCAAAGCCCTGGGAACTTTTTGGCAAAAACACTATCCGCTGCTCTCCACCAGCCAGATTCCTGCCAGACGACTATATGGAGCGGCTGACAGTGACTTCTTCATTTCCACGATCAGCGAGATCCTCAAGGATCCGGATGATTACTGGATCGAAAAGCTAGCCATCGTCACTTCAGATAATAAACACTATCTGTCCCGAAAGCTTTCCGACATGCTGGCCGAACTCCTGCTTTTCCATGTACAACAAGGCTTAAACCGGACCGATATCAAGCTGCTCAAAGACCTCTTACCGGTAGTAGCAAAAAGGATGGACCCCAGGGCTTCGCTGGCCTTACGCAAGCTTTGGCCGGATCAGGGTATGTACTACAGCAAGCTGAATAAGGATATGGTCCGCTTCCGCAAAATACTGGAAAACAGGTATGAATTGTTTAGCTATATTGCCGGACTCAAATGACAAAACAACTATATATAAGAGCCCATGCCGAAGAGCAGTATGCCAAAGAACTGAAGGCTCTTGCCAAAGAAAAAGCGAAGAACAAGCCTGAGAACTGGCAGTTGTCTCCACAACAGGTGCGTACCTACATTCTGGGGGGCAAAGCCGGCAACGGGACCGTAATCGAGCCCAAATACTTTGGTCAGCAACGCCTGGTGGAAATGGCCATCGCCACACTGCTTACGGACAGGGCTCTCCTCCTGATTGGCGTACCAGGTACAGCAAAAACCTGGCTGTCGGAGCATCTGACGGCAGCGATAACAGGCGATTCTTCTCTTTTGGTTCAAGGTACATCCGGCACTAGTGAAGACGCCATTCGCTACGGTTGGAACTATGCCCGGCTGCTACAGGATGGCCCCAGCAGGGAAGCCCTGGTGGAGAGTCCGGTCATGCGAGCCATGGAAAGTGGTAAGATTGCCCGCATTGAAGAGTTGACTCGAATACCATCCGATATCCAGGATGCACTCATCACCATTCTGTCGGAAAAATCTATGCCTGTTCCGGAATTGGGTACGGAGGTAAGAGCCCTCAATGGTTTTAATATCATTGCCACTGCCAATGACCGGGACAAAGGCATTCATGATCTCTCTTCGGCTTTGCAGCGCAGATTTAATACCGTTAGATTGCCACTACCGGCCACCCTCGAAGAAGAACTTGAAATAGTAACATTCCGTGTCGGTCAGATGAACACTGACAACAAGATACCAGACAAACTGATTGGTATCGAAGAGATCAAAAGACTGATTACCGTTTTCAGGGAATTGAGAAGTGGATCTACCGAAGATGGTAAGACCAAAGTTAAAGTACCCACTGCATCCCTGAGTACTGCCGAAGCCATATCTTCCATACATAGCAGTCAAAGTATGTCTTTTTACTTCGATGAACCCAAAAACACCACTCGATCGATTGCCGAACATCTGATTAGTGCCGTCATCAAGGACCCGAAACAAGACCTCGGTGTACTGGAAGAATATCTCGAAACCGTCATGAAAAAAAGAAAAGGCTGGAGCAAGCTGTACGAGGCATGTAAAACCATCATGAACTCCCAGGATTAGTAAGAGCCAAATCATTTGCTTCGTGGCATCACAGGAATTTTTCCGCAATGGATCACAACATACAGATATATGGGATCAGACATCACGGTGCCGGATCCAGTCGTAGTATGCTGGAGGCCCTTGCTCTGCAAAATCCGGATGTAATCCTGATTGAATGTCCGGCCGATTGTCAACATCTCATCCCATTTGTGAGTGATGCTTTAATCACCCCTCCGGCAGCTATCCTGGTCTACGATAAGCAGGACCCGCACATTTGTGCCTATTATCCGTTTACCCTGTTCTCTCCTGAGTGGCAGGGCATGCTGTTCGCTACAAAAACTGGTGCGGAAATTCGCTTCATGGACCTCCCCCAGGGCATATCATTCTATTTGAAGGAACAGGACGAAACACCACCAAAGGTAGGTCAACTGATACGCGACCCTTTTGCATACATGGCCGACATTGCAGGTTATGATGACCCGGAACGATGGTGGGACACCTATATCGAACAGCAGGGATCGCCTCCTGAAATCTTTAAAATGATCCAACACCTGATGAGTGAATTGCGCCTGGCTGGAGGAGCAGGCAGACCGTCCAACCTGATCAGGGAAGCACACATGAGAATGCAGTTGCGACAGGCTCTCAGGGATGGTTATAAAAATATTGCTGTTGTTTGTGGTGCCTGGCACAGCCCTGCACTTGACCATGCTACGCACTCCGCTTCGGATGACCGAAAACTCCTCAAAGGGCTCACCAAAAAGACTACATCTGCTACCTGGGTGCCGTGGTCCTACAATCGAATTGCCCGGCATAGCGGATACAGTTCGGGCGTGATATCGCCGTATTGGTACGAAGCCCTTTTTACAAATCCCGAAAAGGCAGTCGCTACCTGGATGAGCCGTGCCGGAAGTATACTCAATGAAATGGGTCATAGCATATCACCGGCCCATGTCATCGAATCCACGATGATGGCAAATGCCCTGGCAAATCTCCGCGAAAGATCAGGGCCGGGAATATCCGAACTGTTCGATGCCATCAGTGCGGTGTACCTGCGGGGGAATGATCAGCTTATCGAACAAATGAAAATTCGGTTGCTGGAAGGTGAAAATGTAGGTTCAGTTTCTGAAGATATTCCCATGGTACCTCTGCAAAAGGACCTTGAAGCCCAAATCAAGAAAGCCAGACTGACTCGTGACTGGAAGAGTCAGAGCGGTGTGGAGAAGCAACTGGATCTTCGCAAAAAGACCCATCTGCTGGCCAGCCGGTTGCTTCATAAAATGAACTTACTCAATATTCCCTGGGGTTCAGAAGAAGAGCTCGACCATAATCCACTGGGGAACTTCCACGAATATTGGTACCTCGAATGGATACCGGACTACGCTATCCTTATCATCGAAGCAAGCATGTGGGGGAACACTCTTAATGAGGCAGCGACCAACCTGGTCCAAGATCATTTGCAGAGGGAAGACAATTTTGACCAACTCGGGCAATTATTGCATCAGGTATTACACGGCCATCTTCCCGAACTCATTGACCCAATTGCCCGACGTATCACCCAGATCGGAAACTTATCCCAGGATGTGGCTCTGCTGCTCCATCTGATTCCTTCACTGATCCTGTCCCTGCGTTATGGAGACACGGCCAGGCTGAATGTGGATTCGGTAAGAGAACTACTAAACCAGGTTTTTCCCCGGGTTTGTCTACTGCTTCCCCGGCAGGTAAATCACATTGCCGATGATGTAGCCCAGGACTTGCTACCGCTGATATTGAAGGTCAATCAGACCATCCAACTCGATGATAATGATCAACATCAGAGTCTGTGGTTTTCCGCCCTTGGTGACATCATGCAGCATCATGAAAGTCATCCCATCATAAAAGGAGTAAGTATCAAGATTCTCCTGGGAAAAGAGGTCATTCCACTTTCAGAAGTGAATCGTATCGTCAGTTATGAATTGTCCAGCTATACAGACCCTTACCATCCAGCTCTCTTCCTGCAAGGATTGGTCTATGACGGAGGTTGGCTATTGATACAGAAAGCCAGCATAAGGAACCTGATTGGTGATTGGTTTCAAGGCCTGACAGAAGAGGAGTTTCTCCACTTCCTGCCTATTGTCAGAAGGTCACTTGGTGTATTTAGTGATCATGAGAAAAAAACCATTCTGTCATTGATATCCGGATCCGGCAGTGAGAGGACCGTTCACGATCTGGACCAAGAAAGGGCAGCTGTGATTTTACCGGCTTTGAGGAAGTTGTTGTAGAATCACACTGATCTATCACACAAGATTTAATTCCAATAATTCTCTTCCAATATCATGCAGGCCATCTATAATTCGTGCAACCTGCTTTCTAGATGGCTTTTTCCTTCCGGTCACATACTGAGACAAAAGGGTTTCGTTCATTCCTATTCGTTGAGCCAAGTGCTTCGAATTAATTACCTTATAATAATCAAAGAACTGCTTAAAGTCTATGTCGAATTCCAAATTTGATCGCGAAACTTTAATCCCATCATTATCCAGGTATAGGTTTACAGCTTCCAATGCATTCTTTTGAAGCTCCAGGATGTTATCTCCTGTTGTAAAAATGGGATGCTTTTGCTCGTATGCAGAATATCCTGTATTTGTTCTTTCAATAATAAATTTGAAATTCATGAATCACTTCTTTGGTAAACCTGCTAGTTTTCTCAGTCTCAACTCAAGCCCTTTTCCCAATTCACTACTTCCGTGATTTGGTACTATGAGTATCCCGTTTTTGTGTTCATGTCTCATCTTAATATGAGACCCGGTTTGAGACACTGCAAACCACCCATCTTTCTTTAGAATTCGGATGAATTGAGAACACTTCACAGCCTCAAAAGTAAATTATTATTTACTTATTCACAAAAAGCCTCAATTAGAATGAGTATTTATCGACTGATAGTATATCCATTGACTGGGTATCTTTGATTCAATTCTGAAGCCAGAAGTAGTCTGTAGTACCCTTACTCCTCCTCGGTTACATCGAGATCCTCCGGCTCAACTTCCGGCAGGGTCAGCCAGAAATGATTAATGCCTTCTCCCTGTACCAAAAGTACTCTTTGCTGACTGAGCAACTCGAGCATAGCAAGGAAGGTAACAAT
>JAUILF010000135.1 GCA_030433135.1 Bacteroidia bacterium | reverse complement strand
AAGCTGTCCGGCAACTGAAACGAGAAGACCAAGGATGACCAGCGCAACCCAGCCGTGCATTCTTCCGGTCGTGAAAATCAATCGGCCAAGTAAGGCAACCATCAACGTTGTCAAAATCATCTGCCGGTTGACGCCAGTCAGGATAAGTGCCAAAATAGAGATTGTCTACCTTCTGCATCAGTTTTACCATCCAATCGGCATCGTTGGAAACACCGCCATGATTTTCGATCAACACCTGGATGCCTGCCGGCATGGCGTACTCCAGCAACATGTGATATGACTCTGCTGCCCATTTCAAAGCTTCATCCATATCAACATTTTCCGGGCCCCGGCAATTGGTCCTGATAGCATGACAACCCAAATACTGGGCGGCATCAATCCATTTGCGGTGATTGATCGCAAATTGTTTCCTCAGTTCAGGAGTGGGTTCGCAGCCATCTCCCTCAGCATCGACCATGATCAATACCATTTTTACTCCATGATCTTCTGCATTTTGCTTCAATTGCTGCAAGTATCGGTTGGTAGGCACTTCGAAAAGGGTGTTGACGAACTCAATTCCATTTAAACCAAAATCCTCCCTAGCTATTTTGGGAAAGTCCAGGTTCTTCCACTTTCCGTCTCGCATTTCCTGCACCAGAGCCCATTGCGCCAGCGAAATATCATCGTGAGTCATTCGGTTTGCTCCCATATTTTCTACAGTTTTTGCCAGCATGGAAGGTGCTATCAGACTTGCTGCACCGGCCATCACTGATTTTTCAACAAATTGTCTTCGGTTAATCATGAATATGTCTTGTTATACTTGCTAAATTTCCCAACCACTGCGGTAATCCCGGGTAAGGTACTGATTTGCTTCCTCATCATTGGTAATCCTCAGTTCTTTCGAATCATATTCTACCCGTTTACCAGCCCTCAGGGCCACCGTCGCCAGATTAATGGTCTCGGTCACCGGTCCAGCATAAATAAAGCTGCCATCACTTTCTCTATCTTCCAGTATGGCTTTCACCCAATCATCCGTCCGGCTGGCGTCACTTGGTTTTGCCATTGTCTTGTTCCCGGTGTACGCATTCATTCTGCTTTCCGGTATAATCCTCGGATCCTCACAGCGGAAGCCAGCCAGGATCTTACCCTGATCGCCAACGAACATCATACCTTCTTCCGGGGTATCGAGGCCGTCCTCTTCCAGTTCCGGAGGTGCAAATGGCTTCATGCCTCCATCGTACCAGTATAGATCAAAAGCCGGCAGGGTTGATTGCTCCGGAAAATTCAGTTTAAACATACAGGAATAAGGATACGCAAAGTCATTATCCACTCCTCGGCAAACCTGATCTTCAATCTTGCGATACCTGGTTCCATAAGCTTTGGCAGCCACCGGAGCGGTCTCCACACCCAGGGCACGAAACAAGGGAAACAAACTGTAGTGTCCCATGTCAGCCATACTACCTCCTCCGAAATCATACCAACCCCGAAATACCGTATGCGTGTATTTGGGATGATAAGGACGATGTGGCACCGGACCCAACCACAGATCCCAGTTGAAACCATCGGGAACCGGTGGGGTATCTTGGGGAAGACTCATATACTGGGGCCAAACCGGCCGGTAGGACCAGTTGTGAATTTCCTTCAGCTCCCCTATCACACCCGCATCAATCCATTCCCTGACTAAAGCTCCTCCCGGCTTGTCGCTCCAGGCTAACAGGTGGGATTTTAAACCACTTTCTTTAGCTGTATTGATGGTTTTGCGGGCTTCCTTCATGCGGTTTGCGATGGGTTTATGGGTGATCACATGCTTCCCGCTGGCAAAACCAGCCAGGGCGATCGTGGCATGCAAGTGATCGGGAGTCATGATCTTGATCGCATCCAGGTCTTGCTGATTAGCGAGCAGTTCCCGGTAATCTTCGTAAGCCGTGCATCCCCTATAGGATTGATCATTTCGGAACTTACCATAGTATTTTTCCACGAAATCCTTCCCAATATCTCGCCCACCCGGAATACCATTAAGGCTCGATCCCCAACTGTCATCCTCCAGAGTATGGCGGATATGGTCGCGGATACCCGTGGGTGACCAGTCCACATAGTTGGTCGACATTTTATTGGGATCACAAACTGCCACAATTTGTAGTTGATCATGCTGCAGCATTCGGCTCATTTCCCTAAGTCCCTGGGTACCACAACCAATATTGGCCACCGTCACCTTATCGGAAGGCGGGATTTTCCCCGATCGGGCCAGTACATGGGCCGGGACTATGGAAAAGGTAGCAGCTGTTGCTGCAGTTGAACCAAGAAATTTTCTCCTTGACAAATTCTTTGATGCTTTCATCGTATTGCTTTTAGCCCCCCAGAATAAATAGTTCTATAAGTTACTAAAAGCTCAACTTACTTGGCTGCTTACCTAAGCCCCTATGAGTCCCTATGGGGCTTATAACTAGTGGTATCCTATGCACCACTTCCAAGGCAGGTGAGGTCAGATCGTCCTGATGGGCTTTGCTAATCACTCTACCACCTAACTGCCATTAGCGGCAGGACCGCACCATCTTGTGCATCGTACTAATCCCACCATCCTGTTCTGACATTGAACGCAATCATATCGCCTCCAAATACCAAACTGCTTACACCGGCGGTATCGTCACCATCCTGTCCATCGTACTAATCCCTTAATCCTGTTCTGACAATCAACGCAATCCTATCTCCTTGAAAGCATTTACTCTAGCTTGCCGATGTTACCAATATTCGGTAACTTGAAAAAAATAGTAAAATGGGGAGAAACACTTCCATATCTCTTGGTGAATATCACGAGGATTTCATCAAGGAACAACTACAGACAGGAGCTTACAAAAATGCAAGCGAGGTTGTGAGAGCTGGACTTAGATTGCTCCAGGAACGAGAGGAAAAAATCAAAATGTTGCGGAAGGCTTTAGAAGATGGAATTCAGAGCGGAATAACAACAGATTTCAGCCCTGATGACTTCCTAATGGAGCTAAAGAGATCCAGAAAACAGTCATGACTGCAATCCGAATTGCAGATAGAGCCAGGGAAGATCTACGCAATATTTGGAATTACACTTATGATACCTGGTCCGAGGAACAGGCTGACAACTATCTGAAGGAACTGATGGACGAGTTCTCGGCGATTGTCAAATATCCCCATAGAGGAAGAAATTATCATGAAGTAATAGCAGAGTTTTTCGGAATTAGGAAGAACAAGCATATCATATTTTACCGGATCACACCGACAGGTCATGTTGAGATAATCAGAATTCTTCATGAGCTAATGGACCTTCCTAACAGAACGAAATGAAAAGATGAAATGCAATGCAGCTTCATTTGAATCCGGACTATGCAATAGAACTTTCAATTACGAGCCAAATATGCCTGTCCGCCTTGGCTGGACAGGCGGGCTGCAAATACGGGCACATAAGCACTTTTTGACCCCGAGTCCTCGCCTCATAGGAGGACAACCTTCTTTGAATGTTTTAATACACTGATAATCAATCTATAATACACTATCCCCCTTAAGGGGGTAGAATTATCCAAATCTTCGATTTGGCAATAATTCTGGGGGTGGAACGCACTTTTTAGTGTGACCTCAAAGGTATAGTTGATTGAAAAAGGCTGCTTGAATACTAGAAGTGTTAGTGTTAAATTGATCATAGAATTATAATCAGGACATGGAGAAAGCAAGCAAAGCCAACAAATATCATTTTAACAAGAGTCTACAGCGATATGCCCGATGGAACAGGCGAAATATGACCAAATCAGCTGCCTGTGTTTGGAATTACATATTGGGAGATAAGCAACTCATGGGCTACCAATTCAGACGCGAAAGATCGTCCTGGACTACATTGTGGATTTCGTTTGTTTTGATTTAATGTTGGTGATCGAAGAGGATGGCTACAGTCATGAATTTGATGATGCTATGAATATGATAAGGAGCGAGACAAACGCTTGCAGGATATCGGATTTAAGGTAATGAGGTTCAGTGGTTGGCTTGTTCTGAATGATATCAATGTGGTGTCAAATATGCTATTCGAATGGATTAATGACAACGACTTTGACCCTCCTCCTATGAAGGTTAGATGGAAAGGGAAAAGTCATAGTTACAATAATCGTACGTATTCCACCCCCTTCCCCCCTCATAGGGGGACAACCTTCTTTGAATGTTATAACACACTGATAATCAATATATAATACACTATTCCTTGAGGCGGCAGAATTATCCAAATCGAACTGAGTACATTCCCCAAAAAGAAAAAGGGCAGCACTACAGCACCACCCCTCTTCATCCGTCTTCGGCTTCCTCACTAAGGATTTATCTCTTTCTGGTTGACCGAATTTCCATCGGCATCAACCATGATAACTTCAAAACCCAATTCCTGTAAGCCGGGTAAAATTTTTGTTTTATCTCCTACCACGAAATAGGATAAGTCGTCTGGTCGTACAATCTTCTTGCTCAACTCTCTTACCTCTTCCAGGCTGAGCCCTTTGACCATCTGTCCGTATTTCTGATTGTAATCATCACCCAGATCATACTTGATCTGATTAGCCAGTGAATTCATCACCGCATTGTTGGTTTCCCATTGACCTGCCATCTGCAGGATGGTATTTCCGGTGGTCTTGGTAAATTCTTCTTCTGTGACCGGTTTGTCACCGACAAACATGTTGAGTTCCTTGATAATTTCCTCAATGGATTCTTTAGTCTTGTCGGTCTGAACCGGTGCGTAGGCAATCAAAGGTCTTTCACCTTTTGCCTGTAACACCTGTGTACCGGCACCATAGGCCCAGTGCTTGTCTTCACGGAGGTTCATATTGAGCCGGGAAGTGAATTCTCCTCCGAGGACGTTGATGGCCGTTTCCTTGGCAATCTCGTTGATTTCTCCATAGGGATTCATCAGATATCCTCCAATGATCACACTCTGCTGACTTTCTGGTCGGTCCATCAGGAAAAGCTTACCCTTGTTATTATTGGCTACCTTAGTCAGGTTCTTCTCAGGAGGATTACCCTTTTTCCAGTCGGAAAAACGCTCCTCAATTCTGGGGAGAAGTTCTTCCATGGTCAGATCGCCAACTACCATCAGAGTGGCATTGTTAGGTACAATCCAGTCTTCATAAAACTTGACCATATCATCCCTGGTCATCTTCTGCACCGTAGATACATAACCTGATCCGGTCATTGGCTGGCTGTACGCATGTCCATCACCATAGAGAAATTTGGGCATGACCCGAATAGCCATTTGAATAGGCTGGGCCTTTTCTCTTTCAATCTGGGCAATAGTCTGAGCTTTCAACCGCTCAAAATCTTCCTCTGGAAAGGCCGGTGAAAGTAACACATCTGCCATCATATCCAGGCTGGGGTCGATTGTCGGTTTCAGGGTATTGAGGTTAACGTAGGAAGCATCCAAATCCGAATATGCAGACAGACTGGCACCCAACACCTGTAGTTCCTCATTGATTTCCAGTGAAGTCTTACTCTTTGTCCCTTCATCCATCATATTCATGGCCAGTGAAGCCGTACCTGGAGCTGTTTTTTCATCCGCCGCATAACCGGCATCAAACATCATACGGGCCACTACCGTAGGCACTCCGGGCCTGCGGGCCAATACCACTTTCATTCCATTATCCAGCGTTGCCTTTTCCACTGACGGGAACTTAGCTGCCGGAGACTCACCTACTTCGGGCAACCCCTTGCTTCGATCCACATCGCTTTCTACAGTACTGTATTCGGGGAATGGTTTGCAAATCAGGGTATGACTGCCGTTACTCAACCATTTTCTAGCCGCAGCCTGTACCTGCTCGGTACTGGCATTTGCTACCATTTCCAGTATCTTTTTATAATAGTCAGGTGAACCTCCGTAAGTAGTATGCTGGGCAAGTATATCAGATTTACCCCCAAATCCACCAATGCGTTCTATACCTTTGATGAAGTTGGCAAAGTATTCAGCTTTAACCCGGGAAAGCTCCTCATCGGTTGGTCCATCCTGCAGAAATCGGGCTAGTTCTTCGTGAATCGCCAATTCCACCTGCTCCAGACTGCTTCCCGGTTTGACATTGGCCTGGATTACAAAATTGCTTGCTATTTCCTTTTCCCAGGTGAAGGCTGAAGCTGTACTGGCGATTTGGTCATCATAGATCAATCGCTTGTAAAACCGGGAATTTTTACCGCTGGAGAGAACACTGGAAGCCAGGTTTAGGAAGACTGCCTCCTCACTACCCCACTCAGGTGTGTTCCAGACCATCACGATTCGCTCTTCGGCGACCCTGTCCTCATAACTTTGTCTGGTATCGGCTTGCCTCAAAGGAATATTTACCTCAGGTCTAACCAAAGCAGGTCCTGACGGAATATCTCCAAAATACTTGACTACCCGGCGATGAACATCTTCTGCCTCTACCGCTCCGGCAATGACCAGCACCGTATTGGCAGGTCCATAATAGGTTTTAAACCACTCATGTACATCTTCCAACGAGGCTGCATTCAAATCCTCCATTTCACCGATAGTGGTCCACGAGTAGGGATGTCCTTTGGGAAACATAGCCTTGGTTATCAGGTCCCACTGAATTCCATAAGGCTGATTTTCTCCTTGCCGCTTTTCATTTTGTACAACCCCTCTTTGTTCATCCAACACCTCCTGGTCAATGGCTCCCAAAAGATGTCCCATGCGATCACTTTCCAGAAAGAGTACCTGATCCAGGGCAGCCACCGGTACATTCTGAAAATAGTTGGTCCGGTCTGTATTGGTGGTACCATTCAAATCTGTACCTCCGATACGTTCCAGAGCCTGGAAGTAATCGTCGTCAAAGTTCTCACTCCCGTTAAACATCAAATGCTCAAATAAGTGGGCAAAACCACTTTTTCCGGCTTTTTCATTTTTTGATCCCACATGATACCAGAGATTAACCGCTACAATGGGTGCCTTGGCATCCTCATGTACAATTAGTCGGAGTCCATTACTAAGAACAAATTCCTGATACGAAATATCAATGTCGTCCGGACTAAAGTAGGAAGACGGTTGAGCAGGCAAAAGATTAAAAACCAATAGAGCTATCACCAAAAGACCTACAGGTTTCCTCATAGTTTGATTCGATTTAAGTTCACAACAATATTCACTGTTAGAGTCTAAAATTAGTGTGCTGAGAACAGCTTAACTAGTGCTGAAGGGGCTTTTTCTACCAATGAAGTAATTATTCGGACAAAAGAAAGAAGGGATGATGTGAAGGGGTGAAAATGGTTGATGGGGTGTTGTGGTATTATGGTTTTGTGGTACTGTGGTTTTATGGTACCATGGTTCTATTCAATGAACCGGTTTCTATTCTCTGGTAATCGATCTTCTATTAAACCTTAAACCAAGCCGAGCCCTGCGGGTCTGACTCTAAACTTCCAAAACGCGCACAGCCACAGCGGGTTGATGGGGTGTTGTGGTATGCGGTACTATGGTCTTGTGGTATTTCGGTATTATGGTTCTATTCAATGAACCGGCTTCCATTATCTGGTAATAGATTTTAAATTAAACCTTAAACCAAGCCGAGCCCTGCGGGTCTGACTCTAAACTCCTAAACCGCGCACAGCCACAGCGGGCTGATGGGGTGTTATGGTATTATGGTTTTGTGGTATTAGGGTTCTATGGTCTTTTGGTGCTATGCAATGAACTGGTTTCCATGCTCTGCTAATCGATCTTAAATTAAACCTGTCAGATCGCACATTGAAGTTCCTTCTCCAGGAATGCAGCAAAGATCTCTGCTTGTTCCCGAATCCCGGACCTGGTCTCACGCGAGAAGGAATCGAAAGGAAAAAACTCCATATGTACCGATCCTCCCTTGATTTTTCTTTTCCAGGTGCCAATAGCCTGGCCATTTTCCAATATCACTGGCCAAAAAACACCGTTACGAGAGACTGCCTTGCTATGCTGTTCATCCGGTAAAAAAATAGCCCTATCCTTATAGGCAATGACAAATTCATCGAAGGCGGGTAATAAAAACATCTCTTGTGGGAGCATTTTTTCGTGCCACTGTACGAACCACATGATGGACTCGTTCACCTGAACAGACTGCAACTCCGACCTGATCTCTTCCAGTGCCTCCTTTGCTAACGTTATGGTAAGGCCTGACCACCAAATGAAATCACCCAACGTGGCCGGACCATGACTGGATAAAAATCGTTTCAGGAGTTCTGCGGCTGGATTCCGATCAGGTTTGAAAATATCCGTGACCCTATTTCTGTACAAGACATAAGTCTGTCTGTTACCGCTTATTTTTCCACTGCAAACCAGTTTGTCCAGTTCGGCTTCCATCAGTATATGAGCTAACCGGTTATCTGCCAGATCTATCTTGTGGCGCTTAAGCATTTCTCCAATGTCATTGCGATCACATTCTCCTTTTCCCAATAACAGCTCATCAATCATTTTCAGGCATCGATCCAGAAATTTCGGAGTAAGTCCCAGTTGTTTCCTTCGGGTTTTGGTTCTACTCCTGATCCGATCGGCAGTGATGTCTATTATCCATTCTATATCGGAAGGAGCAACGATATGCCAGGTAGGTCGCATCAAATGAGTTCGGATAAATTCACCACTGGCAAATGACTTTCGCAATGCTGCATCTAATTTTCCAGTCCGGCAACCGATAGCCCATAGGGACATGGGAAGATCCTGGGCCTGGAGAGCCCCCATGTGACGGATCAAATCAGATTTGGATTTGAGATCCGATCCAATCCGGTGATTAATAATTCGTTGAAGAGCTACTTCCTTTTGGAGACTCATTTTCTTTTGATATTCGGTTCGAAGTTACAAACTTCGAACAGCGGTATAGAAAAAGGCCCAGAGGGCCGGCACCTTTGTAGCATTATGGTTGTTTAATATAAGCGCCGTAGGTGCGACATCTTTGCTACCTGCTACAGTCGGAAAGATATCGGTTCGAATTTACAAACTTCGAACAGCGAGTAGAGAAAAGGCCCAGAGGGCCGGCACCTTTGTAGCATTATGGTTATTTAATAACAAGCTCCGTAGGTGCGACATCTTTGTGTATCAAGAACAAAATAAATAGCTTGTCACTTCAGTGTCAGATTATCTCCAAATCAAAAAAGACCATATCACTTTTGACATGGTCCTCTCTTCAAAAAAGCTCTACTGTGAATTGGATCTAATATCTTTTACCCGTCCAATTACTTTCTCCGGTTGGAAAGGTATCCACCGATGCCACCTTCCATTAGTTGCAGGGTTAGCAGAAGGGGCATCTGGTGGATACAGGGAAACAAATAATGATGAAGGGCATAACTTTTCAACCTTATCAGAGTGCCTTTTTCAGAAAGCACTCATGATTCAGATTACAGTATCTCGATTTTCAGGAAGGGATGAAAGGCCCAACAGGGCTGTCGGGCCTTCACCGCTCTACTTCAAAATCGCGTAGTACATACTGCCTATATGTATCTTCAAAGTCTTCGCAAATGTGGCTCCCGGTACCGGGCCAGTGCCGGGAGACCACAGTATGCGAATATTAAAGTCATGGGATATTTAACCGGGAATATGCATTAGAATTCCTATTGCAAACCAAATATGCTGCAAATTCGGGCACATAAGTACTTTTTGATTCTCACCATGATGTCAACCATGTTTCCGAGTCAAAAAGTCCTTGGAGCGTCTTGCCTGGCGGCCAGACAGGCCCGCCTTTATTGCCTATTTGGCTCTCATAACGAAATCCCAATACATAATCCCGGTTTAACCGGGTTACCGGGTTTTGACTTTGGGGTTTTCTTTTGGTCCTTCAAGTTTCTAAACATCCTCTTTTGGATGTTGTATCTCTTTATGCAAGGAAATTGGCATAGGTCACCTGCCCAGGTAAAAAAAATCATTAAACTCAAGTTTTGGGACCTTCAAGAAATAAATAAGGAAGGGTTGATAGTATTGAGTAAGTCACTCAAAACGAGTATTTTATGGTTCGAATAGAACATAATTATGCGCATTTTTACCCATATGAGATTGTACGGTATATAGAAACCTTTATTAAGATATCAGTAAAAAACAATGAGTTACGTAAGTCGGCAAGTCTTGCACATCTCAATGGTATCTTCACAAGTATGATGAATAAAAAGTAAAAGGACGTCAACTCCCAGTGGCCATTAAGATCGCTTGTAACTTGTGAGCAGATGAGCAAAAGAGAGATTTTGATTTACAAGGAAACTTAATTTTAAAGATCAATGTAGCCTTATCCATTTGGAGAAATGGGTAAACATGTTATTATGATTCAACATGTTGTAATTCATACCAGAGAATCTGTAAACGAATATTACTCCAAATGGATCCAGCGGTTATACAAGCGATCCAACCAGAACAAAAGGAATAGAGTCAATGAGTCAAGACCTCCACAGTAGCCAGGAACATCACCGCCACCTCGGGGAGTTGACTAGATCTTTGCTTCTTTCCATCAATGGGAAAGAAGGCCCCCACGGCAGTGGACCTAAAGCCATAAAAACAAAGTAGCGAATTGCTTGAAAAAGTAGCGCCTGGCAGCAGTAGCCACGCTTCCATGCAGAGCCCCCATTCTCGAAGTGACTTTGCACCAGCAGTTATCACAAGGTCGTAGAGCATTTTTTCTTCTCTGAATGCACCGGACATCAAATACCGAAACTTAAATCATTAAATAAAGACGAGACCCCATCCGACCACACACCGGACAGGGTCCCTTTTATAAAAAAAGTCTATCATTCTTCCATTTGCATTCGTCCTCCCTCATGCGCCAATTGTCAAGCTATGGCACCGTTGATTTTTACAAAAAGGACGAATGACCATGAATCTTGCGTGTCGACCTGACCTAAATTATTCCCGATTGACTCCTCAATCATAATTGTGTCAGAGCAATCGCTGTCATTATCAATTCTTTTGGAATGTAGCCGCACATCTCTTCCCACCAAAATTATCTGATAATTGGTAATCGATGGTCAGTTGGTCCTGGTATGAATAGATGCGTGCACTGAGAAACATCTCCTGCTGTTGCATCCTCACCATTTGACGGCTGATCACATACGCACCACCCGTCCAGGATGCTTCAACTGGACCTGTAGCAGATCCCAGCAGGTTTTCTACATAGACACTATGCTCTGTTCCGGTAAATCCATCGTGAACCGACTTGACCGGACGAATCTTGGTGATCCGAATGCCTTGCGTCTGAAATCCACAGTCATCTCCTTTGAGAAAGTATTGTCCAACGTAATCATCCGCGGGAGATGCCTGCTCAACGGAGGTGGGAAGGGTTATCAGATCTTTGTCGTCGTCATCACATGAAATCATGAGTAAGGACGAGACTATCAAAAATGTGAATAATTTCGCAACGTGAATAATCGCGTTTTCTAATCTGAATGTCGTTTTCATAGTTATTGTATTTTACGGTTATTGAATAATTAATTTTTGTCGAGAACTATCAGTGGGCTACTACAACTTTACAGCTTCTCAAATGTGGCGGTGCAACGCGAGGTGTATTGATCATTGATTTGATAATCAATTGTGACCTCATCGAGGTATTTATACATACGGGCATTGACCAACATACTTCTACCTGCCCTTCTTATGGTTTCCCCGGTGATTACAAAGGCACCTCCATCCCAGACCGCAGTCATTGGCTCAGTTGAATGCATGAAGTTTTTCAGGTAAAGCAACTTACCTTCTTCGAATGCCTCATGATCTTCTTGATTAACAAGGCCCCGGTCATTGATCTCAAGGCGAAAAGGTGATGTACTGCAACTGGTCGCTTTCACCTCATAAATTCCAATAAACTGTTGGGCAGGAGTAGCTGGTGCAATTGATAGAGCGTCAGTGACAACCGGTTCAGTTATTGGCTTCTCGCAAGAGAGAGTAGCCAGGGCAAGAACCAGGCAACAGGTAATTGCTATACAACTGGATACACGGATGGCTGGAAAAAACAATGTCGTTTTCATAGTTTATTAATTTTTTGGTATTAAATCTTGACTTCTTCCGTGTGATCTAGTTTCTAGATCTTCCCAAAAGTGGCACTACATCGCTGCGTAAATTGATCAAACAACTGATAATCGATTGTAACATTACCCAGGTATTCATAAACGCGTGCATTCACCAGGTAAGTCCTTCCTTCTGACTTCAGGGGTGCTTTTGTTGCTACGAAAGCTCCTCCATCCCAAACAGCTGTCAGGGGAGTGCTCGAATTCATGAAGTTCCGCAAGAAAACCATCTTGCCCTCATTCAGCAAGGCGGGATCAATCATTTGGACAGGATCACGATCTGTGATTTCGAGTTCAAATTGAAATGTCTTACAAGTACTCTGTATAAGTGTATAACTCCCTATAAACTCCTGAGCCGGAGTGTTCGGAATCACTTCATCAATGGAACCAAAGACTTCAGGAGGTTCGGGCTTGTCACAAGCAATACCTGTCAGAATCAGGGTCAGACCAAGGATCATGGCTTGAATACCGGATATACGGATGGCTGGAAAAAACAATGTCGTTTTCATAGTTTAATAATTTTTTTGGTCTGTATTGAGTGTCGTTATAGTGAACAATGAAGTTGCAGAATCTACATGCTGCTACGGTGTAATCAGCATATAAACTCATCAATTCACTATGAGCTTTTTCACTATCTAACCCGGGGTTGTAAAAGATTACCTAATACACCAGGTGCAATATAATTGTGTGGAATTTGATCAGGTATGCTTGGGTAATTCAATAATACCCACAATCATTCTGATCTTTCTGACTACAGTCGGATTCGAGTTTCTATATTTTTCTGCGTCAGTTATCGATTAATGTATGAGGAGTGCGAAAGGTCACCCGGGGAACTTGTCTTTTTATCTTACTTTCTTAACCCATCCCGATTGTGATTGCACTTTCATATGGAGAATGGCTGGTTGTATAGACCTGCAATTATAACAGAAACGGACGAACCAGGCATTATCTAACATTTCCCTTTCTTTCTTATTGCAAATTCACTAACTTCAGGATATCCGGCCGTTAAAAATAACCGGCCTTCCAAGGTGACCTTCCCATTAGAAACTGCACTAACTGTGTAAATGTAGATTTCAACCATGATCCAGGAACTCAAGGCAGGCGATCAGCAAGTAATTGGTCAGTTGTATCGTCAACATCGAAATGATTTTATTCATTGGATGTCTTCGCGATACAATTGTGACCAGGAGGTTGCCAGGGATGTGTACCAGAGTACCATCCTAGCCATTTCGATGAAGGCTCAAAAGGGTGATCTCGATGATCTTGATTGCTCCATCAAGACTTACATCTTTGGAGTGGCTAAAAACAAGTATCGTGAATACCTGAGATCCAATGGACGCTACACACATGCTGAAGACACTGCATGGGAGAACATCAGAGAACCCGAGGTAGACAAAACGGATCCTGAACTCATCAAACTGGTTAAGAACAGCCTCGCCGACCTGGGTGAACCATGCAAGACTGTGCTTGAGCTCTATTATTTTCATGATCTGAGCATGCAGGAAATTGGAGATAAGTTGAATTACAAGAACGCCAACACGGTCAAAAACATGAAGTACAAATGCATGGTGCGTCTACGTGACATTTTTCAACGAAACAAACCCAAGTTTGACACCGATTTATCCTAAACTGAAATTACTATGAAAAACGATATAGATATCGCTAAATACCTGGAGGGAGAGATGTCGGAAGAGGAGATGATCGAAATAGAAGTTCGATGCCTTTACGATAGTGACTTCCGGAAAGAGGTACAGACAATGGAGCTACTCATGGCCGGCATCAAGGAGTCGGCCAAAGAAACCACGCTTGATGAAAAACTTCAACGCCTGGAAAGCTATGCTCAAAAAAATCCTGAAGATTCAGGTACCCATGACACCCAGAAAGCTCATTCACGTATTTCCCTGACCAGAAGGCTGTTTCTGCCATTGTCGATAGCAGCATCCATTGTCCTGGTCCTTTTCGTCACTGGTATTATCCCGCATTCAGACAATACATCGAACGAACAACTGTATGCCGACTTATTTGAAGTACCTCCCAACTACGGACCAAGGCAGACCAGGGGCAACAGCAAGGCAGATTTTCCAACCGAGGATGCCTACCAGGCCTATGATGCCCAAAACTATCAACTTGCTGCTACTATCTTTGAGGAGAACCTGGATGAAAGTCCCTATAAAACTAGCGATCTATTCCACCTGGGTATTTGCTACCTGATTCTGGAGGACTGGGACCAGGCTATCGAAGTACTTGATGAGGTGGCATTTAGCGAAGTAAACCTTGCAGATGAAGCCAAATGGTATCTGGCCCTGGCATATCTCCGGACCGGTCATGACAAAATGGCTCATGATCTTTCTGAACAAATAATCCTACCCCAGGAAAGAAGAGAAAAAGCCAGGGAAATACATGAATTTCTTCAATGATCCATACTATTTATTTATTGTAAAAACCTAACCACATGTCACACACTGGAAGAGTGCATAAATCAGAAGCCTCACCTGGAATTATCAGAGTCATTACTTCGGGATTTGCTGTAACTAAAAAGAATGCACTTGTTCTAAGGATTCCCGATAAAACATCTGATATACAGGAGAAGTTCCAGGAAAGATTCATACCTTTTACAGGAGGACATGAAAAACTATGCTATGGAGATCCGGTCATTTTTAATCTTGAGTATTTTGATGGGATGCCTGCCAGATTTAAAAACGAAGCCAATGCCCTTAAGAAAAATAAGTCACTTTGGCCTTCCTCCTATCATAGTGACCTTCAGAACTTAGAATTTAAATATGCAGCTACACATATAGTCAGGGTTGATCACGAATTCATTCTTTCTCCGTTTTATGAATTCGTCCGTGATCTTGCATTTGACACTACAGAGGATATCATTGATCAACTTCGAAACAAGGAACACTATGAGTTGCAGTATGAAATCAGCACCGGAATCAATGATTTTAGCCAAAGAGTCAGCAAAATATCTCTATCTGAAGCATCAGCCTTTGATGATAAATATAAGAGTGAGGGAGTGGACTGTTTTGTACTGG
>JAUILF010000134.1 GCA_030433135.1 Bacteroidia bacterium | reverse complement strand
ATGTTCCCATCGTGTCTGGACCACGCCTACTTTCTCGTCGGTGAAATACGGAATCGTCCTCCGCAAAAATTCAGGCTCAGGGAGAAAGTCTGCGTCAAAAATCGCCACGAATTCACCCCGGGCTTCGTGCATGGCATCGCGCAAAGCTCCGGCCTTGTAGCCCTGGCGCTTGGCACGGGTGATCTGCCTGATCAAAAAACCCCTACCGGCATAGTCTTCTACTTTTTTTCTTACCAGATCAACAGTTTCATCGTCACTGTCATCAAGTATGTGTATTTCGAATTTGTCCCTGGGATAATCAAACCTGCATACCGCATCTATGAGTCGCTCTACCACATATTGTTCGTTGTAGATCGGGAGTTGTATGGTGACAAAAGGTAGATCAGATTCCCCGACCAAAGCCTGGTCGTTTGGGCGAGTCTTTAAGTGATGCTTACCATAGTAATAAAGCAGGTGAATCTGCATGAGGCAATAGACAGTGATGTACAATAGTACCACAGAATATATTACCAATATGGTATAGTAGAGTATGGTCATTGCCGTCACTATAACAATTTAAAGATGGTCCATAGTATCTTATGTCCAGCCAGGATTGTTCCCTTTACGGTCCCAGAGACCTTGGAAACTCCGATCCGCTTTCGATAAGATACGGGAATGTCCTTGCATTTTAAGCCCATTTTGGCAGCCTTCACCTGCATTTCCACGGTCCAGCCAAAATCAGGATCAGACATTTTCATATCGATAAGCGTCTCGTATTTAATGGCTCTAAAGGGTCCAAGATCAGTAAAATGGTAATTATAAAACAAGCGAATGAGGTTGGTGGCTAACCAGTTACCAAAAATCTGTTGTGGCATCATGGCTCCTTCCTCCATATTGCCCAGAGCCCTGGAGCCGATGACCATGTCATAATCCTCATCTATGATTGGCTGGACCAGTTGTGCTAACTCTTCGGGGTGATCTGAATAGTCTGCATCCAGGAAAACGACAACATCAGGGGGGTCTGGATTGGCTTGTAAGAACTCAATTCCTTTGAGACAGGCACTGCCATAGCCTTTTATCGGTTGGTCCAGTACGATGGCTCCTGCCTCACGGGCTACCTGTGCGGTTTGATCTGTACTTGCATTATTGCATACGATCATCCTTCTTACCCGGTATTTCGGAATATCTCCCAGGACAAGTCCAACAGAGCGTTCTTCATTATAAGCAGGTATGATGATATCGATGATCGGAACAGACATTCGCGGGCAAAAGTAATTGAATTCAAGCCAAGAACTGTACTTTTATTTGATTGCGGATCGATCATTAGTCACCATTGGAACTATCCGGGGATGTCATACCGGTGAGGGCCTCCAATCAGTATTTTGGGTAATAGTCTTTTATCCGCCTGTTCGCCGGAAATAATCGGTAATACTTTACGTTTAGATCGGAGAGATGTACTTTTGCGACAATTTTTGACGCCATCAATACCGCTCTTTTCCGATAGTCCATGAAGTGTATTTTAACCAGGTTGCCCGTCTTGTTTTTGCTCACTATCCTGGGCTTTATGTCTTGTATAAAACCGGATGAGTTTACCACTGATTCGAACGCAGGAGTGGAGTTCTCACTGGATACATTGACTTTTGATACAGTCTTCACCGCACGTGGTAGTGCCACCCGGCTTTTCAAGATCTATAACCCTAATGATAAGTTTATCCGGATTAACAGGATCTGGCTTGAAGAAGGTCAGGAGAGTCCCTTTAGACTGAATGTGGATGGAATTCCCGGAAGCGACCTTACCGACATTGAAGTACCTCCTAATGATAGCGTGTATGTTTTCATGGAAGTCACGGTAGATCCGGATCAACCTGTTTCTGTGAGTCCATTCGTCATTGAAGATCAGGTGCATTTTATGACCAACGGCCAAATGCGATCCATTCAGTTGGAAGCCTGGGGACAAAACGCCAATTATGTGCCAGATCAGTTTCACAATGGAAAGCAGGCGCTTTTTACCTGTGATATGAACGAATGGGTTTGGGATGATCCCAAACCATATGTCATTTTTGGAGCATTGGTGATCGATAGCTGTACGCTGGTGATGCCGCCGGGTACACAGGTTTATATACACGGTGGCCTGGGAAAAACACCGGATGGACAACCTTACAGCGATGGAATTCTCTATTTTTTCCGTGATGGAAAACTGCAGATCGAGGGTTCCTACGATGATCCTGTGGTTATCCAGGGAGATCGGCTGGAATCTTCGTTTGACGATCAGTCAGGACAATGGGGAAGGATACAATTGGGACCTCTGAGTAGGGGACATAGTATAAATCATGCAGTCATCAAAAATTCCATCGTGGGCCTCCTGGTGGATTCAATGGCTGACCTTACTATACGCAACAGTGAAATATATAATGCTTCCGGCAGTAATCTTGCTTCATACCGGGGCAACGTTATTGCTGAAAATTGCCTGTTTCACACCAGTGGAGGTGTTAATGTCTCCATTACCCTGGGGGGTAGTTATCGGTTTTCCTACTGCACCCTGGCTAATTATGGCTCGCCTTCCGAGGCTCTCAGGGCTACTAATTTTGCCTGCCTCGACGGTACTCCGTTGTGTACCATACCTGTTGCCGCCAGGTTGAGAATGGATTTCAAAAATTCGATTATCTACGGTTCAAGCCGGGATGAAATCTCGTTAGTAGACGGCGTGGGCGAACAGGATCCCAGCTTTTTTCAATACAGCTTTGAAAATTGCCTGGTACGCGTAGATGATCTGACGGATGAGGACAATCACCCTGACTTCTTTAGTCATTGCGATCCATGTCTTAATGCCAATAGTGCTGAGCCATTATTTGTCAACCCGGATGAGAATGATTATCATCTGGACAGCCTTTCAGTGGCTCAGGAATACGCAGTGCCACTTTCCCTTATCCGCAGGGATCTGGACGGCAATGATCGAGATGATAATACTCCGGATGCTGGATGCTATGAATATGTCATGGAGTAGTTGACTGGATTCGAACCTTTAACAAAATCAACATTCCAATGATGAAGTAAAGGGTGAGTACTGCGATACTGTCTCTCATCGTTCCGGTTATTTGGTCTATGAGTCCGAAACTGAAGGTGCCAAAGACAATAGCCAGTTTCTCCAATACTTCGTAAAAGGAAAAGTAGGATGTAACCTCTCCTTCATGGTCGTCAATGAGTTTGGCATAGGTAGACCGGGACAGCGATTGTATACCTCCCATTACTAAACCTACCAATCCGGCCACCAGGTAAAAATGCATCTTTAACTGCACCAGGTAAGCCAGGATACAGACACCAATCCATATCACCAGCATAATACAAAGTGCTATCTTATTACCTAATCTTTGACTGACAAGAGCAAACAGATATGCTCCCGCTATAGCTACGATTTGTAGGATAAGTATCAGTATGATCAGCTCGCTGGTGCCAAAACTTAACTCCTTCTCGGCAAAGGTGGCCGCGAGGTATAGTATGGTCTGGACACCGGCACTATAACAAAAAAAAGAAATGAGAAAGCGCCTGGTATTCACTTGCGGTTTAAGTGCATGCCAAACGGTTTGAATTTCCTGAAACCCCTTTCGGAAGATTTTTTGACCCATCCTGTTGGGAGTGTCCGCAGGGAGCCGGTGGAAAGGTATCTGAGCAAAACCAATCCACCATAGTCCTACCATGACAAAGGAAAGCCGTACGGCCAGGGTATCGTTTTCGATGCCAAACCAGGCAGGGTTCATGATCATGACCAGATTGACAATCAGTAATAGTACACTGCCAATGTATCCGTAGGAAAAACCCTTGGCACTGACCCTGTCATACTGATCTTCAGTGGCAATGATGGGCAGGTACGAATTGTAAAAGACCTTGCCTCCATCAAACCCTATCATCGCCAGCATAAAACCGATAAGGGCAATCCACACCTGTTCCATGCCCTGAAAAAAGAAAAGCAACATACAGGCAGTCGATCCCAGAATCGTAAAAAATTTGAGAAAGGACAATCTCCGACCACTGTAGTCAGCAATACCTGACAGCATCGGCAATACCAGGGCAAGCAGGAGGTAAGATACGGAAATGGTGTAAGCATACATAGAGCTGTTGCTGACCGACATTCCGAAAAAGGATATGTAATCATCTGTAACTCTAATGAAGTAATTGGGAAATATGGCGACTGAGATTACCAGGGCATATGCCGAGTTGGCCCAGTCAAAGAATGCCCAGGATGTGACAATCCTTTTATTGTTTTTGACGGTTTGCTGCAAAGGTTAATTACTTGAAGGGTCTGTGATACTCATTGTCGATGTAAGATAGGATTTCAAAAACAGGCCTTCACCATCTTCCCCGGTCATTTTATCAGTGAATAGCCCTGCATTCCCAGGGGTGAAGTGTACTCTGCTTTCGATAATGTTTTATCTTGGGACAAGTGCTCTGACAAAACAAAGATTTCACTTTCGGGAATATCTCAAGGCTGATTGAAACAATATAGAAAGTAGTGCCATGCTGAGTGACCTGATAAAAATCGATGACCTGGTTGAAAAGAAACCGAATGAAACCAGGATTTTTTTGTGTCAGGGTACAACTCAATGCTCGTTTTTTGCAGGTAGTTGGCAGCTACCAACAGAATTCACAATATGCGGTTTTTGATTCTATCCCGGAATCCATCTTTATATTCCACCCAAAGTATATTAAGAGCTTGCTATCGGCGAGGTCATTATGCCCGTGTGGTCGATCATATGCAATGTGATCTCCTGGTAGAAAAAGGTGATTTGGGAGTTTACTACCAGGGTATAAAACTTGACGGATATGATGCCATTATACCTCGCATTGGGAGTTCAGTGACGGCTTATGGAACTAATGTGATCCGGCAGTTTGAGATGATGGGTGTCTTTACCCTTACCCGCGCTGACTCTATTCTTAAGGCCAGGAACAAATGGAGGTGCTTTCAACTTTTAGCTGCGCAGGATGTTCCCGTACCCAAGTCCCTTCTGGCTAATCAGGTTCAGATGGACGTTCATCTGATTCGAAAGCATTTTGACGTTCCTCTGGTGGTCAAACTTCAGGAGAGCACACACGGTCTGGGAGTGATCTTGTCAGAATCCTATCACAATGCAACCAGTACCATTGAAGCCTTTAACAGGTTGAAGGAAAATGTATTGCTTCAGGAGTATATCAAAGAATCCAAAGGAGTTGATATCCGGGTGCTTGTTGTCGATGACCGCGTTGTGGCGTCCATGAGACGGGAAGCAAAGGACGGTGAATTTCGATCAAATCTGCACCGGGGTGCCACTGCCAAAATGGAGCCCCTTTCGGAGGAAGAAATTATGCTCTCACGAAAGGTTTGTAAAATCATGGGGTTGCAGGTTGCCGGTGTCGATCTGCTCAGATCAAAGGACGGACCGTTGGTGCTTGAGATCAATTCTTCACCCGGTCTTGAAGGTATTGAGACCGTAAGTGGGGTAGACATAGCTGTACAGATGGTTAAGTTCCTGGAGAAACAATTGAGAAAGCGGCGAAAATCTAGAATGCGGAAATCTTAGTATGAGTTTAGGCTATTCCATCAATGGCGTTGATATAGAACCAGGTAAGAGTGAATCCGTCAGTCTTTATGTCGGAAAGCTGCCTTCCGGAGCCAAGATTTCAGTAAAGACCTACATATATAGTGGTCTCAAAGATGGGCCCAATGTATTGTTGTTGGCGGGTATGCATGGTGATGAAATAAATGGCATTGAGATACTCCGACGATCCATGGCTGAGGGCCTTTATGATAATCTTCAGGCCGGCAATGTCATTGTGATACCGATTCTCAACATTTATGGTTTTTTAAATTTTTCAAGGGATGTACCCGATGGAAAAGATGTCAACCGAAGCTTCCCGGGTACCATGTCTGGATCACTGGCTTCCAGAGTGGCCAGGATGCTCACTAAACGAGTGTTGCCGACCATTGATTTTGGGATTGATTTTCATACGGGTGGTGACAATCGATTCAACTACCCACAGATCCGATTTTCTAAGAAAGATGATGTGGGAAGAGAACTGGCAGAGTTGTTTTCCGCACCTTACCTGCTGGAAAAGGCCATGATATCCAAGTCACTGCGCAAAGTAGCCCGTGACATGAAGGTTCCGATAATTGTCTATGAGGGGGGTGAAGCCCTGCGACTGGATGGTTTTGTGATTGAATCGGCTTTGCGTGGCTTAAGAAATGTTTTGATCAGTAAGGGTATGCTCGATGGTACCCCTGCCAGGGGACATTCTTTTGTATTCAAACGTTCTTCGTGGATAAGAGCAAGGGAAGCCGGTATCTTCATCTGGTCTAAGAAATCAGGTAACCGGGTCAGCAAGGGAGAGATTTTAGGTAGCATTTTTGACCCATCCGGCCAACAGAGAACCCCGATTGCAGCCAGTCGCGATGGATATATTTTAGGACACAACAATACCCCGGTAGTGCATCAGGGCGATGCTTTGTTTCACATTGGGTATGAAATACAGCCAATAGAATGATGAGGTACATGACAATGGTCTTCCTTTGTATGTCAGTATGGGCTCTGGGAGCTCAGCCTGAAGGATTATTAGGGGAGGATGTCTCTGATATTGTGAATGATCCCTGTTTCGAAAGTGCCAATTTGAGCTTTCTCATACGTGATTTGGAATCAGGTACTGATTACCTGGAATACAGGTCATCTGCCGCCCTGCCACCGGCATCTACTTTAAAGGTCTGGACTACCGCGGCTGCTCTGGATCAGTTAGGTGCGGATTTTCAATTTAGAACCAGGGTATTGACTGAAGGCACTCTGGAAGGCGATACTCTCACAGGTGATCTGATAATTAAGGGCCAGGGAGATCCAAGTCTGGGCTCTGCACATATTGATGATGAAAGCTTCGAAACTGTGGTGGATGAGATCGTCAGCATGTTGAAAGACCGCGGTGTGACCTATATTGAAGGAGGAGTTGTGGCCGATGCTTCGTACATTCCTCTTGATCAGCTTCCGAGGTCCTGGCCCTACCAGGATATGGGCAATTACTACGGTAGTTACTATGGTGGCCTGAATATTCACGACAATCTCTACTACCTTAGATTTAGACAGGAAGCCCAACAGGGTGTCCCGGTAGCCGTAGCAGATGTTGAGCCCGGAGTTCCTGGATTGGAGCTTGAATGCCTGGTGAAAGCCGGGCCGGTCGGCAGTGGTGATCAGGCCTATATCATGGGCGCACCCCTTCAGAGTAACCGATTGGTGATCGGCACCATCCCTCCGGGTTCCGGAACCTTTTCCATAAAGGGGTCACTGCCGGATCCGGCTTTGTTTCTGGCGTATCATATACATGAAGCACTGTTGGAGTCGGGCATACAGGTGACCGGCAATTACCGGTCCAATTATCGGGAGGGAGAGGTAATGACCGGCAACTTGATCGGTGATTTTCTTTCACCTCCTCTACTTGATATTGTTACCCTGACAAATCAGAAGAGTATCAACTTATTTGCAGAGGGTATTGGCAGGTATCTCGAAAAGGAAGCGAACCGGGACAGCGAGTTTCTGCTGGATTATTGGGAAGAAAGAGGTGCTGATATGGAAGGTTGCCGGTTGACTGATTTTGCAGGTTTAGCTCCCGACAATGCCATCACCGCCAGGGCTATGGTTGACATCCTTACTGTTATCGATAGGGATTCATCCACTGGTGCAATGTTGGAAAGTTCATTGGCTGTGGGAGGAGAGTCAGGGACTCTGCAGTACATGTGGAACGATTCTCCCGCAAAAGGTAACATAGTGGCCAAGAGCGGCCTGATCGCCGGTGTGAGAAGCTATGCAGGTTATGTCTATAGCCGGTCGGGGAAAAAACTGGTTTTCTGCCTCTTGAGTCAAAATGCGGCATGTAGTTCTCAAGTTGTCCGGTGGAAATTGGAACAATTGTTGGAGACCGTGTATCTTTCCTCCCCTTAATTTTAGATAAGTATGCTAAGACAGAATTTTAGCAATGTATGTCAATTGCTGTTTGTGTTGCTGTTACTTTGTCATTGTCAAAATTCCGGAACCCCGGAGACCATCCTGATTGGGGATGATGCCAATTGGAGCGAAGAAAGTGATTTTGAGGAAAAAGTGTCAACATACGAAGACGAAAACCGTGATGTGTGGCAAAAGCCTGAACATGTACTGGATATACTGGGCCCCCTGGACGATAAAACAGTGGTTGACCTGGGAGCGGGTTCAGGTTATTTCGCCTTTCGTCTGGTGCCCAAAGCTCAAAAGGTCATTGCGGTTGAAATAGACCCCAAATTTGTAGGTTTTCTGCAAAAGAAGAAAGAACAACTCCCTTCAGCTCAGCAGGATAAATTTGAAGTCCGGCTTGCGACCCCCACGGATGCGCGGCTGGAAGATGCTGAGGCAGACGCCGTGCTGTTGGTTAGCACCTATGCGTACATGTCAGACCGGGTACAATATTTTCGCAATCTGAAGCCAAAATTGTCTGATGAGGGGAAAGTTGTGATTATAGAATTCAAAATGAAAGATATCCGTAATGGCCCTCCCAGAAATGAAAAGGTAAGTATCGCTACAGTGGAAGAGGAACTAAAGAAAGCCGGTTACACCAGGATTGAGACTGATGATCAAACCCTGGACTATCAATACATCATCGTCGCGCGCAAGTAGTGCTCTGCTGATAAACCCGTGAGAAAAGTTAGTGATAGCCTTATCGCGACGGAAGTTTATCTCTTCAGAAGTTTCTTCCTTTCGGGCCCTGTTGATATCATGCTGAATGGTACACCGATTAAACTTTCGAGTTCATCAATGTATGCTTTGGCATCTTTCGGCAGATCCTCAACAGACTTGACATCATCCAGATCCCGTTTCCATCCGCGAAACACTTTCCAGTTAGGCTTGAGTGAGTCATCTACATGGAAAGGCAGTTGTTCAATTTTTCTGTCGTTTGCACTGTAGGAAGTAGAGACCTTAATTTCGTCAAAACTATCCAATACGTCGATCTTTGTCATGACTAATTGAGTCACTCCATTAATCATGATCGTGTATTTTAGCTGGGGTACATCCAACCAGCCACAACGACGTGGTCTGCCTGTAGTGGCCCCGAATTCATGTCCGAATTTAGCCAGTTTGTCGCCATCCTCATCAAACAGCTCGGTAGGAAATGGACCACTACCCACACGCGTACAATAGGCTTTGGTAATACCAATAACTTCCCTGATTCTGGACGGGGCAATTCCCAGACCGGTGCAGGCACCGGGAGTGATCGTATTAGAAGAGGTAACATATGGATAGGTTCCAAAATCAATATCCAACATACTACCCTGGGCTCCTTCCGCCAGTACATTTTTACCATTACTGAGCAGGCTGTTGATATAGTATTCGCCATCAATCAGCTTCAGGGACCTCATTTCCTCCACTTTAGCCAACCATTTTTCTTCTTCCGCCTCCAGGTCAAAGTCAATTTCAGGGTAGATCTTGAGCAGTACCAGGTGCTTCTCCTTTAATGCGTTGTATCGTTGCAGAAACTCGGGACTTTCCAGATCACCAACTCTCAGGCCATTCCGGCCCGTTTTGTCCATATAGGTTGGGCCTATCCCACGCAAAGTCGATCCTATCTTGGCACTGCCCTTGTAAGCTTCCGATGCCTGATCGAGCATGCGATGGGTAGGTAGAATAAGATGAGCCTTCCTTGATACCATCAGGTTGTCTTCGGGAGTAATGCCGGCCTTCCTGACATCATCCAGCTCCCGTGCCAGGGTGATTGGATCAATGACTACTCCGTTACCAATGACATTCTTGAGGTTTTCCCGGAAAATACCAGATGGTATGGTATGCAAGACGTGTTTTTTACCTTCAAATTTGAGTGTATGGCCTGCGTTTGGTCCACCCTGAAACCTGCATATAACGTCATAGTCAGGGGCTAAACAGTCCACTATTTTTCCCTTTCCCTCATCTCCCCACTGGAGCCCTAGGATCACATCTACCGCCATGTATACTGATTCACTAAATATATAAACCGGGACTAAACATAGGAATGCTATTGAATAGTCCCGGATAAATAGCAAAGATAATAAATCCTCTTGCGGGTGTATTACTATGAGCCAGTTTATCCCGGAGGGAGGCTTTCGAGTTCATTTCTCAGATTTCCATAAAATGCTGAGGTAGTAATTTGGGTGCCAAAGATCTTTGACTACCTGTTAATTGTAGCTGTCTTCGGAAGGTGGATTTTCACATGCCCCGTTGCATTTACCATACAAATTGAGTGCGTGATCCATAATTTTGAAATGCAGTACTTCCCCTACTGTATCCTTAATTTGTTGTATCCGTGGATCACAGAATTCTGTCACTTTGCCGCAATCCTGGCAGATGATATGATCATGCTGTTTGTACCCATGGGATTTTTCATACTGTGCCAGATTTTTGCCAAACTGATGTTTTTTAATCAGATCACAACTGACCAGTAGTTCCAGAGTATTGTAAACAGTGGCTCTGCTCACCCTGTAATTTTGGTTCTTCATATGGATATACAGTGCCTCGGCGTCAAAGTGGTCGGTCCGACCATAAATCTCTTCAAGGATCGCATACCTCTCCGGAGTTTTGCGCAAACCCTGTGCTTCGAGGTGGGAAGAAAAGATCTGTTTGACCTTTTCAATAATTTCGGGACTACTGATTTGTTCAGCCATATTATTTCTCTCTGATTACCGATGAAACTCCCGGTAGTGACTTCAATGCATTGATGACCTGGTTCATCTGGTTGGTATTGGACACGATGAGACTGATCCTGCCTTCATAATATCCCTCATTGCCTTCAATGGAAAAAGACCGGATATTCAAACCCAGTTTAGATGATATCTCATTGGTTACCCTTTCTATCACTCCAGGTCCGTCGTCCACGCCGGTAATGACCAGATCTGCCACAAATTCTTGTGATGAGTTTTCTACCCATTCAGCTTTGAGAGTCCTGTAGCCGTAGTTGGACATCAGATGACTGGCATTAGGGCACGCTACTCGATGGATCTTTACTCCGGTATTAGAACCCACAAATCCAAAAATATCATCTCCCAAAACCGGTTTGCAACATGAGGAAAGCGTGTAGTCGTATTGATCACCGGGCTCACCGTTAATCAGGATCATGGGCCGGACCTTCTCTTTCCGGCTCCTGGTTTTCACTGGAGCAACCTCAACTACCTTTTCTTCTCTGGGCTTTTCAATTACAAAATTGATGCGGCCGTGCTCGATGGGAAACTGCTTGAGTTCCAGAAGGTTGATGTCAGATTTGTAGATGGCCACATATAGGTCCAGTCGATTCTTAAACCCGTAGTATTTGGCTATTGCATCTACATTGGTATCAAAATCGAGCTTATAGTTTTTGAGTTTGCGCTCAAGGGTTTCTTTACCCAGATCACCCAGTTTCTTAATATCTTCCCTCAGGGCCGACTTGATCTTAGACTTTGCCCGTCCGGTGACAACCATTTTTAACCAACTTTCATTAGGGCGCTGGTTCTTTGTGGTGGTAATGTGGACCTGGTCTCCATTTTCCAGCCGGTAACCCATAGGGACCAATCGGTTGTTTACCTTAATGGCCGTACAATGACTTCCTACATCAGTGTGGATACTAAAAGCAAAATCCAATGCTGTGGCACCTTTGGGTAAGACCTTCATATCTCCCTTTGGGGTATATACAAATACCTTCTCATTGAACAGGTTGGTTTTGAAGTCCGTGACAAATTCAAGTGCGTCCTTGTCCACGTCTTCCATCATTTCCCTGATATTATCCAACCAGGTCTCGTACAAATCCTGTTGCTTGTTAATCTGTTTGTACTTCCAGTGAGCTGCGAATCCGCGTTCGGCAATTTCATCCATGCGCTCACTTCTTATCTGGACTTCCACATACCTTCCCTTCGGACCAATAACGGTAGTATGTAGTGATTCATAGCCATTGGATTTGGGGGTAGTGATCCAGTCCTTAAGCCGTTCTGGGATAGGTGTGTGTACATCCGTCACTATAGAGTAGACCTGCCAGCAGGTAGGCTTCTCTTTATCCTGTGGAACATCGACTATAATCCTGACGGCAAAGAGGTCGTAGATCTCTTCGAAAGGCACCTGCTTCTTCTGAATCTTGTTGTCGATGGAAGATATGGATTTGGGTCTTCCATGGATTCGATAATCAACATTGAGTTGATCCAGTTTCGCACGTAACGGATCAATGAATTCCTCAATGTATTTGTTGCGTTGCTTCTTGGTCTCCTGCAGTTTTTTAGCAATCTCGTCGTAGTGCTCCCTGTCGCTCACTTTCATGCAGAGATCCTGAAATTCGGTTTTGATATTGTAGAGACCCAGTCTATGCGCCAGGGGAGCGTAAATGTAGCTGGTCTCGGCTGCGATCAGAACCTGCTTGTGCTTGGGCATGGCTGAGATGGTACGCATATTGTGTAGGCGATCAGCCATCTTGATCAGTACTACCCGTACATCGTATACCAGCGTACTGAGCACCTTTTTGAAGTTTTCAGCCTGGGCATTGGTTGGGTTAAAATCCCGTTTCAATTTTGTCAGCCCATCCACGATGTTGGCAATCTTCTCACCAAATTGCTCGCGTATATCTTTGAGTGTCACATCGGTATCTTCAACCACATCATGCAGCAGAGCTGCAACAATGGCAGTTGGACCCAATCCGATTTCCTCCGAACAGATTCGGGCTACTTCGATGGGGTGCAGGATGTAAGGCTCTCCGGATTTTCTCCTTTGTTTGCTATGAGCTTCGACCGCTATTTCATAAGCCTTGCGGATATTCTTGCGATCCGTAGCATCCATCTCGGCAGTAATAGAGCGGAGCAGCTGCCGGTAAGCAGACTGTATCAGTTTTCGCTCATCTGTTTTTTCTGTTACTACCTGTGTCATAGTGTCTTATCCTTGTATATAGAACAACGACCGGGCCATTTAAGTTGGCCCCTTGACAAATCTAATAGTTTTTACCTTCAGTAGAGACCCGGATGTGCCGATCTCAAGGTGAGGCAATGTGTTTGACCCATTTTAATACCTGGAAATCAAAAAGATTATATCTTTGCATCGCTTTTTACCAAAGCAAGCTCTTTTGACACTAGATTTAGGCCTTACTTGTATGCGGGTGTGGTGGAATTGGTAGACACGCTAGACTTAGGATCTAGTGCCGCGAGGCGTGGGGGTTCGAGTCCCTCCACCCGCACAACAAATTGCCTGGTTATGCATTGTTCTTTTCAGTGTCAGTCGCTTTGCCATTTTATTTAATTCGTAAAGAACAGGTACAAAATATGTTGGAATGAAGTACCTCATTCCAACCGCATATATACAATAACAACTGGAACTCATGAGTGTAGTACGGACAGACAAATCACCCATTGAAGCTGAATTGGCCGTTGTGATCGCGCGAGACGATTACGAGCCCAAGTTGAAGGAAGAACTGAAAAAGTACCAGCAGAAAGCCCACATGAAGGGGTTTCGTAAGGGGAAAGTTCCGATGAGTGTCATTCGTAAGATGTATGGTCGATCCATGTTGGCAGATGTAATCAACGATATGGTACAAAAGCAATTGGGAGGCTATATTCAGGAAGAGAAACTGGATATTCTTGGGCAACCCCTTCCGTCAGAGGACCAGCAATCTTATGATTTTCTGCTATCAGAGCTGGAAGACTTTGAGTTTAAGTTTGATGTTGCTTTGTCACCAGAGTTGGAAGTAGTCGGAGTAGATGATGGGACTACATATGAGCAAAATTTGGTTGAGGTCTCAGACAAAATGATTGACGATGACCTTGAGGCTGCCAGGAAGAGAAGTGGAAAGGAAGTACATCCCGAATCGGGTGTTGAGGAGGAGGACAGTATCACTTTCGAAGCGATTGAGCTGGAAGGTGATGAGGTAAAGAAAAAGGGCTTTGAAACCACCTTTAAAATTCTGGTATCGCAGATTGATAACCAGGAAGTAAAAGATAAGGTTATTGGCGGCAAAGTCGGTGATAAGATCAGGTTTGACATTTTTGAGCTTGAGAAGGACAGAACGGACGACTACGTACGTAAGTACTTGCTTAATATTACAGATGAAGAAGAGGATTTGGTTGTAGGTCGCTGGTACGAAGGACGGATTAAGGAGATAACGCGTATTGAGCCGGCAGACCTGGACCAGGAATTTTTTGATAAAGCTTTTCCGGAACAGGGAATTACAACTGAGGAAGAAGCAAGAGGCAAGATAAAGGAGCATATTGAAAAGTTCTACGAGAGGCAATCCGAAGCTCTTCTATTCAAAGATTTTCAGGATAAATTGCAGGTGTTGAACGAAGTCGATTTGCCCGATGCCTTTCTAAAGCGATGGTTGCTGGCCAGCAACGAAGAACTCAGTCAGGAGCAACTGGATAAGGAATATCCCATTTTTTCCAGGAACTTGCTGTGGACCCTCATCGAACGGTCTATCAAGAACAAGTATGAACTCAAAGTTGAGATCGAAGAGGTAAAAGAGGTCCTTAAGGCACAATTGATGCAGTACATGGGAGGGTATCAGATGCAGGATGCCATGTTGGACGAATACGTTGAAAGAATGCTGGGCAACCAGGAGCAGTTCAACAAGGCGTATGAAGAAAAAATGTCTGACAAAGTATTTGAAGCCATCAAGGAACACGTCAATATTGAAGAGAAGAGAGTAAGTTTGGAAGAATTCCAGGATTTGATCAAAGCTGCAGAAGCCGATAGAAATTCATCGGGACTGGATGAGGAGGAATAGAAATCCCGGTTGAACCTTTTGGTCCTCATCTGTTTTATATAGTTTGCATTTGCCTTTGGTCACTAACTAAAAATTACAATTGACAATGTTTCACAAAGATGAGTTCAAGAAGTATGCTGTCAAACACCTGGGGATGGGTAGTGCGACACTTGACAAATACATGCAAACCTCCGTACCTAATATCCATGGATTTACCCCACAGGTAATCGAGGAACGTCAGATGAATGTTGTTGGAATGGACGTGTTTTCCCGTCTGATGATGGATCGAATCATTTTTAT
>JAUILF010000540.1 GCA_030433135.1 Bacteroidia bacterium | reverse complement strand
CAGTTGGCACGACGCGAACTGCCGATAGTCTTGCTGAAGCCGTGGCCTTTGCCCAGACCACGCGAGCTCTTGCCAGCCGAGGTGAGACCGCGCATCTCACGATGCTTCATCACTGACTTGCAGATCCAGTTGAATCCGATTGTGCTCCTGCTCCGACACGACTCCCTCGGCGTAAAGCTCTTCGTATCGATCTGCTTCTTTAACGGCATTGTCATAATTGGATTTGGCAACTGCCACATCCAGATTGGAATCAAAGATCTTTTTCTGGCGCTGAAGTTCTCTTTCCGCATCCCGGTAACGAATTCGGGCTAATTCCACACCCGACTCAGCATTATTGATGTTCACCGGGCTCGGCACCAGCTTAATTCTGGCTAACTGCTGGCCCTTGGTCACCAGGTCTCCTGCCTCCACATATAGTTCATCGACAATCCCTGAAATCTGGGGCTTTATTTGTACCTCCTTTCGGGGCACGATAGAGCCTGTGGCTACGGTCTTTTTAATTACATCATGGTACTCCGGACTTTCAAATTCGGAAACCACCGGATCTTTCTTACTCTGCTGGTAAAAATAATAGCCGAGTCCAATAGAGAGAATCACCAGGACTACAACAGCACTAATAAGACAACCTTTCTTCATATTCTATTCAGTTCTTTTATTCATCTTTTAAAGCAATAACGGGGTTCACCTTGGCAGCTTGCAACGCCGGAACCAAACCGGTCAGCGCACCTGATATCACCAATATCAATAAAGCTGTGATGCCCACATTAAAGTCAATTTCGGGATTGGCAAAGAATTCTCCTCCTTCACCCACCAACTTGTTCAGGAGCAGAATAAGTCCGGTACTGGATAGTAATCCGAGGTATCCTGCGAAAGTGGTAATGAATACGGACTCAAGCAGGATCATACTTACTATTGAACCGGGAGTCGCTCCCATCGATTTACGGATACCAATTTCCTTGGTTCTCTCTTTTACGATGATCAGCATGATATTACCTACCCCAATCACACCAGCCAGCAAACTTCCAATCCCCACAACCCAGATAATCAACTTGATCCCAAAAAACAGTCCCTGCACTTCGGCATATTCTTCCTCCAGATTGAACGACCGGATGCCCTGATCATCTTCAGGATCAATTTTGTGCCTGGTGCGTAACAATGCCTTGAGTGGATCCTGTACTTCGCTGACTTTCACGTCAGGTTTCATGGCACAAACAAACCATCCGATCCTTCCGACCATATTTGCCACCTGCTGTGCCGTTGTCAGGGGCATAAAAATGGTCTGCTCATCGTCAGATCTGTTTTGACCACCCCGATCTGATTCACAAACTCCCACGATTTTGTACTCAATCCCAGCCACATTCAGATAATTGCCTATGACCTGTTCGTCCTCAGTAAACAAAAGATCGCGTACATACCCCCCAATTACAATGACTTTTCTGCGATCGCGCAAGTCCAGTTCATTGATAAATCGACCTGAGGTGATCTTGAAAGGTTCAATGTGAATGAAATCGGGTGCCTCTCCCCTCACGGAGAAACTGCCGCTTTTATTATTTCTGGATATTTCACCTGTGGTAATATAGATTCTTGGAGCCATATACTGGATCTTGTCTCCAAAGTTGGATAGTATCGCCTGGATATCATCTTCGGTAAGGTATATTCTTCTACCCGCCTGAAACCCCGCATAAGGCTTGGTGGTATTCTGAGTCCAGACATAGAGTGCATTCGTAGCCCGATTTCCAAAATTGGTCATCACTCCATTTTCCATGCCCTTGCCACTTCCCATCAGAAAAACCAACATGAAAATACCCCAGAAGACCCCCAGAGCAGTCAGCACCGCCCGTGTCTTGTGCTTACGGATGCTGTCAAATATCTCCTGCCACTTATCGTAATCAAACATGGAGTTAACTTTTCATAGCTACAATGGGGTTAATCCGCGATGCTTTAAGGGCGGGAAGAAGTCCTGCAACAGCACCGCTAATCACCAGAATGATGATGGCCAGCAAGATGGCACCAAAGTCTACCTCCGGGTTGCGGAAAAACTCGGTTTCGACCTCATACTTCAACATCAGGGCATTGATTCCATAAATAACTGCACATCCTGTCAACAGTCCGAGATAGCCGGCAATAGCCGTAATAAAAATGGATTCCTGGAGGATCATACTTACAATCGAAAAGGGTGTTGCACCCATGGCTTTACGAATGCCGATCTCCCGGGTTCGATCCCTGACTACTATGAGCATGATATTACTCACACCAATCACACCCGCAATGATGCTTCCGATACCGACAAACCAGATAAAACCCTTGATAAAGCCCATTACTGTCCGGAATTCCCGATAGTTTTCGATTTCATTGTTGACGTAGATAGCCTGGTTATCAGCAGGGTCAAACTTATGCTTGGATGCCAGAGATTCACGAACTCTCTGCTCAATCCTCTGCGACTGCTGGAAATCGGCATCTCCCATAGTCAGCATCATCTGATGCACCCGGTCTGTACCGGCAAAAATTTTCTGACAGGTCGAGATGGGCACATACACCACCCTGGTCTCATCTTCTCGCTGATCGGTGTATTCACCAACTACCGTGTAATGAATTCCGTCTACAGTAACAGATTCTCCTACAATGGATCCCTCATAACCTTCAAAAAGGGCCTTACGCACTACATCGCCAATTAGGCAAACCTTACGGGACTCCTTTATATCTCTCTCATTGATATATCTTCCCCGGGTGATCTCAGTCTTTTCGATAATCTGGTGGTCA
>JAUILF010000133.1 GCA_030433135.1 Bacteroidia bacterium | reverse complement strand
CCTTATTAAAGGTCTGGAACAGCACGTGGCGTTTGCCGACCAGGAAGAGTTCTATTATTTCGCCCGCTGTGCACTCGTCAAGGACGAAAAACACTTTGACAAATTTGACAGGGCCTTTGCTGCGTTCTTCGAGGGCCTTGATAGCGTAGAGGGCCTGCTGGAGGCATTAATTCCCGAAGACTGGCTGCGAGCTGAATTTGAAAAACAGTTATCCGAAGAAGAAATTAGTAGTGTACTCAGGGATATCATTGCCGAAACCGGAGCTTCTTCTATGAAGGATATGGGCAAGGTGATGGCCGTTGCAAATACAAAACTGGCGGGTAAAGCTGATGGCAAAACCATTGCCGGTATTGTGAAAAAGGAACTACAAGGGTAGATAAGGATATTTTATTTACCCATAAATCACTTCCTCGAGAAGTTGATCCATGGTATCGAAGGATTTAAATCCGACCTTTTCTTCCTGTCCACCTTCAACAACAACACCCTGCAGCAGGGATCGGACTGGCAACATCCTTTCCCATTGAGAAAGGTCTGCTACCCGCAGCCACAAAGGTTTATCCAACACGTTTGATATCCTCTCTACGTCAGCAGATGTAGTGGTAGTGGGTAGAATAATCTGATCCGCCCCCGACAGATATCCATTGTCTCTTGCCGTAATCAGATCCATTCCAGGATCGACAAACTTTGCTGAATGATCCGATAGCTTGTCTGGCCCTCTGTAGAGCGTTCCCTGAAAAGGCAATGCCGAAAAAGCAGCAATATCGTGGGTGAGGTGGTCTACTTCCAGCAACCACGTTACTCCCTCCACCCAGTTCATGATGTCAGCCATATGACTGAGCACTTCGTCGGAAGGTTTACTGACCGGCATGGACATATAGGTGGGCATGAAGGCAGCAAAATATCGGGCATCTGTCAAATTGGTTATTTTCGATGCAAACAATTCTGTCATAGGCTTACAGGTATGAATCAAACATATTTTGACTGGGTGTACGAAGTTACAAAGCAGATACCAAAGGGAAAGGTAACCACATATGGGTTTATTGCCGACTATCTTGCCCTTGGTTCTGCCCGCATGGTGGGATGGGCATTAAGACATGCAAATCAAAAAACACCTGCACATCGCGTAGTAAACAGAAAAGGTGAACTTTCGGGAAGGCATCATTTTCGACCACCTGAGCGAATGGCTCAGTTGTTACGCTCTGAAGGTGTGGAAGTTAAAGATGATAAGATTTTATACTTTGAAAAACACCTCTGGATTCCATCAGAAAATATCCACGAAGACATAGACCTGTCATAGGAGCAATTAATCCAAATCCAGTGGCCTGGATTTCCAGTACACTTTCAGATTCCTTTGTATATGAATCAGTTGTCTTTGAATTTTAACATTTCAAAATTTTTGCTTCATGCAATAATTCGGATTGAGACCTAGTTTATTACACAGTTAAGTAACCAAAACTTATTGTATGACGCAAAACTACACACTTGAAGACTTAGTTAGATTGGTTTACAAAGATGCTACTACCGATGAGGTCTTTGCCTTGAGTCGCGCCATGGAATCCGATTATGCCTTGAGAGAGGAATATCACGAATTGAAGGACGCGTCCAAGACTTTACCAAAGGTGACATTTTCTCCTACTGATTCATGTATTAATGACATTCTTCAGTACAGTCGGCGAACAGCATCTTTACAAGTAGAGATCTAAACCGTCTAATCTTAAGTTAGAAGGCCCTTAGAGCACAGGTTCTAAGGGCCTTTTTGTTTCCATACATCCTTTCATATACATTATATAATCCTATATTTATGGTCTAACTTAAGATCATGAGCAAGCAACAAACCGAAAAACAAAAGGCATTACAACTTACTGTTGACCGTCTGGAGAAGACATATGGCAAGGGAGCCATCATGCGACTGGGTGACAAACAGGTAGTTGATGCGGACACTATCTCGACAGGCTCTTTGAGTCTGGATATTGCACTGGGAATCGGTGGATTCCCCAGGGGACGGGTAGTAGAGATTTACGGGCCCGAATCGTCTGGTAAGACAACATTGGCCATCCATGCTATTGCAGAGTGCCAGAAGAAGGGTGGCATTGCCGCCTTTATTGATGCCGAGCATGCTTTTGATCGTTTCTATGCCGAATCCCTGGGTGTGGATACGGAAAACCTGCTGATTTCACAGCCGGACAATGGAGAGCAAGCCCTGGAAATTACGGAAAACCTGATCCGCTCAGGTGCGATTGATATTATCGTTATCGACTCCGTAGCCGCCCTGGTTCCAAGGGCAGAAATCGAAGGGGAGATGGGCGACTCCAAGGTTGGGCTTCAGGCCAGGCTGATGTCACAGGCCATGCGAAAGCTTACCGGAACGATCGGTCGTACCGGGTGCTGCTGTATCTTCATCAATCAGTTGCGTGAAAAAATAGGAGTGATGTTTGGCAACCCCGAAACAACCACAGGTGGTAATGCTCTTAAATTCTACTCCTCAATGCGTCTCGATATCCGGAGAAGTGGATCTGCCATCAAGGACCGGGAAAATAATGTCGTTGGGAATACCGTAAAAGTCAAGATTGTAAAGAACAAACTGGCACCTCCGTTTCGGGTAGCTATTTTCGACATCATGTACGGGCAGGGTATCAGTAAAGAAGGTGAAATCCTCGACCTGGGCGTAGATCTCAACATCATTAAGAAAAGTGGATCCTGGTTTAGTTATGGTGGGACCAAAGTTGCTCAGGGCAGAGAAGCTGCCAAACAATTTATGCTCGACAACCCTGAAGTAGCTTCAGAAATAGAAACCAAAATCAAGAACAAGATTACCGGTAAGGAGGAGGAAGAAACGGAAACGGAGGGCAAATAATCTTCATCACATCGACTCCTTCCAGGCAAAGGTATTCACCATATGAGTAATGTCTTCCTTGACAAACTCATACAATGGTGCCAATGAATCCGGTCGAATTTGGGTATTGAAGTACAACGCTCCCCTTACAAAGTGCTGGAGGCTATCCGTACAATAGAACTGAAACGGTGTAGCTACCGGTCCTTCAAGATTGAATATAAAACCACTTACATTATTTGGCTTGGAAAAGGGAAGCTCATCGATATAGGTTGCCTTTTTGTTGTGTTCCATCGCCATGCGAAAAGCATCATCATTCAGTTTTTCAAAACTGTTTTCAGCACTGATGGTGTAATAACTACAGTGAATGCTACAATCAAAGACCGGATAATAGATATCGAACCAACATTGATCGGCGGTTTGCTCTTCGAAGAATAAACTGTCTTTTTGAATTTCGGCATAAGACGGCATCTCGAAAGTAAAAGGACAGTGCTCACTATCAAAAGCAGTATAAGACCTTTCCGGAAAAACGATCTTTGGGTATGCCCGTGGCTTGGGCAAAATGGCCACATCCTGGCAGGCCAGGAAAATTCCCAGAAATATCCATAAGCTATGCCGTAGTTTCATGTGGCAGACTAATTTGCACTTTTTCAATCCGTTTGGCATTCACCTGAACGATCTTAAACCGGTATTCCTTGTATTTAATCTCTGTATTCTTTTTGGGAATCTTACCCAACAACTCGAGTATCAGTCCGGCCAAACTATCTGAACCTCCCCTAATACGGTCAAATGTATCCGTACTGAGATTGACTACCCTGCACATATCATTGAGCAAGGTCTTGCCTTCAAAAACAAAATTATAGTTGTCTATCTTCTCATAGTCTACTTCGATATCATCATCAAATTCATCCCGAATATCGCCAATCACCTCCTCCATGACGTCTTCCAGGGTCACCACTCCCGCACTACCTCCAAACTCATCCACTACAATTGCCATATGGGTGCGCTCTAGTTGAAACTCGGTCAAAAGTTCATTGATCTTTTTTGCTTCCGGCACAAATTTGATATCGGTTCTGATAAGTTTTTGCCAGGCAAAATCCGGGCCTTCATTCAGGTGAATTAATAGATCTTTTACGTACAAGATGCCTTTGATGTTGTCAAAGTCTTCCTCAAAGATGGGTATACGCGAATACCCGGACTCATTTACTACTTTCAGCAGCTCTTCGAACGAACTACCAATATCGACGGCAACCACATCTACCCTGGAACGCATGATTTGCTTGGTGATCACCTCGCCAAACTTTACGATACTTTTGAGGATGTCTATTTCTTTCTCCGAATTTTGTTCGTGACTTACTGTAAGTTCAATAGCCTTGTCAAGGTCGTCTTTTCTGGACCGGTTTCTATTGGTGTCCTGTCCAAGTCTGACCTCAAACCAGTTTGACCAGCCTACCAGTACTTTTGACAACGGACTGAAAGCCGATCGCAATATCATCAGTGGCGCGGCCATGATCCGGGCCATTTTCATATTGTTTACGTTTGCATAGATCTTAGGAGCCACTTCACCAAACAGCACCAGGAGAAATGTTGCCACCACCACTGTCAAAAAAAACTCAATTGAAACGGCCAGCACCTCCAAACTGAATCCCTTCAACCCCCACGATTGAACCGATTCTGCCCATTCCTCAAGCCTGTCACGACCCAGGGAATTGCGAATGATAAAATCCGACAGGATAACAATAGCAATGTTGACGAAGTTATTGGCAATCAGGATGGTTGCCAGCAAAATCCGGGGCTTCTCCTTGAGTTGCAGTATTCTTTTGGAATTAAGACTTCCATCCTGGGCAAGTTGATGCAGATCATTTGGATGCAATGAAAAGTAGGCAACCTCCGAACCCGAAATCAAGGCAGAACACATCAGGAGAATCAAAAGACAAACCAAGCATAAGGTCAGCCCAGTCCATGATACCTGAAGTAAAATAAGTGGCGCAAAAAGGAAAAAAATACCCGAGTTAGGAGGTTCGGTGCTTTCCAAAGTTCACAAACTTCATTTGATAATCAACGATCAATATTCTCACTAGAAAGGCAGATCGTCATCTTCTTCCTGTGTATCGGCCGATACTGTTTTCTTGTCCGAGTCGTCAATCTGATAGCTTACTCCCGGTGCATCCTGAGCTGAAGGAAGACTTCCACTATATCCACTTCCTCCTTCACGCTTTTCCAGCATTCTAAAAGTATTTCCTACTACCTCAGTGACATATCTGTCGATACCGTCTTTATCTGTGTATTTGCGATGGGTGAGCTTACCTTCTATATACACCAATGATCCTTTCTTGAGACTCCTCTCAGCTCTTTCAGCAAGACCTCTCCAAACCACCACATCATGCCATTCGGTATTGGTTTGCCATTCACCGTTTTTGTCACGATAGCTTTCATTGGTAGCTACTGGAAACTTGGCAACCATACTCCCATTCTCAAAATGTCTTACTTCCGGATCTCTACCCAGATTACCAATCAATGTTACCTTGTTTACCATCTGATACCGTCTTTATTTGTTAAAATGTTAAATTTAAATTTACGTTATTATCCTTTAAATAACAATCAATTATACGAGGGAAGGCCAGGTTTTGTAACTTTTTACGACTTTCGACAACCGTGTCAGGGGACATATCAACTCTGGAAAGATCTTCCACCAAAACTTCTGCAAAAAAAGCAAAAATTCGCTGATGAGACAGTATCTGCCGGTACCGGTCTGATGTGACTTCTACCTTTGGTGAAAACGACAGACCTTTAAGCAGCTCAGACCATTCGACATATTGCCCGGACTCGCACAGGTAAAACTCATGCAGTCCTGCCCAGATATCCCCACTCCGCCTCTTCTTCAACCAATACCTGCCATGGCGATCCCGAATTACCAGGTAATACAAATAGCGGTCCCTTTTCGGTTTCTTCTTCTTTTTCACCGGCAGATCACGGACACAATCATGCTGGTAAGCATAGCAATAGGTTTTAAGCCGGCAATCATCACAAGCAGGTTTTCCGGGAGTACACTGCCTGGCACCAAAATCCATCATAGCCTGATTAAACCGGCCCGGATCAGACCGGTCCAGTATGGCATCAGCCAACGCCATCAGCCGTCGTTTGCCTTTCTGAGATTGTATGTCATTAAAAACTCCATAAATCCGTGTGATTACTCTGGCTACATTACCATCCAGTACAGCATGAGGCAGATCATAGGCAAATGAAGCAATTGCAGCTGCTGTATAAGATCCCACACCTTTTAAATTCAGGATATCTTCATGTGTATCCGGAAAGCGACCATCTTTTATTTCGACAATTTCTCTGGCAGTCTCGTGCATATGTCGTGCCCTGCGATAATATCCAAGGCCCTCCCATACTTTGAGTAGTCGGTCTTCATCAGCCGCGGCAAGCGTCTCGATATCCGGAAAAGCATCTAGAAAACGGTGGAAATAGGGTATTCCCTGCCGAACCCTGGTCTGCTGTAAAATGATTTCAGAAACCCATATGACGTACGGATCTTTAGTACCCTTCCAGGGCAAATCCCGTGGGTTTTCATTAGCCCACCTCAGAATCAACCTCCTGACCCTTTCATCTTTATCAGTTGCTTTATCCGACATCGTGTGAATAAACGTATTTTTCAAGGTAGACGCATCAGAAAACCGGTCAAATGTTCAAAAATCTACTGGATGATGTCCTTCACCTTTTTTATCCCCGGCTTTGCCTTGCCTGCCAAAGACATAGTATCAGTGAGGATGAAGTATTTTGCATTGCGTGTGAATCGGATATGGAGGCATCCGACTATCATCTGATTCATCCAAATATGTGTTTCGAACGCATGCAAGGTCTGCCAAACCTGGTTTTTGCAACCAGTATGTACCGGTTTTATCCCGGAGGTAAGGTCCAGGAAATCATACACCAGATCAAATATCGCGGACAGACCCACACGGCTACTATTCTGGGCCAAAAGTATGGACAGCTGTTACGGAAGCAGCCACTTTTACGGGATGTGGACATCATCATTCCCGTTCCACTACATCCTCGTAAACAAAGAAAAAGAGGATACAATCAAAGTGATTTTTTTGCCCAGGGGCTTGGGTCGTCTCTACACAAACCCATAGACAAGAAAATACTAAAGCGTACAATCCCTACTCTGTCTCAAACAGCCAAACATCGCCTGGAAAGAGCAAAAAGTATGCAAAATGCCTTTCACCTGACTGATCGGACAAACTTACACGGAAAACATGTTCTTTTGGTAGATGATGTGATGACCACAGGCGCTACCCTGTATGGCTGTGCTGATGCTTTTCAGGGAATTGAAGGATTACGTATTTCACTCGCAACCATAGCGATTGCTCAATAACCTACACAGACCTGGTCTAGATTTTACACAACCGCTCCGCTGCTCTTGCAAGCGTCTCTTTTGTCTTTCCAAAACACAACCGGATTATTCGCTCATTCTCATCCGGCTTTGAATAGAACACGCTGGGAGGTATGGCTGCGACACCATATCTGGTAGTCATTTCCCGGGAAAACTCAACATCATTTTTATCGCTGATCTGAGAATAGTCATATAGTTGAAAATACGTTCCCCTGCTTTTCAATGGTGTAAATCTTGAGTCAGCCAAAGCTTCCTGCAGAAAATCGCGCTTCTCCTGGAAAAAATCTGGCAAGCTGAGGTAATGCTGTGGATCAGATAAATACTCCGCCAAAGCATATTGAGTGGGAGTGTTTACCGAAAAGACATTAAACTGATGCACCTTGCGAAACTCTGCTGTCAGTGCTGCCGGAGCAACACAGTATCCAATGCGCCATCCGGTAGCATGAAAGGTCTTTCCAAAAGAAAACGCTACAAAACTTCGTTCGAACAAGCGCTGGTAACGTAAAGCACTCTCGTGTCTGAACCCGTCAAAAACAAGGTGTTCGTAGACTTCATCACTCACCAAATACAATCCGTTGCTAACCACCAGATCCTGCAAGGCAGACATATCTTCCCCCGACATAATTCTGCCAATGGGGTTATGAGGTGTATTGATCACGATAGCCTTTGTTCTGGGTGTGACCAACTTACCAACCTGTAGCCAGTCGATCTCGTAATCAGGTGCTCTTAAACTGTAAACAACCAATTTACCCCCATTGATCTCAATGGCAGGCTTGTAAAGGTCGTAGGCCGGATCAATCACCAGCACTTCATCGCCAGGATGCACAATGGTAGTGATGGCAGAAAAAATCCCTTCTGCGGCACCACTCGTGACTGTAATCTCCTCTCTGGCGTCGAGGGACAATCCATAACTGGATTCAATTTTGGATCCTGTGGCATCGAGGAGTTCATTTACACCTCTCATCGGTGCATATTGATTCATTCCCTTTGCCATATACTTACCTACCAGGGACTTCAGGGCTTCATCACAGTCAAAATCAGGATAACCCTGAGAAAGATTGATTGCCCCTACTTCCTTGGCAAGAGCTGACATCACTGTAAAAATAGTGGTGCCCGTGTGAGGTAGTTTACTTTTAAACCCCATAGATCTTATTGGTATTTAGCATATATCTGGTCAATGGCACTGGCCAGGTCCCGGTCTTTTTGAGTTACGATATCACCCGCATCATGCGTAGACAATTTGATACTAACCTGATTATACACATTACTCCACCAGGGGTGATGGTTTACCTTTTCGGCCTGAATCGCAATCTGGGTCATAAAACCAAAAGCCTGAATAAAGTTTTCAAATTCAAACGACCTGACAAGCTTGTTGTCTTCTTCCTTCCACATAACATCATATTTTAGCTGGACCAGTCATGCTGATCCATGTTTTTTAATGCCGCCACAAGCAAATCAACACTATGCTCAATATCTGACTGGTGAGCCATTTCTATCACCTGGTGAATGTGTCTGAGAGGGATAGATATGGCACCTGCAATCGAGCCGTTACGACCATAGCGTTGTATACCGGCTGTATCTGTTCCTCCTGCTGGCAAAATTTCCGGTTGCCAGGGTATCTCATGGACTCTAGCCTGATCTTTCAGGTACTGTACCATCCTGTAGTCACAGATGGTGGATCCGTCCATGATCTTAATAGCAGCTCCTTCCCCCAGTTTGGTGACCATTTCCTGAGGCTGGGCTCCCGGCAAATCGAAAGCAATAGTCACATCAAGTCCAAGTCCAAAATCAGGATCGATATGTCCTGCCGAATTTATCGCCCCACGAAGCCCCACTTCTTCCTGTACGGTAAATACCCCATAAATATCATAAGGAGTTTCGACTCCCTGTAAAGCTGAAAGGGTCTGCAGTAGTATGAAAACTGAAACTCTGTTATCAAGGGACTTTCCGTTAACGCAATCACCCATCCTCACCAATGATCTTTCGCGGGTGATGGGATCGCCAACTTCAACCATCTTCTTGACCTCCTCACATTGCATACCGGTATCTATATAGTAATCCTCCAGTTTAGGTGCCTTACCTTTCTCTTCAGTTTTCATAAGATGTATGGGCTTGGAGCCCATTACCCCTACCAGGTCTTCACGACCATGGATTATTACCCTTTGGGCGGTGAGCGTCTTAGGGTCAAAACCTCCCAATGTGTGAAACCTGATGAACCCATCATCATCGATATGGGTGACAATGAAACTGATCTCATCCATGTGAGCTGCTACCATCACCTTCTTTCGCTCCCTCCCCTTCTTCAAGGCAATCACATTTCCCATGGCATCCACAGAAACACTATCAACCAGGGGTGTCACTTCATCTATCACCAATTTTCGGATCCGCTGTTCAAATCCGGGAGCACCCGGAGTTTCACATATCAATTTCAGTAAATCAAAATCCTTCATAAGTGCCATCATCAGAAATGACTAAGGTAGTCGATTAATCATATATAGATATAAGCCATCGTCAATTATTACTAATTTGCAAACTCCATGTCCCAGGTGCCTAAGTCGTTTGTCAAGCAGTTAGCCGGAGAAACAGCCATTTATGGTCTGAGTAGTATACTCAGCCGGATTTTGCATTACATATTACTGACGGTCTATCTTACCAGAGTGTTCGAGACGCAAACCTATGCGATCTACACTGACATGTATGCTTATGCAGCTTTACTGCTGATTTTCTTCACCTTTAGAATGGAAACGGCCTATTTCCGGTTCGGAACAAGAAAAGAAGATGCTGATGAAGCATTTTCCTCTGCGTCTGTCGTGGTGTGGTCAATTACGTTCTTGATGACAATGGTCCTTATCACCAACCGGGATGCCATCGCCCAACTACTTACCTATCCCGATAAGGGTGCATACGTAATCTATTTTTCCCTTATACTCGCTCTTGATGCTTTGGCAGCCATCCCCTTTGCCAAACTACGCCTGGAAAATCGTCCGCTGCGTTTTGCACTCATTAAGATCTTGAATGTCGTGATGACCATCTTTCTGGTTTTTCTCTTTCTGGAGGGGTTTCCCAGGATGATCGAACGGGGATGGACGGGGTTAGGCAAATGGTACAGTCACGATTCAAGACTGGACCTGGTCTTCATAGCGAACCTCATTGCCAGTGCCTTTGTACTGATCTTGCTCCTGCCGTCCGTGTTCCGGGTTAGGTTTAAGGTTTCTTCCGCACTGCGAAAAAAAATGATCTGGTATGTTCTGCCTCTGGTGGTCGTGGGCCTGGCAGGTGTCTTTAATCAATCATTCGCTGTTCCCTTATTGAAATATATACTGCCCGGGGATCAAATGAGCAATCTGAATACAGCTGGTTTGTACGCAGCAGCTGCCAAACTGGCCTTGTTGCTCAATTTGTTTACTCAGGCCTTTAATTATGCTGCTGAACCCTTCTTCTTCAAACGCTCATCGGATCAGAATGCCCGTCAGGTATATGCTGATGTAGCCCAGGCATTTGGAATGGCCTCAAGTATCGGCTTACTCGGGATCCTGTTATTTCTCGATGTTATTGTCTTTCTGTTGGGACCCGAATACAGAGAATCTGTATATATAGTACCCATATTGCTTATGGCATACTGGTTTCTTGGGTTGTATTACAATTTTTCGATCTGGTACAAGCTCAAAGACAAAACCTATGTTGGAGCTCTTATTTCGCTGGGAGGATCAGTGATCACTTTGACTATTGCCATTACCATGATCGAAAGCTATGAGTCCTCAGCCATGGCCTGGGCAACTGCAGCTTGCTATGGGTTTATGAGTTTGGCCGGATACCTTACAGGTCGTCGGCACTATCCTATTCCATATCCCATCGGGCGTATTTTCAGCTATATAGTTTTGGCCTATGGAGTATACTTCATCAGCAAAGCAGGTGCAGGTTATTTGGCTGTACTTTGGTCAAGGGTGCTTTTTAACAGTTTGCTATTCGCCCTGTTCCTTTGGTTCCTCTATCGGTGGGAAAAATCCAGTATACTGAGCTGGATTGAAAAAAACTAAAGGGAATGTCTTTTGGCTCTCATGACGTGATCCCAATGCATTCCCGGTATAACGGATTTCTTAGTGCCTAAAAGTAAAACCTTACCAAATCCCACAGATATACCCTGTTCTTAAAGATCAGGATCAGCAAGGCAATACAGGCAAACAAGATGACCATCTTGGTATTGCGCTTGGTTTGTTGAAATCGCTCGTGTCGACTCTTATATCTGTGTTTAGAATAGGCCATTACTTCAAAAAGATCTTTCCCTCCAAATACGTGACCGCCTCACCTCCCAGGATCACCCGATTTTCCAATACCTCACAGTACACTTTACCACTTCTCCTGGATTCCTGCATGGCTACCAGTTTGGTCTTACCCAGTTTTTCACTCCAATAAGGTGCCAGGAGCGTGTGGGCCGAACCAGTAACAGGATCCTCATCAATACCGAAAGCGGGGAAAAAGCAACGGCTTACAAAATCCACTTCTTCTCCCCTGGCTGTGACCAATAATCCCCTGGCATCCAGTTTGGCAACCTGGCTCAAGTCCGGTTTTAATTGCTTTACCTGTTCAGCGGTCGGCAATACAGCGAAGTAATCTTCTCTTCCGCGCATACAAGTGATGGGTTCCACTCCTATGGCAGCCCGAATTTGGGTCTTCATCGGATCTGCTTTTCTCGGCTTATCCAGGGGAAAATCCATGCGATATCCCTTTTCCACTTTTTCCACAATGAGTGGACCACTCCTGCTATTTAGGGTAATCTGGTCATCCTGCAATCCCTGGTGCTCAAACAGATAATGAGCCGTGGCCAGAGTAGCATGTCCACAAATATCAACTTCATGAGTAGGTGTAAACCACCGAATATGGCGTGTTTTACCATCATTCACCAAATAGGCTGTCTCAGAAAGGTTGTTTTCTGCGGCTATTGCCTGCAATTCCACATCCGGCAACCATTCTGGCAATGGCACAATCGCTGCCGGATTACCCGATAAGACTTTATCCGTAAAGGCATCAATCTGATAGATACTTAACTCCATCTTCAAAGCAAGGAAGTTAAACTCAAAAATCCAAACCCATAGCAAACTGAAGTTTGGGTTTTTGTACAATCCTGGTTTCCACTCCCCAGGCATAATCAAGCCTCAGGAAGTATCCAAAAAGCATGGTACGAACCCCAACTCCATAACCCATTACGATGGGATCCCGGTAATAATTAACTCGCAGACGCACCGTTGGGGGATTATCCAGCTCCTCAATATTAATAGGATTGTCTTCATCAAATGGAGAAAGACCTTCCCAGGCTGCACCTATGTCGGCAAATCCTACCAGTTGCATATGTCTTATAAAAGCGATCTTAATAGGTCTTCGGGAAAGATATTTAAAAAAAGGAATTCTGAGTTCCGCATTAATCAGAGCATACGTTGATCCATTTCTGACATTATAATCAAATCCTCTCAGGTTGGGGCTAATGGTCTGGTAAGCAAAATTCTCTCCCGAGGGTTGGCGCGTATCTTCATCAAACCTGGGTATTAACCAGTTATCAATACCTCCCAGATAATGGAGGATTTTTTCAGCCCCAAAGGAGGTAGCTGCCGCAAAGCGGGCTGCAAAGACACTGTGCTTGGCAAAATTGAGATATTGTCGCAAATCGGTGCCAACCACAGTCATAAACCCTTCATTGAATTCAAATGTAAAAGGGTTAAAATCAAAATTAAACCTCTTTACTACTTCAGTGTACACCTTGAAGCGAGAGCCGGAACGAATATTTACATCAATATCCAGGGAGTTATCAAAAACATATTCCAGTCTCAAGCCAATTCTTTGTGCCTCCAGGCTCGGACTCTCCAGAGAAGCCCTGTCGGATGCAAGGAAGACTGTCTGATCCTGACGGAGGGTTGCCGTTGCCCTAACACTGTTGTAAATATCGAGCGGATACCTGAGTCCAAACTGACCCAGTAAAATCTTTGTCCGGGTACGAGTACTTTCTCCGGGAAAAACGTTTTCATTTTCCGTTACGGTTCGTCGATATACAGCGTACCTCTTATCCAGGCGCTTTTTTCTGTTGTCATGTACCAGGTAGTATTCCGCTCCATTAAAGGTAGTTGGGATGCGAATACCACCTTCAAAAGTATAATCCTCAAAGAGATCCTTAAATGTGGACTTTATCAGAATGCCGATTGGGGGTGGTTCGTACTCCCTTTTGAAAGCCGTGTAACTGTCCAGACCGCCAAACAGTGGATCATTGTCCATATTGACACTCATATCCTCAATGGAAAACTGCAGATGATAAGGAACAATTCTTAATCGGTTGATAGCTGTACTATCAACACTTTGTGGCCGGTGCCTGGCAATATGAGTCTTTGGAACAATCAGACTGTTCATGTTATCCTCGGGAATCTCAGCATCCTCCGGAGTTTCCATATCTTCAAATTCTGACTGAAACAGATACTTCTTGCCATCATCATCTGCTCCCCTGGATCTGATCACTTCCCTGAGTGGTCGCTGTTCAGGCATGGGTAGTCCCGGACTTGGTTCGCCGTCTTCCCTTTCTTTTCCAATCTGTCTGTGAAGACTGTAGTTTACCTGGGAAAGATCTGAGCGGGAACGGGTCAGGTACAACTCAAAGTCTTCTTCCACAAAGAAGGATTCCACGACCGAACCCGTAGCAGGATTAACATCGTACTCCCGAATATTGTGCAAGTAATTGGATTCATACTGCGATGTGGACTGATAGACAATTTCTGAAGTATCTGTGGTCGAAAGAACCAAAGAATCAGGCAGTGAATCCACTTCGGCAGCAGTCGTCATGCGATACTTACCTTCCTGGTATTCAAGCCATACCCGGGGTTCGCTCCCCCTGTCAACGGTCAATCGCTTACGGTTAACGATCCCATTCTCACCGGTCAGGTAAACGAGTTCACCGTCCACCTCGATGGGTTTTCGCAAATCAATATCGGTCTCCCTGGTGATTTGATAGATTTTTGGCTCACCGTCTTCCTCAAAAGCCAGGTGAAAAAGATTATAATTTTGAAAGGGTAAGATGGTATCAACGCTCTGACTCCTTTGCTTGTCATCTGGCCGGTTTGAGGCAAATACCAACCCTCTCACTCCCCCCAGTTCTGCCTTTCGCACATCAAGATCATCGTAGATATCTTCAGTTAGCTGGTTGGACTGGCGGGTATTTGGAGTGTAATAGAAAAGGTCAACCATTCCGTCTGAAAGAGCTGAAAAAACCAGTTCGTTTTCACTCAGACAATCCATCGAATATATTCTCTGATACCGTTCCGGTAAAACTTGTTCGGATACATCGCCGGATCCAAGATCAAAGAGTTTCAAGGTAATCCGATCTCGAAATTCATACAACACAAATAAACCTGATCCATCCGGTAGCCAGGACACCAGCGGATAGTCGTAGTCCGTTGCCTGCAAATTATTGCGATATCCGTGTTTGAAGATTTTCTTACTTCTACCCGACTGCAAATCGTAAAGAATAATCCTTGTTTTACTGATGTTGTTATCAACAATAGCCAGTTGACTTCCGTCAGGGCTGAACCTCAGATGACTGGCAGGAACACCTTTTTTTCTCTTAAACTCAATCAGCTCACCATTTCCAATGGGAGTAAAAATGGATTGTTCGGTTTGATACCTTTGCTTAAAATATGCTTCCCACTGGGTCACCAGGTCCTCAAAAGGAAAACCAAATACATACAGAAAAGCATCCTCAACACTACGGTTGATCCGGGTAAGGTAAAGTAAATTGGAAATCTCCGATCTTCCGTAAGTGGCTGCCACATAGTACCAGAGTGACTGACCAACCAGTCCCGGATAGTAACTACTCAGCCGTTTAAAGTCTGTCTTGTCTTCATGGAG
>JAUILF010000132.1 GCA_030433135.1 Bacteroidia bacterium | reverse complement strand
CCGGTTTGAGATTTGCCTGGGCTACCGCATCATAATGCTTAGCATAGGGCACAGGTGCTTCATATCCCAGTAGCACCCAGTTTCCTTTTCGAAGCATGCAAACCGGATCGTGAAAGTAACGGAAAAAGAAGATAGGACGATGGCTGCTTTCGACTGGTAGTTTTCCTCCCAAAAGCACTGAACTCAAATCCATGCCGTCCAGGTCAGAAACTTCCGGGTTGACAGAGCTTAGCCCGGAGAGCGTTGGCAAAACATCAACAAATGAACCTGGAGTGTCAAGCCAGACATCTCCCGCAACCACACCTGGCCAGCGGACGATAAAAGGTGTGCGAATTCCCCCCTCATAATTAAAGCATTTTTCTCCGCGAAGAGGTTCATTGGAATTTCTTACCTGTGATCCATTATCGGATGTAAATATGACAATAGTGTTTTCACTTAATTTACGTTGGTCCAGATAATCCATCAATCTGCCGACTGCCAGATCCATATTTTCTATCGCACCATAGTATGCCGGATGCTTTTGATGCCTGTTTAGTAGTGAATCAGGAGCAGCGACTTTTTCGTGGGGTTCATGAAACCAAACATTCATGTAGAAAGGCTCACTGGCATCAGATTTTTTGTCAAGCCATGCCAGGGCCTCATCGATCACCAACTGGCAAGAATATCCTTCCAGGACACCTACCGGATCGCCATTTCGGATAAAGTTTTCAGGGTTATGGTGCGATGGGATCGCATTGTTGAAAGTGAAGAAAGAATAATCAAAGCCCTGATCTTCCGGAAATGGTTGATCCATCCCTTCCGATGTAAGGTGCCATTTGCCAAAGTGAGCAGTCTGGTAGCCCCCGACCTGGAACACTTCCGCTATGGTCTGTTCTTCAGATCGCAAATGCATAGGAGAACCTGATGGAATCCAATTGTAAATACCCAGCCGGGTGGCATTCTTACCGGTCAACAGGGCTGCTCTTGAGGGGGAACACACAGCTGCCCCAGCATAAAAATTGGTAAAAGCCGTGCCCTGTTTGGCCAGTTGGTCGATATGAGGTGTGAGGGATTCGGAGTTCACTAAATTGTCAGGATATTGATTGCGATATGCCGACAAATCACTATAACCCAAATCATCGGCAAGGATGAGAACTACATTAGGCATGGAAGGCTTCGACTCCTGTGCTGAAGCCAGATGACAAATCAGACAAACAGTAATAAACCCTACAAAGCGCATCTAATCAGTTTTTTGAAATCCCAGTGAACGAAGGGCAAAATCTGATTCACCACGGTCTTCCACCAATTCAAGAATAACCTCTTCCTGTCCGGCATTCAGTTTCACGGACGGCAATGTCACATACTGCCAACCGTCACGAACCTCACCAGAATCAAATGCAAATTGAACAGTCTCGTCATTAAAAAGCAAACGGACCATAAGCCTCGAAGAACCGGAAGTAGACATTTTCATACCTACCGTGTAACTCCCGGGTTCCTGTACTTCAATTTGCCAGGATATCCTGTCTCCGGGTTGCCATGCTGCCAACCAGTCACCGTCTACCCCACTGGGATGGGTTCCCTCTCTCTCACCCAGCAATCCCCGATGTCCGGTAAATTGCAGATGGCCTGTTGCAGTCCCATGATGTGGCTGCAAAAAAACCGTATCTGTCTCGTTAAAACCAACCATAACAGGAGGCCTGGTAAGTTCATTCGACTCAAGGATAGATTGCCACCAGTCGCCATAGGCCTGGTTTAGAAACTTCAGTGTATCGGGATATTGAAGTGCCAGATTTTGTGTTTCTCCCGGATCCTGATCGAGGTCATATAGTTCCGAGCCATCTACCATCTTCCAGTTTCCCCTACGTGCCATACCGCCGGGTTGTGGCTCCCTGCCACCAAAGGTACCCAACTGGTATTTCTGGAAGAAAAATCGATCCGGGTTGGGCTCATTAAATGTCTCTAGTGCATTTCTCAAACTAATACCATCGAGCTGCACACCAGGAGGCCGAATCTCCAGAATATCCAGAACCGTCGGTAAGACATCAATATGTGCTCCAACCTGGTTTTTGAGGTAACCGGGACTCCAGTGATTCTTCCACATCCAGTAACATTGGGTTCGGATACCCCCTTCATACACGGTAAATTTCTGATCACGTAAACCGGCATTGAACCTCATTTCCTCCTGGGGTACTCTCCAACCATTAATGGGCCCGTTATCACTTAAGAAAATCACCATCGTATTGTCCAGTAGCTGCATGCTGGCCAGACTGTCCAGAAGCCGGCCAATATTGTAATCCAGGTTTTCCACCATGCCATAGATGCGCGCAGTACGTTCATCATATCCCATTTGGGCATATTTCACAAACCAGCTGCTGTCTACAAGTAAGGGTGTATGAGGAGCATTGTAAGGAAGATAGCAGAAAAAAGGGTCATCACCTGCCTGACTCATGAAGGACCAGGCCTCATCAGTCAGTGCATCGGTGATATAACCATCTGTCTGATATGGTTTAGCATTCTTTTCCAATACCGCATCATAATAATCAGCCGTATGACCGGTACGAAATCCGATGTAAGTATCAAATCCCTGCTCATTAGGCAGATTAGGATAATATTCTCCCAGATGCCATTTACCAAAAATCCCGGTTCGATAACCTTGATCCGCCAGGACCTCAGCCAGGGTCTCCTCATCAGCATGCATAACTTCCCAGCCATTGGTTACACTCTGTACTCCCGTGCGCTGGTGGTATCTGCCTGTCAGCAAACTGGCACGGGTTGGTGCACAAACCGAGGACACATAAAAGTTCTCAAACTGGACACTTTGCCTGGCAAGCGCATCGAGATGCGGTGTCCGGATGTCGGGGTTTCCGGCTAATTGGACATCGCCATAACCCATATCATCAACCATGATGAGCAGGAGATTGGGTTCTTCCCCCAGCACCTGAGCAGAAGCAATCTGCACTGACCAAAGCATGGCTAGAACCAACCAAAATGACATCCTCATAAATACAAGGTTTGAGGACTGAAAATAGGAAAATCAAGTGGGAGTCTGGCTTGTCAGGATTCATGCTTTCATCCAATAACTGGTTAGTGTCTGAACTAAAAGAGACCATCACCCACCAGGCTTACTGGAATTACCAAGTATTTTAATAGATCTTCCTAGTTCATTCACTAGATTGGAAATTTCCTCTGGAGTCCCATAATTACCGTAGGATTTGACCATATGTGCGTAAGCTGAATTTTCACCCCATATCACAATCTCATGATCAATATGATCAGCCTAGTTTACATTATAAATCCTATCTAGTTGGCTTATTTTTACAAGGTTAATTTGTTCAAATATCTTGTCTGCAATTCCAATAGGCAATTCACCATCTGAGTACAAAGTGTCCATTAGATAAATCTCAAATTTCAAATCATCAAAAAACAAAAATACTTCTTGTTTCCAGTTTTCTGACACGCTTAGGTGGTTTAGCTGTACAGCTGGAACATCATAGACCTCAGTAAGCGTCCCACTTTCCTCTGAACAAGCACATCCTATGGTACACAATAAAATGAAAAACAAGAATCTCCTAGTCATGATATTAGAATTTGCAGCATAGTCCGAATAAAATTTCGACAAAAACCTGACCAGAAAAGCAAGACAAATACTATCTCCAAGTAAAACATGTATTTTTCATAGATCTGGATCGAAATGACATTGCACCATATTCAATCGTAAATGCCATTTCAACAAAGCAAAACTTTCATAGAAAAACCAGCCTCATTATGCCCAAGTTCCGGCCTTTCATCATTCTGGTTTCCCTTATCAAATGGAGTATAAATGAGTTAACTTAGTACCTTTTAAAGAAGTTCTTGACGGATTGAAAGAAGCTGGAAAATTATGAATGAGTCTCAAATAAGTTTCAAAAAGTCTGCAGTTAGCTTCATAAGCTCCCCCATAAAAAGATTGCCACTATAAATACGGGTGATCGCTGATCTTTCTACCGATCCACGCCACACAAACTGTTAAGAAGCTGAAGGGATTTTCAAATCTTCGGAGAATCAGATCTGGAAACAATAATATAGAGTATTGAGGATCGAATATTGGTAGTAGAAATCGTCAATCGAAAAGACACCTATTGAGTCGGGCTGTCTTTACTCACAAAGATATCTTTACTTCCATACCATCCATTGAGCATCTTGCTCAACCATTGCGTCTACAAACAATACAGCATCTTTTCGTCGTTTTAATAAAAGGTAAATCCTCAATATGCCAAAACTCATACCTCTTATTCTCCTGGTGTCACTGGTATCCGCACAATCCCAGTCATTTATCCACATTGATCAATTTGGCTATCTGCCCACCGCGACCAAAGTGGCGGTAATCAGTGATCCGCAAGTGGGTTACAATGCCACTGAGTCCTTTCAACCCGGGTCAACCCTAGAATTGAGATCGTTTGAGAGCGATCAGGTGGTCTTTAGTGGAAGTCCCACTACATGGAATGGTGGTTCGACCCACAGTCAATCTGGTGATCGGGGCTGGTGGTTTGACTTTTCGAGTTATACTTCAGCAGGTACCTTTTACATCTTTGATCCATCGACGGAAGAAAGTTCCGCTCCATTTGAAATCAATGAAAACCCCTACCACGAGTTATTGCAGACAGCCTTCAAGGCATTCTACTACAACCGGTGTAATGCATCCAAAGAAAGCCCCTATGCAGCAACGGGATGGACCGATGGAATGAATTTCACCAATGCCCTCCAGGATGCAAATTGCCGCTATGTCAACGACCGCTCAAATGCAGCTCTGGAAAAAGACCTCACCGGAGGATGGTTTGATGCAGGTGACTATAACAAATACGTGACTTTTGCCCACACATCGGTCCATGATCTCCTCTCCACTTTTGAAGAACATCCAGAGATATTTGGCGATGATTGGAATCTGCCGGAAAGTGGAAACGGCCTTCCTGACATCCTCGACGAAATTAAATGGGAACTGGATTGGCTGATGAAAATGAGTAATGATGACGGTACTGCCCATATTAAGATGGGTAGCATTGACCATGGTCACAATGCATCAGCTCCACCGAGTGCCAACGATGATCGACGCTATTATGGTCCGACCTGTACTGCTGCATCCATTGCAATCAGCAGTATGTTTGCACATGCAGCCAAGGTGTATGCTGGCCAAAATGATATGCAAAGTTTTGCATCCGAACTGGAGCAAAGGGCCATTGCCTGCTATAACGTGTTTATACCAGCTTTTAATGCCAATGCACTGGAAACGAACTGTGATGATGGCACGATCAAGGCCGGTGATGCCGACCGATCGGAAGCAGAACAATTGGAAATTGCCCTGATTGCTGCGGTATATCTGTTTGAATTAACAGGAGAATCCACCTATAATGACTTTTTTACGGCGTACTATGATGATGCGGAAACGATAAGTGCTCCTTTCTGGGGACCTTACAAAATTGAGTTAATCGAGGCTTTGCTGCTTTACACCACATTGCCCAATGCGGAAGCATCAGTGGCTTCAGACATCGTTAACGCGGCTACCACCGACGTCAATAATAACTTCAGTGGTTTCTTCGCTTTCAGTGAGGACGATCTATATCGGGCCTATGCCCCGGATTGGATGTACCATTGGGGCTCTAACATGCCCAAGGCACAGGTCGGAAATCTCTGCCATATGCTGATCAAGTACAACGTTAATCCCGGATCTCATGCAGATCTGCTGGAGAAAGCTACCGAACAACTACACTACTTCCATGGGGTCAATCCTCAGGGTATGGTCTATTTATCCAACACCTACGCCATTGGTGGGGATCGCTGTGCCAATGAGATTTACCACACCTGGTTTAACGACGGAACAGATTGGGACCACGCCATTAATTCCTTATATGGACCGGCTCCCGGATTTGTGGTAGGAGGTCCCAATGAAGATTTTAGTGTATCTGCCATCGTGCCTCCCGGTGGTCAACCACCGCAGAAAGCCTACCTGGATTTTAATACCGGTTTCCCAGAAAACTCCTGGGAGATTACAGAGCCTGCAATCTATTACCAGGCTGCCTATATTAGATTTCTGGCCAATTATGTCAATGACCAGGCTGTGACTTCCCAGGTTGATTTATTATTGGCCACTGATTGCATCGAGCTCTTTCCAAATCCAACTAGCGGAATATTCCAGATTCGTGGAATCCTGCCCAAATACAAGATCGAAGTCTTCGACAATATGGGCATTTTGGTTCAGGCTGTGGATGTTCTGGGATCTGATGCTAACATCGATCTCTCTTCACTACCTGCCGGCACCTTTTTTGTTCGGGTTGAAAATGAGCAAAATGCCAACTTGTGCTTTCAGAAGATCCTGAAACAATGAGTAACTGACAGACCACTCTTTGGGTGACACAATACACCACATTAAGCTTTATTCATTACGTTCATTAATTTAGGAGCAAATTAAGTGCTGCCATGAATAGGTTCCGGTTTCACCCCATATCACTCCTCATTTTTTTCTTGAGTCTTGCGGTAAACTCATCAGCACAAACCTCAAATGCTGATCCACCCAACATCATCTGGATTGTCGCCGAAGACATCAGTCCGGAACTGGGTTGCTATGGCAACACCATGGTCCATACTCCTAATATCGACAAGCTGGCCACCCGAGGCCTGCGGTATGACCGTGCATTTGCTACCGCACCCATTTGTGCTCCTTCCCGTTCATGTCTGATCTCTGGTTTGTATGCTACTTCACTCGGTACCCAGCACCTGCGTTGTGAGATACCTTTTCCGGATATTTTACAGAGCCTGCCCGAACATCTTTCGCAAGCAGGGTATTTTACATCCAATCGCAATAAGACGGATTATAATTTCTCACCTGATGGCATGTGGGAAGAACATTCTGGGAGCTACGCTCCATGGAGATCGTACCAGGATGACCGGCCGTTTTTCAGTTTCATAAATGTCGGGCCTTCACATGAGGGCAGTGCGAATAAAGAAAATCAATATCTGCAGGGTGTGAGCGACATACCATTGGCTGAAAGAACAAACCCCGCTACTGTAAAAGTACCTCCTTATTATCCGGATACTGAGAAAACCAGAGAAGTGTGGGCACGATATCCCGACCTGCTCCGGGCTATGGATAAAAATGTGGGCAATATTATTGACTCACTTGAAGATGACAACTTACTCAACGAAACCATTATCTTCTTTTTTGGAGATCATGGATTTGGAATGCCCCGGTATAAACGTTGGCTTTACAACACAGGACTAAGGGTACCCCTCATTATCTCAGCACCGGAGAAATACCAGCATATGATTCCAGATTTTGCAAAGGGGGCAACTGATCGGCTGGTCAGCTTTGTAGACTATGCACCCTCGGTATTAAATCTGGCAGGAGTTGACATACCCGAATCAATGGAGGGTTCGCCTTTTCTGGGAGAAAACGCAGGGCCACCCAGACCTTATGCATTTGGAGCCCGTGATCGGGCTGATGATATGTTTGAAATGTCAAGGGCTGTGACCGATGGACGATATATCTACATCAGAAATTTCATGCCTCATTTGCCCTATATCCAGGATGGGTATATTTATTCTGACGTGAAAGATGCCTTTCTGGCACTAAGAGAAGCAAAAGAACAGGGAATACTAAACACCGAGCAAAAGAAGCTCTGGAATCCAAAACCGCCCGAAGAACTCTACGACTTGCAAACTGATCCGAATGAAACCCATAATCTTGCCCTCGATCAAGATCATGATGATATCCGAAAGAAAATGCAGCAACAGCTTTTTGATTGGATGGTCCGCTACAAGGATCTTGGCCTCTTACCGGAAGCTGAATACATGGGCCGGTCGAAGGGCACCACACCTTATGAATATGCCCGAAGTAACGCCTATGATGTAAAATCCATTCTGGAGGCAGCACGCATGGTGGGCAAGGCCCATCTGAGCACCATTGCAAATCAGCTCACCCATGAAGATAGTGGTGTGAGATACTGGTCAGTGATTGCACTGATGAATAACTCTACGTCGGACACACGTAAACGGCATTTGCTGGAACCGATGTTGAATGATCCATCGCCTTCGGTCCAAATTCAAGTGGCAGAAACCCTTTGTCAAATGCGAGAGGATGAAAATGCATTGGCAACGCTGGGTAAATGGGTCGAGGACGACCGTCCATGGCTTGCCCTACAGGCTGCAAGAAGTATTCTCCTTATCGGTGAAAATGCCCGGCCTATAATACCCATTATGTATAAGGTCCTGGAGGAAAATCTTGGTGATGGTAGTAAGCATCGTAAATACAAGAACTATAATTACTCCGCATTCACCAGTTGGTCTCTGGAATGGGCTCTGCAAGAGTTGGGAGAAGACATTGAGATCAATTAGCTTAGAGTCTGAGAATGATCAGACCACTTGTGTACAAAGCAAAAGACCATATAATATGTATGATACCATAACAGCCGCAGTCTGCGGCACAGGATTTATCGGTCCGGTTCATATTGAAGCATTGAAAAGATTGGGAGTTTCAGTTAAAGGTGTGATGGGAAGTTCCCCGGAAAAATCGGAAGTTACTCGAAGTGCCATGGGGCTTGAGGTAACCTATGATCATTTTGACCAGATCCTTGAAGATGATGACATAGACTCGGTGCATCTGGCTGTGCCCAATGTATTGCATTATTCGATGGCGAAAAAAGCCCTCCAGGCTGGCAAGCATGTGATGTGTGAAAAGCCACTGGCTATGACATCCACCGAATCGCAGGAGCTGGTTGAACTGGCCAAATCCACCGGTTTAGCGGCAGGGGTTACATATAATGTGCGTTTTTATCCCATCAACCTCGAAGCGGCCAGTCAGGTCAGATCCGGCAGTATTGGTCGCATCTTTTCTGTGACGGGAAGCTATGTACAGGACTGGTTAATGTATGATACAGACTACAACTGGAGAGTACTGGCATCAAAAGGTGGTGTCTTGCGCGCAGTGGCAGACATTGGCACTCACTGGATGGATCTGATCTCCAATATCACCGGTCAACAAATCACCCAGGTTTTCGCCGATTTATCTATCGTCCATCCGGTACGACATCGTCCACTGGGAGAGGTAGCTACCTTTACAGGTAAGGACCATAAAGAAATCGAACGCGAGGAAGTCAACATTGAAACCGAAGACTGTGGAGCTATTTTGTTTCGGCTCAGTGATGGTGCCCAGGGAGTATTGTGGGTATCTCAAATCACCGCGGGGCGGAAAAACAGCATTCAATACGAAATAGCAGGCTCAGGAAAGTCACTGTCATGGGACAGTGAACGACCAAATGAATTGAGGATCGGTTACAGGAATGAACCCAATCAAACGCTTTTTAAAGATCCAGGTCTGGTCAGTGAGGGTGTCGTTCCCTACATTAATTATCCGGGTGGGCATCACGAAGGTTTTCCCGACACATTCAAGCAATGTTTTCGCGCATTTTATAATGCGATATTACAAAAGCTGGATTCATCAGATGTCGAGTACCCGACCTTCTTACAAGGTCATAAAGAAATTTTACTTTGTGAAGCAATTCTGACCAGCCATGAAAACAAACAATGGGTATCGCTGGAATAGAACAATCTTAAAATCAAATCTATGAATGACCATAATAAAGTAAAGGAACTGGCCAAGTTGATTGACCACTCACTCTTGCACCCTACCATGACGGATGAACAATTGAAGGATGGATGTGATTTGGCCCGAAAATTTGACGTGGCTTCGGTATGCATTAAGCCCTATGCTATAAAGGATGCTGTAAAGTGGCTCGAAGGTTCAGATGTGCTGGTAGGCACCGTAATAGGATTTCCGCAGGGAAACAGTGCCATTGAAATCAAAGTAGCTGAGACAGAGAGGGCATGCCTGGATGGTGCTGTTGAAATCGATATGGTAGTCAATATCGGTAAGGTATTGGGAGAGGATTGGGATTATGTCCGCAGGGAAATCAGTGAAATACTCGATATGACGCATAGGCATGATGCCATCTTAAAAGTGATTTTTGAAAATGATTTCCTGCCACAGGATTCTCTTAAGATCAAACTATGCGAAATCTGTAGTGACCTGAAAGTGGAATATGTAAAAACCTCTACCGGATATGGCATGGTAAAGCAACCTGATGGCAGTTATGGCTACCAGGGAGCTACTGAACACGATTTGAAACTGATGCTGGATCATACTCCTGCTGAGGTAAAAGTAAAGGCAGCTGGTGGTGTAAGGACCCTGGACGACCTCATTCATGTATACGAACTGGGAGTGAGTCGGGTTGGAGCTTCAGCCACAGCAGTCATGCTCAACGAAGCCATCAAGCGTTTCGGTGGAGATACTGTAAAGACTTCATCAGATGATGAAGTGGAAGGTTATTAGCCCCGCATCCGGGTACATTTCAATACAGACGAACCATGATTAAGTGCCTGAAAATCCTGCTGGAAATTGCCAACCACGTGACACTTCCGGGATAAGCAGCACGAAATGTTAGAAAAAATCATTATCTATACCGTGTTAAACTATTGCTTCATTTGAAATTTAGATTTATGAAAAAACTATTTTCTTTACTGCTAATACCAGCTTTCTTTCTGCTAACCATCTCGGTTAGTGCCCAGAACGGTCCCGCAGCCTCGCCATCTTCAAAGGTGACTCAGATGGCTGGTACAACCGAGGTTACCATCGAATATTCACGACCTTCATTAAAAGGAAGGACGATATTCCCGGACATGCATAAGTATGGTGAGATCTGGAGAACAGGAGCTAATCAGGCAACCAAGATTACTTTCAGCAAGGACGTAAAAGTTGAGGGAAAGAGTCTTTCTGCCGGTTCCTATGCTATCCTCACCAAGCCAGGTGCCAGTCAGTGGGAAGTGATGTTCTACCCCTATGCTGAAGCTGGTTGGAACAGCTATACCAGTGCAGATCCAGCTGCATCAGTTACAGTAAATTCGCAATCACTGGACTGTGAGGTGGAATCTTTCCTGATCACGCTGAATGAGTTGAGAGATGACAGTGCAACCCTGGAATTTGTTTGGGGCTCCACTTACGTTCCGGTTAAACTCGGCGTAATGTAATTGAAAATACAATTGATATTGAAAAATGGCTGCAGTTCAACTGTGGCCATTTTTTGTTGTAAGCTCAACCGTATCAAATGTAATGATCAAGTTCTGTCATTTTTTGGCAGAAAATGAATATTTCGTCTCTTCTGTCGCAGGTTCTTATGCCTCAAAAAGATTTGGGGTTGAAAACCCTGGCGGTTAGATTTCTGCTCAATCGTCCTCAGTTTTTCTTGGTGTCAGAACCACTGCCGTGGGGGCCTTCTTTTCCATTGATGAAAAGAAGCAAAACATCTCAACCCCTCAAACTCTCAACTATCTCATCTCCCCATTCACCCAAAGATCCAAATCTCCCAGTCGCCCGCGGGGCTTATAAGTCCAGTCGATTCCTTCCGGTGAATCAATTTCCACCCAAAGCACTTTTCCGATAATCTTCCAGGCAATACTTATGGGACCTTTTTCATGGGGGATGATTCCTTTAGCCCAATCTACACTCTCCGTAAGAGGTGCAAATACAAGTTGATCGGGATTGCCTCCTCTCAGCCAACCCAGGTCTACCCCCAGGATCTGGGTGGTGAAATAGTAAGTAGGTGAACCGCTCCAGGCATGACTCAGGGTGCCGATTCCATAATCGTCAAAATTTTCCCAGGCTGTATCGTTGTGTTTATAAATCATTGGCGCCCAAAATCGGCGGATAAATTTTTCGGCAATCTCGCTTCGGCCATTTTCGTAGAGTACCGCCAGCAGGTAAAAGGAACCGTAAGGGGTGGTCATATTTCGTCTACTCCCTCCCCTTGGTCGTTGCAGTTCACTTTCAATATGATCCAGGATCTTCTGATTTTCTTCATCAGAAGTCATTTCTGCGATCATTGGCCAGGCAGAAGAAATCGAATAGTAATGCTCGATGGGTGAACCGTCCTTAATACCGTCATAGAAAATACCGCGTGACTCATCATAACAGTGTGATCGTACTGCCTCCTTAATTTCAGAATAAGCATTCATGTAATAATCATGGGAGTTGTCATCCTCGAGCAATTGTGACATTTCTGCCATAATCGTGCAGGACCTGCCCAACATAGCCTGATAAGCTGTGTTAATCACATCACGCTTTTCTATTTGTGTCCATTCAATAAAGACTGACCTATTATGTACCAACCCATCCTGATTTCGTCTTTGAAGGGCAGTCTTCACCAGGTAATGATAGTTGGGCATCAGCTTTTTCAAAAACCCAATGTCCTTGGTTTGCATAAAGTACCAACGTAATGCTTCTAAAGTGAGCAATGGATAATCCTCAAGGAGTCCGATTTCATCCGGGTGTTTTTCGGTGTCGGGATAGAACAGGTCTGCATACATGTCCTGGAACAATTCCAGGGATCGCCGGACCAATCTCAAATCACCACTGCCTGCCAGGGTGACGGCCATCTGCGGTAACATGTCGCCCGCATATAGTCCTCGTTCCCGAAAAGGGGTGTCGGTATAACTGTCTTCAGCACAGACTTCCAGGGTCCGCCACCCCAGGGACCATATCGAAGTCAGTAACGGATCCGAACAGGAAAAAGATCCAACCTGCTCAAAAGGATAGATCTGATTGATCACCTCCACTTTTTTGATTCTTACCGGACCTTTATTATTACGAACATTTATTTGCAAGTACCTCAGGCCGTATGGCTTAAAAGTCTCGAAGGATCCTTCACCTCCTGCAGCTACATGCCGGGAAGCCATATACAATCCCACCCTCTTCATGGCAAATGTCAATTGTCCTTTTAAATCTTCCGCATATCCCAGGTCAAAAATGGTTCCCTCAGGAGCGTCATAGGTAATTTTTACACTACCCAACTTCTTGTATCGGAAATCATAGACCAATGCCGTTTCATCTCCTTCTTCAATAGACACCTGTTCGCGCAAATATCCCGGGATGGAATGCCCCGACTCAATTTCCTTCCATGCCATCTCTATGGCCGGGTTACCAAAAACCCCCTGGTCCACAGCAACCCAATTTTTGACAGCTGAAACGGAGCTTTCCTCTTTTATCTGATCAGATGAAGGCTCATCCTCATACGGTCCCGAAACCATAAAATAAACTGGGTCATTTTGTTTCTTGTTTGGAGACAATGATATTCCCGCCTCTTTGGGAAGGGCCATCACAAATGCCCATTTGCCAAAATGACTCTGTCTTTTGACCGAGAAAAAATTCCAGCCGGCCTTAAGTCTCAATTCCACCGATTGGCGGTGTACTTTCGTAGTATCCTCTTCCTGTGATAATGGACCTTCCCCATTCAGAAAATGATCTCCCCACCAGATTCCGGCAGTAACATCCCGATCAACTGGAGAGTAGATATAGGTGTAACCCAGGAAATAAAATCGCTGCCGAAAGGCATTCCACGATTTGTCCTTAGCCGTTTTCTGAAATGAATAGATCTCTTCATCTCCACCCAGGCTATATCTCCCCGTTAATTCGAGGGGTTGATAAATGTCTGTGGTTAATGGAGGAATATTCCTGGCGGAAAGTGTACCCCAATGATCCCGATAAGGTACAGTAACCGGAACACCCCAATCGGAATCATCGTAACCGGATCTATCCCAACCCCTTAGATCCACATCCGGGCGTTCATCATAAACTTCCATCGGTCCCAGAGCAAAGGTCATTCGGGGTGCATAGGAATCGTACCCCTCTAACCTGGTGCATTTCCAGTTTCCGGGAGTACTTAGATCCATTTCAGTATTTCCGGCCCTGACACTACCCCAGGCTACCAAGGCAGGTGGGCTGTTGCGTAGTTGAAAGGTGGAGGTTCCGTTTGACATAACTTTGACAGCAATCACATTTTCACCTTGCTCCAGGTAGGGTAAAATATCATAGCTGTCGTACATGGGATGAGTGGGGTAAAACCTGGCAGGACCGAAATTTATAAAATGGCCGTTAATGTATAAACGATACCGACTATCTGCAAACAAGTGTAAGATTGCCTCATCGGCCGATGCATCCAATTCCATGGAATAACGAAAGCAAGCCACTTGCAATCGATAAGTGGATGTATCTACCCAAACAAATTCTGAATCACCCTCATCGCCCTGTGCCAGCAATGAGAGTGAAACCAGTGTCAAAAAGATCGCATAAAGTACTCTCATAATATTGAAAATAGCTTTTTCTCCCAGGTAGGGTGTGATGGTCTGTCAGTGCTCATTGCCTGACACAATAGAGCTCTTATAATCATGACCTGGCTGCAAAGAAACCGAATGAAACGATAATATTGATGTTTCGAAGTACTCCGTTACTAATTGAAAGTTTGTTCTACGATGTCACTCGGCTTAAATCCCAACCGAATGGCCTGGCATTCATAAGTGGCTTTCTCCGTTTCAACCGGAGACACGTACAACTGCCATCTGGAACTGTTTGCAGCACGATAGGCTATTGACGCACCTTCTGTCGCGCATGTGATCATGAGTACACCATCTGACCATTTCATCACTGGATCGTCAGTGGTAGGCTGTTCTCCGTCCGGCGGCCAGAGTACTTTGATCAACTCCCTTTCATCCATCCGGCAGAGATCTCCATATTTATGGTTGAAATCCAGGTGAGCATCTCGTAATTCATTTAACTTGTCCAGGTACGCCGGATCCGCCGCCAGGTTATGAATTTCATGCGGATCATTTTGAGTATCATAGAGTTCTTCCAGGGGCTTATGTTTGGCAGTAAATTGCCACTGGTCTGGGCCCAGAGTCCCTTCTTCCATTTTCACCAGGATTTCCTTCATCATCAGCATTCTGTCCCGATAAGGTATAAAGCCGATGTAAGGCAAATCCGGGCGATAATTACGGATATATTTGAATCTATGATCGCGAACTGCCCGTTTGGTCTCATAAGCAGGGTCCATTCGATCACGAAATGCATAGATGTATTTTCTTGGTTCACCTTTCTGATTCCCCAGAAATGGTACTCCTTCCATATAGCCAGGTATTTCAAGGTCCAGTACCGATAAGATAGTAGGTGCATAATCTACAAAACTGATAGTGTTTTCGCTTATTTCTGGTAATAATCCGTTTGACAGTTTTGTATAATTATTGGCAAGTTCTTCTTTTAAAATACCCATTGACCATTGGT
>JAUILF010000539.1 GCA_030433135.1 Bacteroidia bacterium | reverse complement strand
TCTATCATACCCCACAGACTACAAATTCTATTGGCTGGTTTACCAGCTTTGGGATGAATTCTGAGTGTCCGTTGAATGAAAAATCCAAACTCACCGGCCAATCTCTCAAAATCCTGAAACACACCTGCTGGTAATATCAGACACATCAGCCCCCAAGGGTCCAGCACCAAAGCAGCGCATCGCAGTAATTCTTGCAGGTTAAGACTGACCTGATGACGGGCTACTTTTCTTTGCTTATACCCAGGTAAAATTCCAGACGAAAAGTAGGGAGGGTTACAAATGATACCATCAAATCTATTACCGGTGCTCCGGGCAAACTTTCTTACATCTTCCGTAACCACATTGATCCTGTCACTCCACGGAGATTGCGTTACATTGAAGAATGCCTCCTCCCCTGTCGGGACATCGATCTCCACACCGGTGATCTTAGCTGCCGAAAATCTTTGAGCCAGCTGCAGACTTAATATCCCCGTCCCACAACCTACATCCAGGATGTGGTCACATCCATCCAGGGGAGCCCATGCACCCAGTACAATCGAGTCCACTCCTACTTTCATGGCTGCCATGTTCTGTCTCACAGAAAACTGTTTGAAATGAAAGTAACTATCTGCCCTGGTCTTATTCTCCAAACTTTTGTTTTAAATGATTTTCAGTAAGTGGAATCACCAACAGCAGCCCAAGCACCATTACAACACAAACGGTGAGTGCAGCCTTTTCACCCGGAAGGAAAAGGTAACAGACAGCCTGGAAAATATTGAGTAGAATGGAAACCAAAACCATAAGAGATGCTGAAAAGGCATTGGCTTCGTCCCATGAAGTCTGGTCTCGCATGGATCTACGGGTTCTATAACCATAAATGTGATTAATCCGGGCAGGGGGTTTTATCTTGAAATAAACCGACAGAGTCAACAACAGTGGCCCCAATAGAAGATATATCACAATCACCATCTCGATACTTAATAAGCCAATTCAATTTAATACTTTTCAGGCTGAGACCGATGATAACAAAATAGACTTGCAGGACCCACTACTACTCAATGAGGATTTTCAGGAAGCCCTGGACAGGCTTGAACATACCAGGCAACATATCTTTATTACCGGTCGGGCAGGCACAGGTAAATCCACACTCCTCAGGTTGTTTCGAAAAACCACCGCAAAGAAAGTGGTGGTGCTAGCCCCTACCGGAGTAGCAGCTCTCAATGTCGGAGGGCAAACCATTCATTCCTTTTTTGGTTTTGCTCCGCGGCTACTCAGTGCCGGAGATATCAAGAAGCGGAAGAACAGGAAGCTATTTAAATCTGTTGAAGTAGTCGTTATTGATGAGATCTCCATGGTCAGAGCGGACCTGCTTGACAATATCGACTATGCCCTGAGACTCAATCGAGATAGTAACCAACTCTTTGGAGGAGTTCAGATGGTCTTTATCGGAGATCTCTTTCAACTCCCACCTGTGGTAGCTACTCCCTACGAACGACAATACTTTCAGACGGTCTACGAAAGCCCGTTTTTCTTTTCAGCCAAGGTGTTCGAACAGGGTTTTAACATCGAAACTATTGAACTCAGAAAAGTATATCGCCAGGCCGAACGCAGGTTTATACAATTGCTCGAAGCTATTCGTGCTGGCGACGTAGATGAGGATGTACTGGAGGAACTAAACCAGCAAGTCATACCAACTGCTGATACACGAGACCATTATATCAGCCTTTGTGCCAGAAATCAAATGGCCAACATCATCAATAACAGGGAACTAAACAAACTGAATTCCAGAAAATATATCTACCAGGCCAAGATAACGGGACAATTTAATGCCCGTTTATATCCCACGGAAGCCCATCTGATACTTCGGGAAGGAGCCCAGGTAATGTTTGTCAAAAATGACCCCCTCAAACGCTTTGTTAACGGCACAATCGGAAAGGTAATCAAACTAGATACCGAAAAAATTGTAGTGCAGACAACCAAAGAAGACAAGCAGAAAACGGTGGAGGTAGATCTGCAGGAATGGGAAATACTCCGTTATTCGTCCACCAACAAGAAAGGTGAGATCCAGACCGAAACCGTAGGGTCCTTTCAACAATACCCTCTGAAACTCGCCTGGGCCATAACCATACACAAGAGCCAGGGGAAGACATTTGACCATGTGATCATCAATATGGGTGGCGGTGCCTTTGAACACGGACAGACCTATGTAGCATTGAGCCGGTGTCGTACGCTGGATGGCATCATACTACGACAACCCATCCAGTACAGGGATGTGATGATAGATGACCGGATCATCGACTTCTATCACCGAAGTCAGTGGTAAGCCAGACCATGAAAAGGAGACGGTAGAATTCCTATTATCTTTTTTACTTTTCTTATTTTCCTATACTGAATCATTTTTACAGGGCTATGACTACGAGAAGAAAAAGAAGGAAAAAAGTCAACGAAAAGAAACAGGAAAAGCAGTTTTTCACCATTGTCATCATTGTTACCTTAATTCTCATACTGCTGGGATATCTGTTTTACACCAATAGTTAACTTGATATATCCTTACTCATGTTGAGACCATAACTTAAAACCTGGTACTGCCGGGTGGTTGGCAGTTATTACATTTTGCCCAGTACCTGAGGCTCAGATACCTCCTTTTGCTTCTGTCTGGTCTTTTTATTTGGCTCTTGGCCATAAATAGTGGGTCTGGTATATGGACATCTTTATCTGGATCTTATTCATATTCATCCTGTGTGGAATTTTGACTGTCAGGTGTTTGCTTCTATCCGAGTTCTGGTTTCCTACTG
>JAUILF010000538.1 GCA_030433135.1 Bacteroidia bacterium | reverse complement strand
CGCTCGGCGGTCTTTTTGCGCTGTCTCGAAACGAATCCTGGTGCTCGTACCAGTTTCGAGAGCGCCGTGGGGGGACGTGTGGCTTTCGAGTCCGGTCGCCCGGGCGCCGTGGTGGTCCAGAGAGGTTTCGGTGGACGGAACCAAGGGGGAGCGATGGCGGCCGAGGGGGTCTTCGACGGATTTCAGCGGGCCATGGTCTCTCCAGCCATGGCTAACTGTTCAATGGTGGGATCTTCTCCAAAAATAATTGCCGGTGTTTTCACGGATACTCCGGGGATGTCCGTGATATCCACCATAGTCATATCCATACAGATATTACCTACAATGGGAGCCAATTTCCCCTCAATGACAACAGCATAACGTCTGTTGCCGGCTTTTCGTATAAGCCCATCGGCATAGCCGATCCCCAGTGTTGCAATACGGGTCTTCTGAAGCACTTTTTCCCTTCTCCCGTAACCGATAGTGGCTCCCGGAGGCACCTCTTTTACCTGCGCCACGAAGGTCTTTAGTGTGTGTACTCTTTCCAGGTCCATTCCTGCCGGCATACCAATGCCATACATTCCTATACCCAGTCTCACCATATCAAATTGTGCATCGGGATGCCGCACAATCCCGTTTGAATTGACGATGTGCCGGATAGGCATTTGTCCCAACCGGGTACCGATCATCTCACATATGTCCAGATACCAGCTGATTTGCTTGCGGGTAAACGGATCCTCGTCCCTGGATTCACTTACTGCCAGGTGACTAAAAACACTCTTGACCCGCAATCCGGCAGACGTTTCAATGAGTTTAATGGCTTCGAACAGGTCTTCTTCGTCAAATCCAAGCCGATACATTCCCGTCTCGACTTTGAGGTGGATGTCCAGTTCTCCTCCCATAGTTTCTATTCCTTCATACATGGTCTTTAACTGATCCAGAGAAAAGACTTCGGGTTCCAGATCATAATTGAGTAAAAGTGGCAATTGACTGGCATCGGAATTTAGCACCATAATAGGAAGCTTGATCCCGTTTCTCCGCAACTCCACTCCTTCATCCGCATACGCAACCGCCAGATAATCAATATTACGCGAAGAGAGAAACCGGGCAATTTCAACGCTACCACTACCGTAGGCTGCTGCTTTGACCATAGCCATTATCTTCACTCCTGGATTTAGAAAGGTTTCAAATACCTTGAGGTTCCTGGCAAGGGCAGCCAAATTGATTTCCAGCACAGTATGGTGTTGTCTCAATTCCAGTCGGTTAGCAATCACCTCAAGGCCATATGATCGGGCGCCTTTGATGAGGATCAACTCATTTTCAAAATTCAGATCTGCAAAGTGGCTCTGAAATGCATCGACCGAAGGGAAAAAATGAAATTCGGTTTCCCTGTTCAAAAACCTGCTCAAGTGCTTGATTTCATCACCAATTGCCAATACGCGATCAAAAGCATGTTCGTCTAATAGTGTAGCAACCCGCTGGTACAACTCATCGGGTGTCAGAGCCTGCTGATGAATATCGGACAGGATACAAGTCTTTCGTGCATAGATGCCCTGTTGACGGGAAAAAGATAAGGCCACAGCAAGGGATTCCAGGTCTGCACTGTAGGCATCATTCATGATCAGACAATGGTTGATACCGGTTCTTATTTCCAGGCGCATTTCAATCGGAGGTAAGGTCTTAAAAGCCTGCAGAAAAGGAGTCAAATCATTCTCCATCATCAGAATCAAAGCGATACAATGACATGCATTTTCAATGGATGCATCATCATAAAAGGGAATGCTGACTTCAAAAGAGTTCCCGAATCCGGATACACTAAAATGGGAAAATCCATCACCGGACAAGCGTTTTTCAATGCGAACATCTGCAGCATCATCATGCAACGACCAGGTCCAGGTAGCAATACCTGCTTTCTGCAAGGTCTTATTGACTAGTGGGTGGTCTAAACAGCATACCACGATCCGGCAATCCCTGAATAGTTGCGCCTTTTCATCTGCTTTCTGTTCTTCATCGACAAAACCCTCTGCATGGGCAGTTCCCAGGTTGGTGAAAATGCCCAGAGTAGGCCTGATCATTGCCTGCAATCGCTCCATTTCACCCGGCATCGATATACCGGCTTCAAACAAAGCAAGGTTGCAGGATCTGGTCAACTGCCAAACAGAAAGAGGAACACCAATCTGAGAATTATAGCTTTTGGGTGTTGCTATCACCTGCCACTTCACCTGCAAGAGATGATACAACCACTCTTTGACGATCGTTTTACCATTGCTACCGGTGATCCCGATGACCGGAATATCAAATTGGGACCGATAGTACCGGGCAATATCCTGAAGTGCTTTAATCGAATCTTTCACCCTGATGATGTCGGCCTCCCTCAGGTTTGACAGGGCTACATCACCGGTTACAATAAATGCTCTCACCCCCTGGTGGTACAATTCCTCGATGAACTGATGGCCATCCTGCCGCAATCCCTTAATGGCAAAAAAAAGTGTTTGGGCAGGGGAATGTAACTGACGACTATCGACCAGTAGATTTGTAATTGGCCTTTGGGGGTTGCTGCTTTGTACCCAGGCACCTTCAACGATATCCTGTATGACAGAGATTTTCATCGTTGAAACCCTTGGTTATAAATCAAATCCAATATCCTTTCGGTAGTATTTGCCATCAAAGTCAATTTCTCCAGCATGGTGGTTTGACCTGCGAATGGCATCGCCGGGAGTACTCCCATAGCTGGTTACGGCCAAAACCCGGCCACCATTAGTGAGTATCTGTTCATTCTTTGAACGGGTACCAGCGTGAAAAATGATGCTT
>JAUILF010000131.1 GCA_030433135.1 Bacteroidia bacterium | reverse complement strand
ACCCACCGATAATTTTGTCATCATCGATGTCTTGCCGGATGGACAGGTAGATTTCCGCCTCATAGCACTGTGGGGAGACGATATTCACGCTCTGGCGACCTGGAAGATTACGAGATGAAGTAAAAAGAACATGAGTGTGCGCAATCTTGACGCCGATAGGCCTGCCCGCACCCCCAGTCCATTCACTATTGGAAACTTGATCCAATTGCCGATCCCGGTCACCGTCAACCTGCTACCGGATACCGCCTATAGTGTGTCAGCCCTCCGGGCCTTTACCCCGGACTATTATAATCCGGGTTAGAGGATGTGACCTCTTCAGGGTCAGTCAATTATATCTATGATTACCTATAAAGGTTGAACCCTTTCAAGGTCCTTATGTCACCGGTACCCAACTGTCAGTCAAATCAGCCTCAGGCTGGTTTACCAACCTCTGGTTGGGCACCCGGAGACCGGTAACCGACCACCGGCCAATTCCACCCCCAGAATGAAACCCATACTGACGTACTGACCCTATGGCCCAGTAGTCAGCATTACGATTTGGTTCATTCTACCCCCTCAAGGGGGATATACTGTTGTCAATCAAATAGTTATGAACCATTTTTCCGACACCTGGTACCTGGCACCTGGTACCCGCCTGCCAGTCTCAGCAGCCTTTGGCTGGCCTCTGGCTGGGCACCTGAAATTTAGTGACTGGACCGCTCAGGAGCAGGTGCGGCAGCATGAAAATCCGACTTTATCCTTGCTGCATAATTTTCCAGGAGGTTGGATATCCGTTGGGGATCTTTACTTTGCAGAATAAAACCTATGTGATATTTTTTATCCATCCTCCACCATATTTCAGGATCGTTGAATGATGAAGTGTCCGGAGTCTCCTGCCTACAGAGTGAAATGATGGTGCCGGCAATTTGGTCTGACTGATCGGGCAGTTCATATGTTTCATCCCTCAGCAAGGCAGACTCGAGTCGCGCCCATTCGTGCCAGAGGTTAATACCACTGGCTGCCTCTACCATTTCCGCAATATGTGCCCCACCTACCCGGCTGGATGTTTCCAGGAAATAATATTGATCGTTATTCCTGATATACTCGGTATGAGAGGGGTTGTCCTGCATGCCAAATGATGATAGCAATCGGTTATTTACCTCCAAAAGTTCCTCATGCTCAGTGCTGGAGGACTCCAATACTGTTGTACGAAAAACACCTCCGCCATGGGCTACATCATAGGGAGGATCAAGATATCGCGAACACCTGGTAAACAGTGTTTTGCCTTGGTACGTCAACGCATCGACGTGGAATACGTCGCCGGCTATATAAGCCTCAATAAGGTATTCGTGCCTTTTATCTCCCAGTTCATTGACCACTTGCCAAAGTTCTTCCCGATTGTGCACTTTTTTGATACCGGTTGCGCTGGCTTCACCCCGTGGTTTGATAAACCAGGGTGCTTCCTTCTGGTTGGCAAATTCGTTGATTTCAGCATCATTGAATAATCCGGAAAAGTTTGGAACCAGGATACCTGCATCCCTGGCCTTCATCCGCATGGCCAGTTTGTCCCTGAAATATCGTGCTGTAGTCTGACCCATCCCCGCAACGCGAAATGTCTCCCGCAGGAGAGCTGCTCTTTCCACATCGAAATCATCCAAAGCTACAATGCGGTCAATTTTTACGGACCGCATCAGGTGTGCTAATCCCAGAATCAGATCTTCGTTTTTCCAGAGTCCATTTTCATCTTCATCCAGGTAGAATATATCATCGATGGATTCCCTGGGCCAGGGGTCGTGCTCAAGTTTTCGACTGGTAACCAGGAATACCTGATTGCCCGCTTCCTTGCAAGCTGTAAGAAATTCTGCCCCTTTAAAATAGCAGGTTACACAAAGAAAAGTATGACTCATTTTTCTTTCTCTTGATAGCCAATAACTGTGTTGTCAGGAATATAGACACCCTTTCTTAGCACAATAATACCATCTACAATGCTGTGAGTATCAGCTACTTCGTCTTTGAGGGAAGGATGGCCAATGATCTTGACATTGTTGCCAATCCTGCAATTTTTATCAACAATGGCTCTCTCGATCTCGCAGTGCTGTCCAATGCCCATAGGTGTTTCGTATGGATGATGTACCATCCTTTCCAGGGTTTCAAAGAAGTCGTTACCCAGAATGATCGAATTTCGGATCACGGTACCATTTCCGATCCTGGAGCGAATACCGATAATGCTTCGTTCGATCTTGTCTCCATGGATAATGGATCCCTCTGACAGAATGGATTTATGGATAGTGGTATTTGAAACTTTAGCCGGGGCTAAAAGGCGTGGATGCGTGTAAATGATTCGCTCGTTGTCAAAGAGATTAAACTTGGGGATATCATCGGTCAGGGCAAGGTTGGCCTCAAAATAGGAAGAAATACTTCCCACATCTTCCCAATAACCGTTGTATTCGTAACTGGCCACATTATAACCAGACTTGATCGAGGCCGGGATGATTTCCTTTCCAAAGTCGGTGGCATTCGGATGGTTCTCAAACAGTTCCATCATGGCCTTCTTGGAGAAAATGTAAATACCCATGGACGCCAGGTATTCTTTTCCTTCCTGTACCAGGCTTTCGGAAACCTGTGATTTCCAATCAGGTAGGACATCAGGATCAGGCTTTTCAATAAAGCGCTCGATAAACCCGTATTCATTGACTTTCATAATGCCAAAACCGCTGGCATCCTTTGGAGTTACGGGAATGGTAGCTATGGTCAGATCAGCATTTTGAGCAATGTGGTATTTGGCCATCTTCTCAAAATCCATCTGATAGAGCTGGTCACCTGCCAGAACGAGGATGTAGTCAAAATCATGATTGCGCAGGTGGTGAGTGGTTTGTCTCACTGCATCTGCGGTGCCCTGAAACCAGTTGGGGTTACCATAGGTCTGCTCTGCTGCAAGGATGTCAACAAAACCCCTGGAAAACAAATCGAAGTGGTAGGTATTTTTGATATGCTTGTTGAGCGACGCAGAGTTAAACTGGGTGAGGACAAACATCCGGACTACACCTGAGTTCAGGCAATTAGAAATAGGAATATCGATCAAACGATATTTACCTCCAATAGGTACTGCAGGTTTGGACCGGTCTTGTGTCAATGGGCTCAAACGGGTTCCTGCACCCCCTCCGAGGATCAAACTGATCATTTTTATTTTCATGTTGCCTGAGTTTTTAATTCCTGGTAAATATTAATGTATTTCGATGCTGATTTTTCCCAGGAAAAATCGAGCTGCATATTGCTTGATACGAGATCCCGGATCGCCTCCTTGTCCTGATATATTTCGATGGCCCGATAGAAAGCATGTAGGATGTCTCCAGTCAGAACATGGTTAAACATGATACCACTTCCATCCGGATCTCCAATATCGGTAACTGAATCTTTTAACCCTCCCGTTCGCCGTACAATAGGAATAGTGCCGTATCTCAAAGCATACATCTGGTTTAGGCCACAAGGCTCCACTCTTGATGGCATAAGCAAGAAATCGGCACCGGCATAGATCTGGTGTGCGAGGTCTTCGTTATATCCAATGTAGGTGTTGTATTTTCCCTTGTAATTGTCCCGCATACTGTTGAGGGCATATTGGATGGTGGGATCTCCTGATCCAAGTACAAGCAAATTCATTTCAAAGCCATTTTCAAAGGTCTGATATACCAGATCTGGAAGCAGATCGGCTCCTTTTTCGATGGCAAACCGACCGATAAATGCCACCAGTGGTAGGGAAGGATTCAGTCCGAATGTCTTGCAAAGAGGGCGCTTGTTTTCCCGCTTAAAATAAGGTGCACTTTTCTTTATATTGAAGGTGAGTGAAGGATCGGTGGCTGGATCCCAGACGTTGACGTCGATTCCATTGAGTATACCGGTTGATTTATGACTCTCTTCGTGAAATAGCCATTCCAGCCCATTCGAATCAACCCTCAATTCTTCCAAATAGGCATTCGAAACAGTAGTTAGTTTCCAGCTGTTTTTGATGCCCGAAGCAAGCGGATTGATGGTTCCTTCCCATTCAATAAGGCCACCCACCCAATTGTCAAAATGGGGCAGAAAATAGCGGAGATCCCAGCCAAAACTGCCGTGGTATTTACCGTTATGAATAGTGAAAACCGTAGGGATTGAGGCCAGGTCCTGGTATTCGGGACAGAACTTGACAAAGAAAGGTATTAGTCCGGTATGATGATCATGACAGTGCAGAATATCGGGTTTGATTTGCATATGCTGCACCCATCTCAAAACACTTTTTTGGAAACTGACGAATCTCTCGACCTCATCACCATAAGGATTTCCAAAGGGATCCGCATAAATCCCCGGACGATCAAATTTTCCGGGAATATTGGCCACGAACAGATCAAAGCCCAGGTTGTTGTCCTGAAGCTGCATGATCTGAAAGGGCTGATCATAGTATCCCATCCATACCTTTCCTTCAAAGACCTGCTGCCAGGACTGATTGTTGATCCATTCCAGGTCATAGCAAGGGATAATTACATTAGCTACAAGGTCTTCTTTATTGAGGTATTTGGGTAATGCTCCAACAACATCAGCTAATCCACCGGTCTTTGCTGCCGGGTAGCATTCTGCACTGATATGTAAGACTCCGATAGTTTCTGGCACAGGTATATTGGTTTGGCTTCGATAGATAAAATACGAAAACCTTTCCTAGATCAAAATCTGACGATGACTATCCGGAATTTTTACAAAAAATTATTGTGGGTACCAGCTCAGCTTCCGGAAGCAAACTTTACTGCGACTTCGTAGGCCCCTCATATCCGCTGTTCAAAAGTTGAGCTTTCGAACCGGTATGATGGGTCTTCCATAGCGGCAGCGCAGGCAGGTAGTAGTAATTCTTACACATATTCCGGATAATACCAATAATTGGTATATTGAAAAGAAACCTGATGGCCAATGCCAGCATCGAAGAATACATCAAGAAAGCCGGATTAAGAATGATCGATGAGCAGGAGCAGAAAATCAAAATACTTCGTGAGGCAATCAAAGCCGGAGAAGAAAGCGGTTATATTGACAATTTCGATCCGGGTCAACATCTGGCTAATCTCCACAAGAAGTATCGAAAGTGAACCTTAATTACGAGATCCATAGGATCATTTATAAGAGCATGGAAATTGAGTCAAGACTTGCTTAATGCATAACGGCAAGTACATATAGGATTTTGTATGTGTTTAGCGATAAAATTGTATCACCATAATTGAGGGTGACCTTACAGGCCACCATCTTCCAGTACCATAGTGAATGGGGCGGTGCCCCATTCTTTTGGGTCTAGGCCCTTCAGGCCTGGTAACCGAAATATTTTATGGCTAAAGCCTGAAGGGCTTTGTTCCAAAAACCCAAAGCGTAGCTTTGGGAACGAACATATCTATCTTGAGCCCTGTAAGGGCGAGTTCCTTTTTCCGATTATGTTGGATGCTAAACGCCTACTGGATCTTTAGCCATCATGTTTTTCCTCATAGCAGGTGCTCCCTGATAAAATGAAGGAGTAGGACCACTCCATAGCCGGTTGCTGCTTTATCCTTTCCGTAGGGAGTATCGCCAAAGGCCATGCCGGCAATGTCGAGATGGGCCCAGGAAGGATGATCCTCTATAAAAGCTTCCAGAAACTTGGCTGCAGTGATGGCTCCTGCCAAGGGTCGGGTTGAGAGGTTTTTGATGTCAGCTACATCTGATTGCATTTCCCTGTTGTACTCATCCCAGATCGGCAATGGCCATACTTTTTCTCCTGTTTCCATGCCACTATCAATCAGGTTGTCTGATAGTTCATCGTCATTGCTAAACAGGGCTGCGCATGCTGTCCCAAAAGTACGTACACTACTTCCTGTCAGGGTGGCAAGGTCAATAATGTGATCTATTTCATAATTTTTTACCAGGTATGAGAGTGCGTCTGCTAGGATCAATCTCCCCTCGGCATCGGTATTGATCACTTCGATGGTCCTGGTACTGTATGAATTAATGACATCACCGGGTTTGATAGCATCTGCATCGATGCAATTATCCGTTAACGGACAGATGGCAACCACATCAATGGGCCACCCCAGACTGGCCACTGCCGTGATGGTACCCAGGACCGCACCTGCTCCTCCCATATCACTTTTCATATAATGCATGTTATTATGGCCCTTAATGGAGAGCCCTCCGGTATCAAAGGTCACTCCCTTGCCCACCAGGCCAAGTACTTTTCCATCCTTATTTTTACTACCACGGTATTCAGCCATAACGAATGCCGGGTCCCATTCACTTCCACGATTGACGGCCATCAAAGCGTGCAATCCCTTTTTCTCTATTTGGCTCTTGTTGAGAATTTTCACCTTGAAGCCAGCCTCTTTCGCTGCTTTCCTGGTCCAGTTTGTTATAAAGGGCACATTGGCCTTATTGCCGGGAGCATTGACCAGGTCCATTACTTCCTTACAGGCATGCGCAATAATCTGTGCTTCCTTAACCCTGGTCTTCGCTGTTTTGCTTGCGGAACTGAGGCAGACTACCACTTCTGCATCGGATGTACTAAGGGGATGTGGACTCTGATCACTTTTATACAGACCGATCTCATATCGGGACATTTCCACACCATGGATAACCGACTCCAGGGCAATGTCATCAGCCATCAACCTTAGGTCCAGGACCAGTTTGGAAGAAAGTTGCTCCTTTTGTTTTACCAGGGTTTGGCAGATTTGATCACTGATGCTCTGGAAAGTATGTTTTCCCTTGTGATCAATCAGTATCAGCGTCTTTCTTATGTTGTTCTCCAGGTTGGTAAATACCCGGGTACTATTCTTAGCTGTCAGAAGGTCCTCCCGGTTCAGACTGTATTCACTTAGAATGTCGGCATTTTCTTGTTCCTGATCCGAATCGAACAGGATGAGAAAAATGGATGCCCTGGCAGGAATGGTAGATTTTACGTTGATTTTCATTGGTTATGCATTGTCATAAAACAACCAGCGCACGGCTTTGGGAAATTCTGCTCCCCAGTAATGCTCATTGTGAGTGGCTGTTGGATGAATGGATAGTTTATAGTGAATTAACTCCTCGTGAAGAGCTTTTTCTTTGAGTCTGGTGGCCAGCTTTCTCAAGTCTGATTCCATGGACTCACTTTCTTCCCTTCCACCATAAAGGTACACGAATGAAGGTCTTTCATTGTCGTAGTTACGAGCCCGGGTGAAGATTTTAGTAGATAACCATAGAGAAGGTGAAAATATCATCCATTTTGAAAAGATGTCCGGATATTTCATGCCCGTGTAAACACTGATCAGGCCTCCCATAGAGCTTCCTCCAATGCCGGTGTGAATGCGATGCGGCTTAGTCCGAAACTTGTCATCCACGTAGGGTTTAAGGGTCTCGATAATAAATCGCGCGTAGGACGCTCCTTCCCCGGGACCGAATTGCTCCGTATTAAAGGGGAGGTATTCTTTGATGCGGTCATGACCGCCATGTTCTACGGCAATAATGATGATATCACCCAGGCCCAATTCCTTCAGAATGCCCAATTTCTCATCGATAGCCCAGTTACCGAATGGAGCATGCTCGTTAAATAAGTTTTGGGCATCCTGCAGATACAATACCGGGTATCTCTTGTTGCTCCGATAATAATCGCAGGGAACCAGTGCCCAGATCCGTCGCTTTTTGCCCAGTTGAGGTATCTCAAAATCATCTTCAATAATAAATTTCTTAGGCATATAAATGGCCGAACAGGTTAGCCCGTTCAGGCTCCAGCGAACCACTTCATCCCGGGCCTCCGATGCTCCGGATTCTATCGATCGGGCAGGAGGTTTGTTGCCCCAGAGGTCGAGTTCTTCCTGGTTCCAGTCACCTTTACTGTACTTGTATTCGAGGGGGAACGCATCATCCGTAAAGGAAGTGGTTAACTCATAGACACCTTCTCTCGTCTGCTGCATCCGGTACGCAGGATCCTCGATCTGCCAATCGTTAAATGAGCCTGATATGTAAACCGGCCGGCTGTCGTCAACCGGTGTGATCAGGTGAAAGGTGAAACTCGTGGATATGTCGGTCAATAGTTGAGTTGCTGTTGCTTTGGGGTGCAAAAATAGCAATCGACGGAGAAAGCAGCTATGTTACTTTGCCTTCCAGAAGTAAGGTGTGAATAATACCAGTATGGTAAACAGTTCGAGGCGGCCCAGTAGCATAAGGAACATCAGTACCCATTTGGTAGCATTATTCAGATTGGCAAAGGTGTGTACCGGGCCCAGGTCACCGATGCCGGGACCTACATTGCCGAGGCTGGTAGCCACCGCACCCATGGATGTCACGAGGTCTGAACCAAGACCGCAGACCACAATGGTTCCTATAACAAAAATGCCGAGATAGATCAACAGAAAGACCAGGATATGGGTCAGGATACGTGCAGGAACGATCTCTTTGCCCATTTTGAGGCGGATAATGGCCTTGGGATGAAGTAAACGTTTGAACTCAAGGATGGAGTTTTTGAGAAAAACCACGTGACGAATCAGCTTGATGCCACCACTGGTTGAACCCGCACTTGCTCCCGCAAATAACAGGATAAAGAACAATGCCGTGATACTGGTCTTCCATATGGTATAGTCTTCAATGACGTAGCCCGTAGTAGTAATAATGGAAACAACATGAAATGTAGCAATCCGAAAGGACTTTTCCATGTTGTAGGTGGTTTCCTCCCAAACCAGGAAACTGACCAGAAGTGCGATCAGCGAAACGATGATGACATACCCCCGGAATTCCTCGTTCTTCCACACTTTCTTTAGATCAAATCTTACAAGATAGTAGATCACGGTATAGTTAACTCCGGCCAGAAACATAAAGAGGATGAGGGTATAATGAATCCCGGGGTTCTCAAAATAGCCAATGCTGGCATTCCGGGTTGAGAAGCCCCCGGTAGCCATGGTCGTTAATGCGTGATTGATAGCGTCATAAAAATTCATACCCTCCAGATACAGCAATACACAAAGGATGGCCGTAAGGGACACATATATCACCCAGAGAACACGGGCGGTGTGCTTGATCCTGGGATGAATCTTGTCTGAAGTCGGTCCTGGTGCTTCTGCCACGAAGAGCTCGATTCCTCCAATACCCAACAGAGGCAGAATAGCGATGGTCAGGACGATAATACCCATACCTCCGATCCATTGGGTCATGCTTCTCCAAAACAGAATGCCCTTGGGGGTAGCTTCGATATCTTCCATAATGGTTGCCCCCGTGGTAGTCATACCGGAAACGGTTTCAAAAAAAGCATTGGTGAGATGAGGGATGTGACCTCCAATGATGTACGGAAGTGTACTGAACAAAAGCATAAATAGCCATCCCATCGTAACGACCAGGTATCCTTCTCTTTTATGAATGCTCTGATCTTTCCCTCTGGTACTAAAATAAGCTACCGAACCTGCCCCCAAAGTAATGAGTCCTGCCAGAATCAGGCTCCTTTCATCACCACTGTCATAGTACAGGGAAAAGGCCACCGGCATAAACATCAGAAAACCTACCATGATCAGCAGGATGCCCACGATATGAAAGATCGCATTGAAATTGATCATGGTGCGGTTTGGCATTGAGTTCTATTTGAGATCTTCCGAAGCAATCATGGGTAACCTATCGAAAAATTTTCTCCACAGCTGATATGGCTTCCGGAAGGGCAAACACGATCACTTTATCTTCCTTCTCCAGCTGAAAGTTGTCATTGGGAAATATGCATTCATCTCCGCGCAGGACTCCTCCCACCACCGCAGATGATGGGATATGAAGGTCCCTGATGGGGTGCTTGGTTACCCGATTGCCTTTGGTTATTCGAAATTCGATAATCTCCGCGTCTGATCCATGTACACTGGTTATGGCCTCAACATTTCCCTTGCGAACAAAACGGAAAATGTTGTTGGCGGCGATAAGCTTTTCGTTTATCAGAGTGTCAACACCAATATTCTGAGACAGCCGGATATAGTGAGCATTGCTGACCAGGGCAATGGTCTTGTACACGCCGGCTTCTTCTGCCATCAGACTGGCAATAATGTTTGATTCAGAATTATCGGTAAGGGCTACCAGGGCGTCCATCCTCTTAAGACCCTCTTCCTCCAGTTCGTTAAGATTGCTGGCATCAGCACAAACCACCAGGGTGCTGTGCAGGTGTTTGACCAGGGTCTTGCAGTGGGTTTTGTCTTTGTCGATTAAAATGACGTTGTATTGATCTTCCAGCAATTGTGCTGTCTTGAGGGCGATTTCAGTACCACCAATGATCATGACGTTCTTCACTGCAACATTGTCCTTGCCCACGATTTCCGTGAGGCTTTTGATATCCTTGTTTTGTGCCAGGAAATAGATGTGGTCGGATCGTCGCAGCACGGTATTGCTATTGGGTATTAATGTTTGGTGGCCACGTAACAGCGCAATGGGTTTGAAGGGGATCTTGTCGTATTTGCGATCAACTTCATCAATGGTCATGTTGACGATATCCGATGAATCGTCCAGAAGAATTCCGATCAGACTCATCTTTCCATCTTCAAATTCGAAGATATCCGAAAGCGAGCATTGCTCAAGCAGCCGAAGGACTTCATAGGCAGCCAATTGCTGAGGGCTGATAATTGAGTCCACTCCCAGTTCACGAAAGATCTCTTTTTGTTCGGTGCTCAGGTATTCAGCAGTAGACACTCTGGCAATTGTCTGCCTGGCTCCCATTTTTTTGGCGAGAATGGCTGTGATAATATTGGTTTTCTCAGAGGTTGTAACGGCTATCACCAGGCGTGCCTTGTCAACTCCTGCTTCTTGCAGAACCTCTAGCGAACTGGCATCTCCCTTCACCGTTAGCACATCCATGTGCATGCGAGCCTGGTCCAGTACGTCTTCATCGGTATCAATGAGTATAATGTCCTGATTTTCATGGGCCAATAGTTTGGCAATATGAAATCCGATATCACCCGATCCGGCAATGACGATTTTCATATCTCTTTACTGTTGACTTCACTTAATCCCATAGTTTTTTAAACACTGGTGAGTTTGATGCAAAATTAGTTCTTCTTCCGCTCAATCCACAGTTTATTGACCTGGTATGTGACGAGATCTCAAACAAGACCGACCTGAAAGGTGTTTTATTATTGTCAAGTAATGCCCATAGGAGTTGTTGTGAAATCCCATACTCTGAATATCTTATGCGAAGTACCTTATATTTGTGGCAATGAAGATTCTCATGGTTTGCCTCGGTAACATTTGTCGATCGCCACTGGCTGAAGGGATTGCCAGAAAGAAAATTGGTGAGCGCGGACTCCCGTGGTTAGTAGACTCGGTAGGAACAGGAAGTTGGCATATCGGTGAACCTCCTGACCCACGTTCGGTGTCTGTTGCAGCTGATAATCAGATTGACATCAGTAACCTGCGGGCAAGACAAATAACCCGGGATGATATCCGGGTGCATGATCATATCATCGCTATGGATAGTCAAAATTTGCAGGTTGTAACCAGAATGGCTGATCAAGATGATCGCAGGAAAATTCAATTAATGATGGATTTTCTTTATCCTGAGAAGAATATGATCGTCCCTGACCCGTATTTTGGTGGTGATGACGGGTTTCAACATGTTTATGATTTACTGGATCAAGCTTGTGATGCCATGTTGGACAAAATCAATGGATTAAGTAACCAGTAAATGTATTTTATAATTAAACCTTAATTAAATTTTAATGCTGGAAAATAAAATTGAACAAGCACTCAATGATCAAATTGCTATGGAAGGATACGCTTCCTTTCTATACCTGTCCATGGCCTCCTGGTGTGAGCAACAGGGGTTGGAAGGTACCAGTCAGTTTTTTTATCGGCAATCTGCAGAAGAGCACGATCATATGATGCGTATTTTCAGATACATTTTGGAAATGGATGGCAAGGCAGTTTCTCCCGAAGTCAAGCAGCCACCACAAAAGTTTGAATCCATTCAAAAAATATTTGATGATGTGTATGAACATGAGCAGAAGGTGACCAGATCCATCTCTAAACTTGTGGAACTGGCAGACGAGATGGATGACCACACGACTTATCAGTTTTTACAGTGGTTTGTGTTGGAGCAACGGGAGGAGGAGACACTGGTCAGGTCTATTCTGGATAAATTGAAAATCATTGGTGACGGTCCGCAAAGCCTTTACTTTATTGACAAGGAAGTAACCATGATCAATGAGCGAGAAGGTGGATCACCAGGAGAATAGGAAACATTTGGTCTGGTCTTGTTTCTTTGATTGGGAACTATTTTCTGAATCACATCGTTCTATTAATAGTGATTGGGCCATATTGTGATTATTTGTTCACCCATGGAGGGTTTTTATCCCTGCCATATCTGGTATTTGGCCTACTTTCCTGTAACGCTAAAATGTACTATAAATTATGAGCAAGGCTGTAAGCAAAGAGTCGTTTATTGATGAGATGTTGCATTGGGTTAAAACCCATAGTTATTCAAAAATCCGGGCAAATCAAGAAGGTTTTGAAGCTCCCACATCTTATCGACAACCGGAGGAGGACGATGTTTTTGTACCTGATATTACAGCTGTTAAATTAGGTACAAAGAATTATTTTGAATTAGCTCTGAAAACAGATGATCCTGAGCGTACGATCAGAAAATGGAAATTACTAAGTACCATTGCAGAAATGAAAAATGGCACACTGTACTTGTTTGCTCCACGTGGGCACAAGGCCTTTACTTCAAAAATAGTAGAGAAAAGAAATCTGAATGCCAAGGTCATTAGCATTTGACCGAAGGTACATACAGATAGAGTACTAGCCTCACTAACGTAATATCAAACCCCCAAAACAGACCCGGTCAAGTGCCGGGTCTATTTTTTATCAGGTGGAGGATTGAAAAATCTATTGTTCTTTTCCAGATAAATACTCATCTGTAAAATGACCCCGTTTCTTTTCCCTGGCAAATTTCTCGGCATTGTAGGAGGTAGATTCTCCTTTGGGTATCGACAGGCTTTGCCAGTTTTTTCCCTTCAAGGTTTTGGCTACGTACACCATCTGTCCGGTGTGATAGGCATAATGTGCGAGTTGGCGATTTAGGGCTTCAATGATGGTATGACCCTGATTTCGGATGTACACGAGATCTGAGAGTTCACTGGTTTTGATGGGTCTAACCGCCTCGAACACACAATTCCACCCTTTCTCCCAATACTCCATCAAAGCGTTCCTGGAGGCAAAGGTAGAAACGAATTCCTGGTCCCGGTTTCTCCAGGTTTTTTCACCATCACTTTGACGAAAATCGGTAAACCTGGAAAGCATATTACCCGCCATATGTTTAACAAGGATGTCAATGCTGTTACTGTCAGGACCCGGCATCTCAAAGAGTTGTTGGTCATCGAGCTGAGCCATGGCGCGTTCGCCCAGTTGCTTGTAGTAAGCAAATTGCTTAAGGATACTATCCAGATAGGATTCCATATCAAGGGTTGTCTAATTAATTACACTGACGGTTCCGCTTCTTAATTTACCATCAATTTGGACAACGTACAAGTATACACCGGGATTGGCTAGCTCACCATTGACCATTCCATCCCAACCCCGCTCCGGTGACTGGGTTTGAAAAATAATAGAGCCCCATCGATTGGCTATTTGCATGGAGTATTCCAAAGGTCGTTCGGTAAACACCGGCATGAATTGGTCGTTTACATTATCTCCATTAGGGCTGAAGGCGTTCGGGATATAAATCGAATTTGTTTCCGCGCAGTTTTCGGTAAATCTGATGGTATCACGATCGGTGCAAATTCCATCCGAGACTTCGACGAAATAGAGACCTGGTCCCGGGATAAATAGGGAGGAATCGATACTTCCGTCTGACCACAAAATTTCATCAAAGTGTGGAATCGATATTTGAAACCCGGGAGCATCCTCAAAGCACATTTCCTGATCCGGTCCAAGATCGACTTCGATCTGGTTAACACTTACATGTTGGACAATGGTGGTGCTGCACTGCTCATTGGTGATAGTAGTATAGAAAGTTCCTTCTCCCGTAATCGTATCTCCATAGAACATAAGAAATTCTCCCGGGCAAAGTACGGTGTCTCGAACAATGCTATCCTCTTCAAACATGGTAAGGTTGAGCGCAATGATGCTGTCACAGCCAGAAGCCGAAGTAAGGGTTCGGAGGTATGACCCCGTCTCAGTAAGTGTGTCCTGGCCAAAGACATAGGAGCCACTGGCACATATGCTGGTATCGATCATGGTGGTATCTGTGCCCAACACCGTTAGTATGACTTCCACTATACTGTCACAACCAAGTGATGAGTAAAAAGTCTTGCGGTACCTGCCCGTTGTCAGAAGGGTGTCTGCTCCAAAAATGTAGCTTTCACCCTGGCAGATGGTATCTGGTTCGGTAACCAGGTAGTGTAATCCGTGGGTTAGTTCCAATCTAATGATACTATCCCAATGGATACTGTTCTGTAAAGTATCATCATAAATACCTCCTTCTGTAAGTATCGTATCTCCAAAACTATATCCCTCACCACTGCATATGGTATCAAAGATTTCAACGATTTCTTCACAGCGAAAAGTTTCGACCTGGAGGTCATCGAAGTAGGTGGATTCATCAAAAGCTCCCAGTACCAGCGAACCTTCTTCAGTAAAGGTTTGATCCCGGGCAGTCATCACCGCATTGTCATTTATCAGGACATTTATCGATCCGTCGCATCTACGCTCTACTGTCAGTTTGAACCATTCGTCCCTGGAAAACACCGGTGGAACACTGTCCAGGGTGGTATGGAGTCCATTAACAACTTTATACAATAAGATGTATGGATTGTCGGTGCCATTGGGATTACACGCAACGGCATAGTAGTTTTGACCATCCAGGTATTGAAACAGAAAAAAGATGTCTGAGGAAGGCCCATCTGCTCGGCATTGAACATCAAAAGTGGCGTAGTTTACTGAGAAATTCCTCCGTAACAACAGAGAGTGTTCCCCGTCACTATCACCACTAAATAACCGCACCGACCTTTGTCCCTGACTTGCCACCTGATCGGTGATCTCCGCATTACCACCCAGGATCGACCATCTGTCGAGGTTACCAGTTTCAAAGTCCTCCGACAGTACTTGACCCTTTAGCGACAGGCTTATCAGGCACAAGCAAAGGAGGCAGGCCACTTTGTACATATACGCTAGTAAGGTTCGGTACAATATTGAATCATTTCTCAAGGCAAACGCCAGCATGTAAAACCTAATTGTTTGTACCTGTCCTGAATGTTGTTATGACCA
>JAUILF010000537.1 GCA_030433135.1 Bacteroidia bacterium | reverse complement strand
GGCACCGAGATCAGCCCAAACACGACTGCCTGGTGTTACAGCCTTTTCTATCAACCCAGTTGCTTCCTCGTGTTTCATGGTATGTTTAACGCAAACAGATCCGTATGGGTTACAATTGTTTTGATTTTCATTCTATTTTGTAGATGTTTTGATTCTGTCAGGCAGAAGAGTGATATATGTACAGAACCTCACTTTTGTTTTCTTCTTTGCTGATGTTGGTACTCTTGAGTTGTCACAACGCGGAGACAGTTGATCATCCCTTTGAAATCCATTCTGATTTTAGCATAGAAATGGTAGCCAGTGAACCACTTGTCATGGATCCTGTTGATCTGCACTTTGATGAAAAGGGTAAGGCTTATGTGTTGGAAATGCCGGGTTACCCCCTGGGAGTCGATCAAAGCCGTATTGTTGAATTACGTGACGGAGATAGCGATGGTGTGTTTGATCAGCGGGTGTTATTCGCCGAAGGTTTGCGACAGGCGTCTTCCTTCTTACCCTATGCAAAGGGCTTCCTGGTAGCAGCTCCTCCCTATCTGTTTTTTATTAAGGATAACGATGATGATGGAGTAGCTGATCAAAAGGACACCCTGATGGCAGGGTTTAGCGATGGAAACCTGCAGCATAATTTCAATGGCCTTTGTTATGGTCTTGATAATTGGATCTACGCCGGTAATGGTGGCAATGGGGGAGAGCCCTACTGGATAGGTAAGCCAGATTCTGTTTTGTCCCTGTATGGATATGATTTCAGATTTAACCTTCGCAGCAGCACTTTGGAGAGAACCTGGCGATCCACCGGTGGCCATAAGATTTCTTACGATCCATATGGCAGGTTTTTTCTAACCCATAATCTGCGACATATTTCATCTGCTGAATATCTGATGAAATACCACGAACCCGGAGTTGATTTGATTCCCGGGCATTCTACCCATAATATTTCAGACCATGATGAAGACGGTCTGGCCAGGATTTATCCGATAGGTGAGCAGGAAACCCGTGTGAATCATCCCGAACAAGCCGGTTATTTCTCCGGAGCTTGTGGTATAACCTACTACGGAGGTGGACTTTTTCCTCCTTCCTTCGATCAAAGTGTTTTTGTAGCTGATGTTGTGTTAAATGTGATCCATCATGATTTGATCAAACCCGATGGCAGTAGCGTCAAGGCCGTGAGAGGGCAGCAATCACAGGAATTCCTGGCCAGTTCGGATAGAAGTTTCAGACCGGTAAACCTGTCGGTAGGACCTTCAGGAGCACTGTATGTCATTGATATGCACAGGGCTGTTATTGAGCATCCTGAATGGATCCCCGATGAACTCGAAGCAGAGATGGACCTGGATGCAGGTAAGGAGAAGGGAAGGATTTTCCGAATACTGCCGGTACGCGAGGACTTCAATCAATTACCTGCACTACCTGGAAATATGAAGAATGAAGAATTGGTAGAAAACCTTTCCTCGATTAATCAGTGGCAGAGAGTGACCTCCCAACGGCTCCTGGTAGAAAAACACGCTATTCACCAAAAAGATAATTTGGAAAGATTGCTGACCCATGCGGACCCTGTAACCAGGATTCATGCTCTTTACACACTGGATGCTCTGGGACTCCTTGAGGCCGACGTTGTGCAGAAAGTACTAACAGATCCAGACCCGTATGTCAGATTACACGGAGTGCAACTTGCCGAAACCCTCATCGAAGTACCAGCCGTTGAGAAAGTGGTCTTTATGGCATTAATGGACGAGGATGCCAAAGTTCGCAGGCAGGCTGCCCTATCGCTGGCTTTTTGTAAAGACAAAATCGGACTGGTTTCCAGGAAAGAAATACCGGGAAAGATTGCCGGTATGGTTGCCGATTCAGATGACGACCCCTGGGTCCACCAGGCTGCTATCCTGGCAACAACAGAGGACGCAGTGGAATTCTTTGAGAATTTAAATGTCCTGATTAATAAAGATGAAGGTTCAGGCAAAAGAAATCTCCTTGAGATGACGGGTAGAAATATCGGTCAGATGGGTGTTAGCGCTGTTACGCAAGCTCTGGATTATGCGGTAACAAACGAAATGGACACTTCGTTGTTGACACCTGTTTTAGAAGGTATGGTGTATGAACTGCAAAAGAGCAGAATTGACCGTGACAGTTTTCGCAGCGAAGGAGGAGAAAAGCTGATTGAAGAACTCGAGCGCAGTTATGAAGAACTACCGGTGTTGATCAATCTCTGGAAACTAAAATTTGAAGTTGGGCTGCCTCCATCTTCAGGAATGCTGAGCTATCTTGAAAGGTTGAAAGGCGTGGTGACTGATGCAGGTGTACCCCTGGAAGAGCGGGTGGCTTTCCTGGATCTGATCAGACTCACCGATTTGAATGACAACCAGGAGTTTCTGTTTGGACTTCTTTCACAGGATCATCCGTTAGCCATTCAGGAAAAAGCCATATGGATTTTGTCCGATCCTCAAATGAACGATATCGGATCAATGATTGTGGAGAATTGGTCCGCCATGTCTCCGGGAGTGCGGAGGGTAGCCAGTAATATTTTGCTGTACAACGAGGAATACCATGACCTCCTTCTCGATGCTTTTGAATCAGATAAGCTCAGGCTGGCCGAATTCAATTTTGACCTGGAGCGAAGAAGACAGCTGTTGTTTTCAGAAAACGAAGATGTACAGCGAAGGGCAGAGGCACTTTTTTCCGATGCCGGGGTTGTACAGCGCAAGGATGCCCTGGAGTCTATGCAGGCATCTCTGACACTTGCCGGAGCTTCGGAACGGGGAAAGATGGTTTTCGAAACACAATGCGGATCATGCCACAGGTTTAAGAGC
>JAUILF010000130.1 GCA_030433135.1 Bacteroidia bacterium | reverse complement strand
AGTTGTTTCTGGAATGAATAATGAGCATCAACGTATTCTCCGAGGGGGTAAGCAAATGAGTATCCCTCGTCAATAAGTTGGTCTCTGCTGGAAGGAAATGGCATATGTGACAGGTAACCACTGAATAAGTAACCTGTAAGTCCCCGGTATTCAACCTCGATCCAGTAACCATCCATGTAGTCTATTCGCTCTGCATGATCCTGGCAGTAGTCAAATCGATCTACGACCCTTACTACATCACCAAAGCGCACAATATCGATCACCTCTGCAGAACCGTGGGGGCCCATGCGCAGATTCAGACCACTAGTCGCATATACATACAGACGCTCTTCGGAGGAAGGATTCTCCAGGCTGTCGGGACTAGTTGTAAATAATTGAAAACAAGACATTAACAAAACTATAATTTTCATATCTGATGATTTAATTTCTCATTATTTGCTGTTTCTTTGTCCAAGTTAGGCAGGTGTGATATTGGTTTCACAGCTCATACATTGTCGTCTGGGATTATTGAGTATTCGCTGATTATTCGTGAGAATTCGCATTGAAAAATTATAACTATCATGTGCCTTGATGAAGACTGACCTGATCGTAGTTGGTGGAGGAATCCTGGGTGTTTTCCATGCCTACCATGCCCTTATGCTGGGGAAATCGGTGCGACTGATTGAAAAGAATCAGCGAGCCATGGGAGCTACTGTTCGGAATTTCGGACAGGTTGTGCCTTCCGGAATGAATACCACGTGGCAGGTGATAGGACGCAGAAGCCTCGAGATCTACAGGGAACTCCAAGAAAAGTGCTCTCTAGATATGCGACAGGAGGGAAGCCTCTACATTGCATCAGATCCAGATGAAGTGACACTGATTGATGAATTGGCCGCCATTAATGCATCCAACCACTATCCATCCGAACGATGGGATGCGAGTCAGTGCCGGAGTCATGTTAAAGCTTTGAAGCCCGACTATGTTAAAGGCGGTCTTTATTTTCCGGGGGAATTGAGTGTAGCTCCTGATACCATGATTCATCAGGTGACCAATTACCTCGAAGAATCTCTGGGACTAATGACGCATTTCGGACAACCAGCCATTGCATGTGAAGTTCTTGGATCAGGATGTCAGGTTACTCTGAGTGATGGTACAGAGTTTCAGTCAGAAAAGGTGATCATTTCTAATGGTAGTGACTTTAAATTCCTGTTCCCGCACTTGTTTTTGCGCGAACCCATTGAAGTCACCAAGTTACAGATGATGTCTACCAGGCCTATATCGGGAGTCAATATTCCCGGCAATATCCTGACGGGTTTGAGTATCCGACGATATGAAGCATTTTATGATTGTCCCTCTTTTTCTGAGGTGAAATCCCGTGAGGACTCTACTGAGCTCTGGAAAAAATATGGTGTTCATATCCTTTTTAAGCAGGCCTCTGACGGATCTGTCATTATTGGTGATTCACACCTCTATGCTGATATCGGTGATGAGGACCGGCTTGGGTTTGATTCTGATCACGCAATAAATCGGTATATTATCAATGAAGCGCGCAAGATCATGGAGATGCCGGATCTGGAAATTGACCGATTCTGGTATGGAGTATATAGTCAGCATAAGGAGAAGGATCTACTCGAGTTGACTATTGATAGTCATATTCATATTTGTACGGCCATTGGAGGAAAAGGCATGACCGGAAGCCCGGGATACGCCGAAAAAAGTATTAAAGAAATTTATAATATATGATCAAGTTATTTGTATTCGACATGGCCGGTACAACCGTCGATGAAGACAACATTGTCTATAAGACACTCCGGGCGGCCATAGAAGAAAGTGGTCTGAGTGTTTCGCTGGACGAAGTGCTGGTTATTGGAGCTGGTAAAGAGAAATTACAGGCGATCAAGGATGTACTCGCGGCACATAATACTGTCAATGAAAGGCTGGCTGAGAAAATTCACAAGTACTTTCTTGAAGAGCTGGAAAAAGCCTATCGCAATCTGGATGTGCAGCCTTTTCCCGATGTGGACGATTTCTTTTCTCATCTGAAAGCCCAGGGTATTAAGGTAGCTCTCAATACCGGTTATGACAGAGCTACAGCGGAACACCTGGTTCAAAAAATTGGCTGGAAAATAGGAGAGGATATCGATGCATTGGTGACTGCCAGCGATGTATCCAGAAACCGGCCACATCCCGATATGATCCTGAAAATTATGGAGGAACTTGGTGTTGCGGATCCCGCTGAAGTAGCGAAAGTCGGTGACAGTGGTATTGATATTGAGGAAGGCAGAAATGCAGGTTGTCTATTATGTATTGGTGTGACCACCGGTGCTCAAAATCGCAAACTCCTGGAGGCTGCCAGGGCAGACCATGTGGTTGACAACCTGACCGAGATCGAAAAAATTCTGGATCAGAGGTTCACTTCTGTGTGAATAAACGGCTCGCTTGCCTGCGCTGCCGCTGTGGTAGACAAGTAGAAGAAAGTCTATTACCTATTACATATTTCGATTCAAATTTCAGGAGCAACCTGAGAGAGATTTCGTTTTCTCCATGTTGCCTCACGCCATCGAAAGTAGATGCCGGCTAAAATGCTGAGTACCACCGTGATGATTCCCATGGCGATACTCACATCGATGAAGAAGTCCAGCCAGCTCATATCCCTGAAGTAGAAATTCTTGTAGATCAGGATGGCAACACTGGCAAGGTATCCAAAGGAGTCACAGATATACATTAGGAAGCCAATATTACTCTTGACCCGAAAAAGGGCAATCCATCGTTCGAAGAGCATGGTGTGATAGAATATGTATGCCAGGTACATCCCAAAACCAATACTGATCATCCATACTGCGGGATTTAGGTTTTGATGCACAAACAACCAGGTGGTGATCAGGACAAGTAGCCCACCAGCTCCAATGAGGAAGAAGTTGGCGTAAAAGGCTTTTCGGTTGCTACGGACCAGAAACATAAGACCAGCGATTAGCAATACCAGAATCGCTATCGGTATTTCGGAAACCGTCAGTATGGACGGCTGTTCAGCAAACCCCAGGCTGTTCCAGATCTCAACGGCAAAATTGTCGCGAAAATCTCTGAAACCGTTCAATGCCATGTAGAGAATAGTCACCATGATGATACCCGGAGCAAAGGATAGAAAAAAACTTAACCGGTCTTTTCCGGCCATCGGTTCTCTTGCAGTTCGGGCAAGTTCATCTTCCTTCGTAGGAGGGGGAATGCGAGATAACATCCATACCCCAAGAAGCAGTGTGGGGATAAAAATCATCCCGGTGAAAAAAGGCATCCAGAACTCACTAACTCCATTTAATACCAGTCCTCTGCCGACTGACTTGACTGCACCTGATGCAACAATAAAACTTGAAGCCATACCGGCACCGAGCAATTCAGTGTTGCGCCTCCCTTCAAGAAAGGCAAAGACAATTCCCCAAATCATTCCCAACGGCAAGCCATTAAAAAAGAGACAGAGAAAATTGTAGGGATAAGGAACGGAGCCAAACAGGAGTAAAGCCAGCCACGAAATTCCTATAAGGACAAGGATGTATTTTATTCGCGCATTGGGAGGTAGTTCAGAAATCACCTTGATTCCCAGGAATTTGGAACATGCATAACCGATTACTTGTGCAATTACCAAAAGTACCTTGTAGTCGATCCCCATGTAAGTGAGGCCATCAAAGGTGCCAGCTGTGAAGGGTTTTCGAAAAGCATACATCGAAAAATAGGTGATGAAGGCACCACCTACACTGAGCAAAACAAGCTGGAGGTTCTTGCCAGGTAAACCTTTCGGACTAGTCATACAGTAAACACTCTTCCAGGTGCGGAATAAAATGGTATAGCGACGGTGTGTTCATTTTCTGGATTTTAGCCATGTCATCCCACTTTCTCAACCTGGTAGCTTCGTAATAATAGGGATTTTGTTCGAAGTTCACTACTTCACGACGCGACATGAGTCCACCCTGAAGATCCAGAGTATTCCTGGACGTAGTGGATAGATGGTCGATATAGTCCGGATCTATAGTACAGAGATATCTCTTGGCTGGGACATGTAGTCTCACCGGTTCTGCAATGGGTATTCCAAAATGCTTTAATAACCATCGATAACCATTTACTTCGTGCATGTATTCCCCCAGGGAGGAGCTTCTTCTGTCCGTTTTGTTTTCGACATAAAGGAAATGTCCAATGTCATGTAACAGAGCTGCCACAATCAATTCAGATCCGGCGGCTTCATCTTCGGCAAATTTGGCTGTTTGCAGTGCGTGCTCTTTTTGTGTCACTTTCTCAAGTGCATAATATAGATCACCATATTGATCAAACAACTCAATGATGTTCCTGATTACTTCCATTCGATGCGTAAGTGCCTAAAAATTCAACCCGGAACGGTTCAGATTCCGTGGTTCAACCGGGATTATGCATTGGGATTACGTAATGAGAGTCAAATAGGCAATAAAGACGGGCGCTCCAAGGACTTTTTGACTCGGAAACATGGTCACCATCATGGTGAGAATCAAAAAGTGCTTATGTGCCCGTATTTGCAGCATATTTGGCTCGCAATAGGAATTCTAATGAATATTCCCGGTTCAATATCTAAACACCATATTCCTCAATTACTGTGAGTTGAATGTTAGTCAGTCATTAAATCTTTGTAAAGTATGGTGCTATGGTCCGACGAAGCATAAGCGAAGCCGGATGGCATTGTGGTATTTTGGTGCTGTGGTGCTGTGGTATTGTGGTGCTGTGGTAACGGCGAATTTGCATTCGCCGTTTTAGCCAAGAGCTAACCAGCCAAGAGCTAACCAGCCAAGATGCTAACCAGCCATCATCTTATTGAGGTCGGATTCCAGTTTTTGCAAACCTTGCACAATATCTGCCTGCTTGTTGGAAAGGTTTTTCAGTTCACCTTCTTCAGTGGCAAGTAGCAAGTCAAATTCTCCGAAGTTCTTTTCAATCTGGGTGCGCACGAAAACCACATATTGCTTAAGTCTGTCGGTCACATCTTCCTCCAGTTTTGATCTCCCGATCTTGATCTCCTCCTTGAATTTGCTCAGGATCTTACGTTTTTGTAATCCCAGGGAAACTCCGGCAAACAAAAAGCCAATAGCTGTCAACACGCCACCGGTGATATCGAATACCATACCATTGGTAAGTACCGTAAGGATCACTCCTACCACGGCAATTCCTCCTCCAGTTGCCAGGTGGGGAGACATTTTATCTTTCTGGGTGAAAATCGTCTCATCCTTAAAATTGTCGGCTTTATTAAGAAATTCAACAAATGTCTGTTGCAGCTCAGTCAAAATTCTGGAGCGTTTTTCGGCGATATCACTGAAGATCTCATGATCGTCCTTTAAAATGGTCTTACTGGATCTGATCTTGAGATCGATGATTTGCCCCATCTGTTGAATGGATTCAGCGAGGTCCAGGACCCGGTCATTCAGCTTCTGTCTCAGACTGGCGTTCAGCTCTTCCTCCATTTCAGTGGCAAATCCGGTAAGCCATTCCTTCACGGAGGGATTTTTCGTAAAAATGGAAGCAAAGGATCGCTTCAATACGGATCCAAAAGACAGAACACCTGATAACTCTTCGGTTTTTTCCCACATGGTCTTATCGTACCCAGCCAGTAGGTTTTCGACCAACAGGTCTACCTGGTCGCGACAAATTTGCGTTTGTTTCTCCAGGGTTTCATCAATATCCTCACGGAAGGCTTTGTCCACCTCCCATTGTTCCCGGCGCACAGCCAGGCCTTCTTCAATTTTGCGAGATACACTGAGAGCGGTATTAACATTACTCTCCAGCTTAAGCACCGGAGCCTTGCCTCCGGTCACGGACTCCTGGATATAGGCTCTGAGTGGATTGTAACCACTTTCATCTTTTTCACCTGCTTGTTCCTGCTTGGCTGATACTGCAAATACCAGCGGGTCGTCAATCCCCTTTTCCCTGGCATGTCGCCTTACACCCTCTATATTTACCGCGAGGTCATCAGCTTCCATAAGATCCTTCTGCTGCAAAATGAAGATGATTTTCTTCCTCCAATCCGCATGGATAAAGTCAAAGAATTCCCAGGCTGATTGTCTGTAGGGATTTTTTGCTTCAAACACAAAAATGATGAGATCTGCCCCGGGTATAAACCTTTCGGTAATCTCCTGATGATGATCAATAATGGTGTTTGTTCCGGGAGTGTCAACAATCGCAATGTCCTTCAGAATATCTACAGGCTGATAAAGGCGCTTCAGGTAAGTGTTGATGATCTCCTCACGAGCCGGTTCACCATAGGTTATTTGCTGAATCGTATCGGTCATGGGTGACGGAGCCACTTTGCAAATGTCAGTTTCAGTTTCGAGTAAAGCATTGATAAAGCTGCTTTTTCCAGCCTTCACTTCACCTACTATCACAAACATAAACGGATCATCGATACGATCAGCCAGATCCTGAATGGTAGCCACCAGTTCATCGTGACCGATTTGTCGGGCAAGCTCCAAAAGATTGTGAACCGAACGACTTATTTCGGTGCGGACAATGATCAGCTGTTCGTCAAGGACTCCTTTCATAAACTAAATGTAAGGAAGAAATGTCAGGATTTCGTGAGTCTGCGTTGTCATGTCTTCTGTGGATTTGCATGCTTTGGTCTAAGGCAAAGCACTTATACCCATCTCCTTTCTCAGTGGAAGGTCTTCCAGGTCGTGCAATGACCAGTAGGGTGACTTGATGGTAGAGATCCGTTCATAGTGGCTGGTTAATGCTTCACCGCCGGTAACTTTGTAGGTATCTGACCAGCCTGCGATGGCATGCGGAAACTTGCTTTCATAGTAAATCTCCAGGGTGCGTTCCAACTCCGGATATGCAACCTCAAGGACCTCCAGATCCTGGCCTGAGAACATTTCACCATCATAAGTAGAGCTGCGGATGACACCGGTAGTGGGTTCAAGAGACTGGTGTTTCAGACGGGCGTAAGTAGTTCCGGGAATCAACTCGATTTCCCCGGAAGGCAGGGCATCCGGTCCCAACCTGATGCGATTAAAGAGTTCATCCTCCGTCAGGTGTTCCCGGACTTTGAAGTCCTGATCATTTTCTGCTTCGAAATAGGAAAACAGTTGTACATGGTATTGTTTATTGCGGAGGTTCAGCTGAACGAAACTCTGTCCACACCAATCCTGTGATGAGGTAGTAATCTTCAACGTGCCTGGGTGTTGATTGGCATTAACCGGAGTAAATACAGATGTCATCTGGCTGTAATCGTAAATACCTGTCGTAAACCTCTTGATCCAATTAGTCTTTAGTACACTAACGGAGGAGTTGGAGGTGCCGGATTCGTCCTTCACTTGCTTGTCGGTAAGGAAATCTTCCGTTACAAAAATAAGTACAGCCTGGGCGGGGTGCTGGTCCGAGTATCTGGCTTGCTTACCATGGTAAATGCTGATTTCAGCCTCTCCGGCATACCAGTAATCAGACCATTGATCTGTCTGGTGCACAGTATTCAAGGCCAGGGGACTTCTCTGTTGAGATTCCTGGTGAGAACACCCAACCAGAATGAACATGAGTATGAACAGGTACAGGAAGCTTGAACGAATCATCATGATGTTAACATACAGTTTGTGTTATAAACGTAACAGATGCCCGGGAAGTTGTTCCTGTACTCAAGTGTGACAACTCCAAATCCGGTGGACTACCTGCACGAAGGGTCTACAATTCGCGAACCCAGATATTCCGAAAACTGGTGGGGTTGTTGTGGTCCTGCAGTCTCAAGGGACCTTTACCGTGTTGCCTAACCTGAGGTGGTCCGATAAACGGTGTTGTTCCCTGGATTTTAGTGTGATCCTGTATCAATACTCCGTTGTGGAAGACCGTGATGTATGGATGAGTTTCAAACTCACGTCCGCTGGTAAAAGTGGGGGCATGATAAATAATGTCATAGACTTGCCATTCACCCGGACCCTTTGAAGCGTTGACCAGAGGCATGGTTTGTTTGTAAATGGATCCTGCCTGTCCGTTGGAATACGTCCTGTTTTCATAACTGTCCAACACTTGCAGCTCATAGGTTCCCTGAAGGAAGATACCGCTGTTTCCTCGTCCCTGGCCTTCTCCTTCGACTACCGACGGGGTCCTGAATTCGATATGCAATTGTACACTTCCAAATTCTTTTTTAGTAAAAACATCTCCGGTTCCTTTCACTACGGTCATGGCCCCGTCCTCGAGTTGCCATTTGGCCGCAGATCCATCCTCATGTTGCCACTCATCAAGATTTGATCCATCCAGCAGAACAATGGCATCCGAGGGTGGTGACCCCATTTGACCGGGTGTAACAATCGCAGGTTCGGGATTCCAAACCTCGGTGTCCTCTGGTTTCATTTCCTGAGCCCATATAGTGACCGCCATTGTACATAGAATTGGCAGCAGAAGTAGTCTAACTTTCATGATATGAATTGATATCAGATAAATAAATTCCGGCAGAGTAACCTAGGAACTACCCTGCCGGACTGTGTTGTTTAGAAGTTTACGCCTTTGAAGTAATCCGGGCGTTTTGCCAGGGGCTCGATATCTGTCAGGTCAGCAATTTTGATAGGCTTTTTCTCCTGGATACTTTTCCTGGCTGCAATACCGATCAGAATAGACATGGCGCCGTCACGGCTTCCGGCTGCATGTTTGTATGGATCGGGAGCATCCTGGTTACGAAAGATCTTATCCTGTAACCTGATATCTCCTCCTCCGTGACCACCACGTGACTTCGGTACTTTCACGAAGTCGTAGTCTTCCCAGTTTTTCATGACGATGATTTCATCAAATTCTTCTGTTTCACCTTCATCGTCCTGAGACATCTCTGCAGCATGCAGGGCAGCTTGAGACATTTTTTCTTTTTGCCTCCACGGTATATCCTGCCAACTCTCAATCCGGCCATCCATACCATTGAGGGCGGTGCGCCATCCTTCATATGGTGAATATGTCGTTAGAGAATAGTTGAGTACTACTCCATTAGCGTATTTAACCTGAGCCGACATTTTGTCATAAATATCGATTTCCTCACGCCAGAGGCAGTTGTCCCGGATGTATCCATCGTACTTTTCATTGTCGGTGTAGAGCTTTGTATTGCGCTCACTCCGGGTAATATCCCAGTAAAATTTGCACTCATCTGTATAAGCACAGGTACGGCAGTTAGCTCCCCTGAACTCATTGTTGGTTCCGTAATGGTCCAGACTTCCATAGGCAGAGACTTCCACGGGATCGGAATCGATCCACCAGTTCAGCAAGTCAAAGTGGTGTGTGGATTTATGCACCCAGAGTGATCCCCCCTTATCCATCTCACCATGCCATCTGCGGAAATAAGAAGCACCATGGTAGGTATTGAGATACCAATGAAAATCTACCGAGGTCAATTTTCCGATGGTCTCTTTCGTAAGAATTTCCTTGATCTTGGTTATATGTGGTGACCACCTATAGTTGAAACCCACAATGATCTGTTTGCCACTAGCCCTTTCCGCATCCAATATGGCCTGGCATTTTACCTCATCAGTGGTCAGAGGTTTTTCAGTAATTACCTGAACTCCTGCTTCAAGCCCTTTGATGATAAATTCATGGTGAGTGCTGTCCATCGTAGTAACAATCACCACATCCGGTTTAATTTCCTCCATCATTTGATCAAAATCAGTGTAGACCGGACAGTCCACACCCATATACTCCAGTGCGTACTCCAATCTGCCCGGATTAATATCTGACAGAGCTACGAACTCCAGTACATCACTATATCTTTCAACCAGGTTTTTACCCCAAAATGAGGTACCTCTAACCCCGGTACCCACCAGGGCAACTCTTTTCTTAGCAAATACAGACTTAGCGGGTACGCCTTTCATTGTTTGGGGAATGACAGTGGCAGCTCCTGCGGCCAAACTCGAACTCTTTAAAAATGATCTCCTCTTCATGTTTCCTGATTATACGTTAATAGGATGCCTAAAATAGAGAAAAAATATTTATGTATTTTGATCGGCCGAGCGCTACTTCTGATTATAAATGGTTGCAGCACTGTACTTCCTTACCTCACAAAAATTCAGATGAAATTCCATAAACATGTCTTCCCAATATATTCTAGCCCTTGACCAGGGAACCACCAGTTGCAGAACACTGCTATTTAACGAGTCGGGTCAAATAGAAGCTACTTCACAACAGGAGTTTACACAGTTTTTTCCCAAACCCGGATGGGTCGAGCATGACCCGGAGGAGATCTGGTCCGTTCAATTAGATATGATCAGAAAGGTTTTGCAACAATCGGGAATTTCTGCCACGCAAGTTTCCGGTATTGGTCTGACTAATCAGCGGGAAACCACAGTAGTGTGGAATAAAAAGACGGGAAAACCATTATACAATGCCATTGTTTGGCAGGATAAGAGGACTGCTCATATTTGTGAAAAGATTAAGGCGGAGGGTTGGGAAGACGAAATCAGGTCCAGAACCGGTCTGGTTGTAGACTCTTATTTCTCGGCAACGAAAGTGATGTGGATTCTGGATAACGTAACCGGAGCACGGGAGTTGGCAAGATCCGGCGAACTGGCTTTTGGCACCATTGACACCTGGTTGATTTGGAAAATGACAGGGGGAAATCAGTTTGTCACGGATTATTCCAATGCATCACGTACCATGTTATATAATATACATAACCTGGAATGGGATCAGTGGATATTGGATAACCTGGACATACCGCGATCTATGCTGCCCGCTAGCAAACCATCTTCTTTTGACTTTGGACACTTTGAAATCAATGAAGTTAAGATTCCCATACGAGGCGTGGCCGGAGATCAGCAGGCAGCGCTGTTTGGCCAGCAATGTCTTGATCCCGGCGAAGCTAAAAACACCTACGGAACCGGCTGTTTTATGCTGATGCAAACTGGTGAGGAAGCCAGCATTTCAAAAAACGGATTGCTAACGACCATTGCCTGGGGAATTGATGACAAGGTTTATTACGCACTGGAAGGGAGTGTCTTTATTGCTGGTGCAGCTGTTCAGTGGTTACGAGACGGATTGAAGGTCATTGATGATGCAGCTCAATCAGAAACATTGGCCAATCAGGTCGATAAAGATCATGATGTATATGTGGTACCGGCGTTTGCCGGACTTGGTGCTCCGTACTGGGACATGTATGCCAGAGGCGCCATTTTTGGCCTCACCCGTGATACGGGCCGCGCTGAACTGGTACAGGCGACGCTGCATTCCCTGGCCTACCAGACCCGCGATATTCTTGAAGCCATGCAAGGGGATAGTGGAATCGTCCTGGAGGGTCTCAATGTCGACGGAGGTGCTACGGCCAACAATTATCTGATGCAATTTCAGGCCGATATACTCGGTACGGATGTGGTGCGCCCGGCAGTGACAGAGACTACAGCCATGGGTGCTGCTTTTCTGGCCGGTTTGTCCACCGGATTTTGGACAAAAGATGAACTCTCCAGAGTCAGAATAGTGGACAGAGTGTTTTCACCAGGTATTACTGACGAAAAACGAGAAGAATTATACAGGGGGTGGAAAAAAGCCATTAACCGAACCAAAGGATGGATAGAAGAATAGCATTTTCTGCCAAATACAGGTCCGATTTTCTAAGCACTATGGAGAATGTGGTGCACGATATTGTGGTAATTGGGGGAGGTATTACCGGAGCCGGGATTGCACTTGACGCTGCTTCTCGGGGTCTGAAGGTAGCCCTGGTGGAGAAAGGCGACTTCGCTTCCGGGACAAGTGGCAAATCCACAAAATTGATCCATGGAGGATTGAGGTATCTTAAGCAGTTTGAATTTGGGTTGGTCAAGGAGGTGGGTCAGGAGAGAGCCATACTGCACCGCCTCGCTCCGCATATCGTTATACCCGAAAAGATGATCCTGCCACTGATCAAAGGAGGATCGCTGGGAAAGACGATGACCTCAATTGGACTCTACATCTATGATTTTTTGGCTGAGGTCGAGGATGATGACAAGCGTAAGATGCTGAATAGGGAGGAGATTCTGGCCATTGAGCCTATGTTGCCGGTCGACAAATTGCTGGGTGGCAGTATTTATGCTGAATACCGTACTGATGATGCCAGACTGACGATTGAAGTCATGAAGACGGCCCATCGACATGGAGCCATTTGTCTTAATTACCTGGAGTGTACCGATTTCATAAAAGGAGAGACTGGGGTTGAAGGAATTGTTGCCAAAGATTTACCGACAGGAAAACAAATAGAAATCAAAGCCAGAAAGGTGGTCAATGCCGCCGGGCCCTGGGTGGATGAGATTCGTTCTATGGATGAAGCGGTGAGGGGTAAAAGACTGTATTTGACCAAAGGTGTTCATATTGTGGTACCCCGGAGAAAGTTGCCCGTGCAACATGCCATCTACTTTGATGTGCCCGGTGATAACCGGATGATTTTTGCTATCCCGCGATTGCAGACCACATACATCGGAACTACCGATACTTATTACAACGGTGATAAAAATGATATCCAGGTTACTCAGGAAGATGCAACTTATTTACTCAATGCTGTCAACCTCACTTTTGGAAATCTGGGTCTTACAGAGTCGGATATTATTTCGAGTTGGGCAGGAGTCAGACCATTGATTTATGAGGATGGAAAGTCAGCATCGGAGATTAGCAGAAAGGACGAGATATTCGAGTCTGGAGATGGCCTGATTTCTATTGCAGGTGGTAAACTGACGGGCTATAGAAAAATGGCGGAAAGGGTTGTTGACCTGGTGTGTAAACGGCTCTCCAGGGAAGGTAAAGATGCAGAATGTGTTACGGATAAGATTCCACTGACTGAACCAGGTTTCAAGAGTTACCAGGAGGTCATGGATTTCAGTGAGGAAGTGACTGAAAAACTGGAAAAATTGTCACTGCCTTCCCATCTGACCCCATATCTAGTTCAAAACTACGGGGCTCAGGTCTTATCGATACTGGAGAAAATTGATGGTGAGCCTGGTGATGCCGAAATGGAGTTAATCAGGCAGGAGATGTTGCATTGCTGCCATCATGAAATGGTGATGTCGCCTTTCGATTATCTGATCCGAAGAAGTGGAAGATTATATTTCATTCCGGATAGCATTACAAGCGTAGAAAAGGTAACTGCTGAAGTTTGGGATGAAATTTTCGACGGCAGTCTGTTACCTTATGATCCGTCTTTATGGAATGCCAGACTCGCTGATTTAGTGAGTTATCCGAAATATAAAGTGAGCTAGCAGCCCGGTATATTGAGAATTCTTAAATTAAAGAGATAAAACAGTTGACAAACGGTGCATTAGACCGGGATGAATTTCGGAAGTTGTTCCAGGAGCACTACAACCTGATCTGTAACTACCTCAACAAGCGGATCGGAGATTGGGAACTGAGCCAGGAAATCGCACAGAATACCTTTGTTAAACTGTGGGAAAAACGGGAGGAGATTACCATCAATACTTCGCGCAAGAGCTATCTTTTTCAGATTGCACGCAACGCATTGATAGATCACTTCCGGTCCCAAAAAATTGCGGCTGGTCATGCTGAGTCCTACTCCAGTAGCATGGAGGAGTCTGAGCATATGCCCGATATTGATGAAGAAGGGTTTGGTGTCACTCAACAAATCGCTGAAGCGGTGGATAAACTGAAGCCAAAGACCAGGAAAATTTTCCTTCTAAGTAAGAAAGAAGGACTTACATATGATGAAATTGCTGACTATCTGGATATTTCGAAAAGAACTGTTGAATACAATATGAAAAATGCATTGCAGCAGCTAAAAGAATTGCTTGAGGGTAAGATTTAAAAAAAAATGTCCGCTAATAATTGAGAGATGGTCTTTTTAAAACGTCTTAATGAAGGGAGAACAATAGAATGAGCCGGATACGTGACAAAATACTGGACTACTTCATACGTAGTGAATCAACCGGGGACAAGGGTAGTGAGGTTCTGGACAAAGAACTATCTGAAGATCCTGCCTTTGATATGGATGAATTTGTCAAGTATGAAAAAATCTGGAATGCTTCTTCTGATCTGAAGGAGTTTCGCAAGGCGGATGTAGATGTAGCATTGAGTGCAGTGGAGGCCAGGATAGATACTCCCCAAACTTCCGTCCGGGTAATTCCTATGTGGCAAAAGTGGTCTGCGGCAGCTATGATTGTCATTGTGCTGGGTTTTGGCTTTTACCGGTGGTTTGTATCAGATCGTTATGTGACCTATGAAGCGATTGTAGCCGAAAGTATAGTTTTACCTGATTCCAGTATTGCCCATTTAGGTAGGGGAGCTACCCTCAGGTACCTCAAACCGGGTTATTTCTCCGGAGCTGAAGTCCGTGAATTTTATCTAACCGGTGATGGGACATTTGAAGTCCGGAAGGATAGTTCAAAGTTGTTTTCTGTCATGTCGGATCATACGGCGGTAGATGCACTGGGCACCATTTTCCATTACGAAGCTCGTGATAAGTATTCAAGTACCAGGAGTATTGAGGGACGTATCAGGTTTCGCTCCAGGTTTGGTCATTTCGATCACCAGCATTTGACTGCTGGCGACGGGGCCAGTTTTGATGCAGAAACTAAAACCATGGTACCCTATATGATGGACGAAGTCAGCGTAGTGGGAAATCTGGTGGTTAGTAAGATGACGGTCAATGATCTGTTATTAATTATGCGGGATGAATTTCCTGGAGAGTTTGTGGTGGATCAGACCGCAGACCTGCGTCCTGAGGTAGTGATACAGGTTAATCTGGATCAGGAATTACCCGACATCATTTCTGCTTTGCAGGAGAGTGATCAAATGGATTTCTCCTATGATGAAGAGGGTGGAATATATACCATAACCCGGCTTCTGGCTGAAGACCAGGGATGGGTGGCGGATTACACCTATGAGATGTACCAAAACGATGTCGACTTTAACCATCTATCCGAGTAGACTTTCTGTAATCCTTATGATGTGTTTTCTATCTTAAGAAAAAATGACATCGTGAGATTATTATTGGACATTAAATTATGTGAGATCGAATCACCGGAGGTAACCAGGCAACTATGGGTACCTATGGATATTCATTTTCATCTGTTGCACGGCCTCATTCAGCTGGCTATGGGTTGGGAACGTAGGCACCTTTACGCTTTTCATGAGGAGAAGAATTCCCGGTTTTTTCAGATTGTATCTCCGCACATGGATGAGGGAGGTATTGACGCCTCCAAAATTGGCATAGATCGAATTCTGTTTTCGTATTACCAGAGCTACCAAATGCGAAATGTTTTCCCGGACAGACCTCACGACCGGTTCTATTATACTTACGATTTTGGTGACTCCTGGCTTCATGAGGTTTCGGTTACCGATTTTGATCGTGATGATAGCATGCTGGAGTTAGTCAGCGGAACAGGAGCCTGTCCCCCTGAGGATTCGGGCGG
>JAUILF010000129.1 GCA_030433135.1 Bacteroidia bacterium | reverse complement strand
GGTCTATACTGAAAGGTATGGGTTGCGGAAAAGTGCATCTTTCTTTATCGCAAGACATATAGATGATTTCACCCTCAATGGGGCCTTTCGAATCATCTATGTCCAGTGTAAAAACGGATTTTTTCTTGAGTTTTCTAACCATCATACCTTCGAAGAAATCGTCTTTTTCCTCCACTGCTTCCACCGCTTCTTCCTTCAATGTTACCTTTTCACCATCTATCCAGAATTCTGTTGGTATGGGTCCATCTCCCTCCATCTGTTGAGAGTAGATATGCCATCCCGGATCAATGTTGGCAGTAAAAAGGACCTTATCCTGGTTTTCTTCGTAACGGGCATTCCATTTTACCGGCTCCAGCAAGCCACTGGATTCGGCTTCTTGCTCCTCTATTCCTTCAATCGATCCAAACTGTGAAGATTCGCCATCATGGCCGGAAGATTCCGCCTCCAATGCTCCCTGGCTGTTGAGGTCGAAGGAAAACTCTACATCTGTGGGGGGAAGACATTTGGTCTCATCACAGGTCATATAGGTCAAATAACCGGAAAGATCCGTGCCTTCGGATACCTGAACCTCCTGTTCGATAATATACTCCTCAGTAAACTTGATCACATTCATGTCGAAGAGCGCATCAAATCCTTCCTTCCGATGGCCCTTTTCAATGCTTTTACCAACCAGGTTTAGCTTGTCCTCATTGTCATAGGTAATCATGGTGGCAACAGGCCCATCATCACTCTCCAGATACTGGGAGTAAACTGCCCAGCCATCCTCAATGGTAGCCGTGAAAGTCAGTTTATAGTTGTCACCTTGGAGATGATCCAGATCAACGGACCATTCCACTGGGGTGTAGATCTGACCAATGGCGGTGAAAGAGGAAAAGATAAAGGCTGTAAATATGACTAGACGTCTGTACATTCCGTAGGAATTTTCACAAAAGTAAATAAACAGGCAATTGCCAGAGGATCAAAGCTATAACCTCCCTGAATAAACGATTAGAGCCTGCCGATTCATATGTTGATTCAAAATTAGGACCATTTTCAAACAGTTTGACCTTACTGTCCCAACAGTATGAAATCATTAACATTACGCAGTGTAAAGAGTTGCCTGAATGATCAAAAGATATACTGAAACAGAAGAGCAGTGAAGAACAAGATAAAATGCAAAATCTCTGCCAGCTGCTTCTCCAGGCTTAGAAAAATGGATCCCAGTAGAACGGAAAGTGGGACTGCTGTAAAAAGTAAGCTGGTGACATCGGCAGAATGAACGAGTAAAATCAGTACGAGTGCACAAATAAGTGAAAGGACGAGGACGGAGATTTTCTTTCGGACATGAATGTTTAAACCTATACCCATTCCCCTTGATGCAGTAAGGGCAATCAGGGAAGAGATAGTGAAGATTCCCAGTAACACGTAGCCCTTCCAGTCCGCCGGGCGCTGAAAATCAAACAGATCGAAAGCATCAAAATGGTTGAAGAACAATGCTCCCAGACTGTCGTTGAGATACAATACCGTTCCGGCAAATATATATGGAACCACACATCCTATCAATGCTCTGGTCAGATCACTGGATCTAAACGTTCGCAGATGGATGACTCCCAGACAACCCATAATCAGGAATACAATGTAGGGCCAGTAACACAGGCTAGCCAGTCCGGCCCAAAAGCCGACATTGAACATCCTTAATGGAAGTTCCAGGTTTCTCGATTGTCGAAATACGTCCATGAACATGGTAATCAGGAAGGTATTGCCAATGATAAAAGGGTAGAGAGGTAAGAAATCGAGACTCAGAGAAATCAGCAGGATATAGAACAAACCGGGAAAGAGTGAACTCTGGGTAGTAAGCCGGTTGAGACTAACCATGCGGTTAATCTGAATTGCCTGAAATATGATCAGAAAGATGGCAATCACTTTCAGTGCCACTCCATCCTTCCCAAACCATTGGTAGATATAGCTGGAAAGTACACCTGGATCAAAGTCATGTACGGGAGCATCCATAAAAAACCAGGCAACCCTCAGTACTAAGAGATATGCCAACAGGAAAATGTTGTACAGGAAGAGGTTCTTTCTGAAAAGTTCTAGCACAGAAGAAAAATTTCAATCAAATAAGGCAAATAGTCCCCGAGTGTAGAATGGGGTCAAAGATAATTTTATCTCATGGAATAGGAACAAGCGGTAAGCTTACCCTGCCGAAAAGAAAGTTAAGCGTGACAAATTCCCGTTTGTCAGTGTCGCGGAGGTGACATGCAATTTACACTTCCAATCCCCCACTGGCCACAGTGAACCAATACCTTTGTATCTTGAGCCACTATTTTAATTTGACGGCCTAAATTATGACCCTGACGCTTACTGCCATCAAGCGCCCCATTGAAACTGAAATGCAGGAATTCGAACTGCGATTTCGGGAGGCTATGCGTAGCAAGGTGGCTTTACTGGACCGTATTACGTATTATATTGCCCACCGAAAGGGGAAACAAATGCGGCCGATGTTTGTACTCCTGTCGGCCAGACTGTTAGGTGAGATAAATGACTCGACCTATACCGCTGCCTCAATGGTTGAATTGCTTCATACCGGAACACTGGTTCATGATGATGTCGTTGATGACTCGGATAAGCGCCGGGGATTCTTTTCCATCAATGCCTTATGGAAGAACAAGGCTGCCGTACTCGTGGGAGATTACTTTCTTTCCAAGGGCTTATTGATTGCCCTGGAGGCGGAGGAGTACCGGTTGCTGCAAATTCTCACAGAAGCAATAAAGATGATGAGTGAAGGGGAATTGCAACAAATGGCCAAAGCCCGTAAAATGGACATTGGAGAAGAAGTATATCTCGAAGTCATCAGAAAGAAGACTGCTTCGTTTTTTGCTGCTGCATGTACTGCAGGAGCAGCCAGTGTGACCAGGGATGAGGAGGTCTTGAAGAAAGTGCATGAATTTGGAGACAATATCGGAATGGCATTTCAAATCAAAGATGACCTTTTTGATTATGGTCAGAAGAAGATTGGGAAACCGATCGGCATCGATATTCGGGAAAAGAAGCTCACACTGCCATTGATATATGCGTTACAAAATGCCAGTCGGTCTGAGAAGCGCAGGATCATATACTATGTGAAGAACTACGGGCACAAGACTGAAAAAGTACATGAGGTGATCAACTTTGCCATTGAAAAGGGAGGTTTGGAGTACGCCACCCGAAAGATGCATGAGTACCGGCAAAAAGCGATAGATATCCTCAATGAATTTGAAGCGAATGATGCCAGGAAGTCACTTGAACAACTGATTATGTTTGTTACCGAAAGAAGTAAGTAAGACGGATTATTCGGTTACCCTGTCAATCCTGGCTCCTATGCCTGCCAACCGCTGATCAATGTTTTCATAACCACGGTCAATTTGATGAATATTTCTGATGACACTGGTGCCCTTGGCTGATAATGCTGCAATCAATAGGGCTACTCCGGCTCTGATGTCGGGCGAAGTCATTTCTATGGCACGTAGCTGATATTGTCTGTCAAGACCTATCACGGTGGCACGATGAGGATCACAGAGAATAATCTGTGCTCCCATGTCAATCAGCTTGTCCACAAAGAACAGCCTGCTTTCAAACATCTTTTGATGGATGAGGACACTTCCTCTGGCCTGAGTAGCTACCACCAGTGCAATACTCATGAGGTCTGGAGTAAAACCCGGCCAGGGGCTGTCATAAATGGTCAAAATGGAACCGTCAATAAAGGTCTGGATCTGATAATTGTCCTGGTGAGGTATGATCAGATCATCACCTTCAAGGTTCATCTCAATTCCTAACTGTCCAAATACCCTGGGAATGACACCAAGTTCGTCATAATGGACATCCTTTATCCGGATCCTGGACTGTGTAAGTGCAGCCAGCCCAATGAAGCTGCCAATCTCGATCATGTCGGGCAGTATGGTATGCTCAGTCCCATGCAGGTACTCCACACCCTGAACCACCAGGCGGTTAGACCCAACTCCGGAAATATTTGCTCCCATCCTGATCAGCATTTTGCATAATTGCTGCAGATAAGGTTCACAGGCCGCATTGTAGATGATGGTTTCACCGGGAGTCATGACCGAAGCCATGACGATGTTAGCCGTGCCGGTCACCGATATTTCATCCATCAGGATGTAGGTTCCTTTCAGATCCTTGCCTTCCAGGTAGTAGTGGTCGTTTTCATCGTCGTAACGAAACTCGGCTCCTAATTTCGTAAAACCAAGGAAGTGTGTGTCCAGCCTGCGTCTTCCGATTTTGTCTCCACCAGGTTTGGGTAAGAATGCTTTCTTATAACGTGCAAGCATAGCTCCCATCAACATAACAGATCCTCTGATGCTGCGGGCTTGAGCCTGGTATTCGTCAGATGCCAGAAAGTCCAGATCAATGTCATCAGCCTTAAACCGGTATTTTCCCTTTTCCAGGCGATCTACTTTACATACAAGACCTTGTAACAGGTCCAGTAATTTTCTGACGTCACGTATTTCGGGGACATTGGACACCACTACTTCTTCTTCGGTTAGCATGGTGGCACATAAGATCTGTAGTGCTTCATTCTTAGCACCTTGTGGGACAAGAGTACCTTCTAACTGTGCACTACCTTCTACCAGGAAAATCTCTGAAGCCATGAAATGTGTATAAAAAAATAGGGCGCAACAATGATTGCGCCCTACCAAATATATTAAACAGTTTTTTAATGTTTGGGATTTTTCCTCCTTTTATAATTGCGTCTGGATTTGGATCTTTTTTTCTTGCCTTTGCCGGAACTGTGTTGATCAGGACCAGGACTACCCAGGAGATCAAGATTCTTTCCTTCGGCCAGTTTTAGTTTGCCCTTTGATATCATTTTGATATCCGAGGCAATGTTTTCGTCACTGACGTAGTGGTCTCGGTTCCAATTGCGGTATGCCAGTTTCATATAAGCGGCAATCATATGGACAAAACCTTCTTTTACCGGACCATCCTCCATTTCCACGGCTTTTTCGATCATAGCAGTTACGTACTTGCCATAGTGTCGATAGCGTATGTCAGACTGAGAATACGGTAGAGATTCAATACGATTGTCATCATCACCTTTTTGTGGAGCTTCACCGGAGGGTGGCTTCACATCAATTTCGTAATTGGCGATACGAAAAAAGTGCTTCCAGAGCTTGTCTTTGTAATCTTCGACATGTCGTCCCTGAGGCACCATCTGGTTCATCAGGTCTACAATCGCGTCCGCTGTTTTTTGCCTGGCTACCGGGTCCTCTATGGTTTTGGCATGCTCAATCATATTCTGAATGTGCCTGCCGTATTCAGGTATCTGTAACTTGGATCTTTGGGAGTTATATTCAAAAGTTGCCATTAGACTTGCTAATTTTTAGAGTTCGGAATAAGTAAGGAACAACCGGGCTCCCAGGTTTGAGTCACTCGCTCCATGTAAAATAGATCTTCGAGTCAAAGCTCCTTTATATCGATTGGTCAAAACTAAAGAAGTACCGGCCTCTCCACGAAGCATTCTCTGAAAATGATTGGTAACATTCATTGAGTAGAAGCCAACTCCTGTGTCCTCATTCATGCGAAGATCACCACCAAAAAACAGTCGTAGTTCGGCACTGGTCAGTAAATTTCCAATATCTGCTACATGAAAGCGATCACCTTCAGGAGTGACTTCTTCCAGGACCAAATGTTCTATCGGAGGGAATCCCAGTGTGTCATCACCCGCAAGATACGCCAAATTAAATACTAACGTGGCATGGTTGATGGTGGAATTTTCAACCAGGCTTAGATCCGGAAAGTCAATCTGAACTGATGGCCCTCCCATAGATTGGACAAAAAGCAGGGAGTCACTTGGCGAAGGATCATCTAAAACCTCAGCTACAGCAGATCCGGTATAGTCATGCTCATAAGTGTTTACCGCAACATTGGTAGTGATGCTGTTGCTCAGAACCGGTAAGATCACCAGCTTGGCAGTATCTCTCTGTGTATAGTACAGGTTAATTCGGCTTAGTCCTGCATACATATTGAAGTAAACCATCTTTCCGGAAGTGCCGGTAGGTTTTACGATCAGACCTTTGATCTTCTGCCTGAAAATCTCATTGGAGGCAAAATCAGAGACATCCAGATCGAGCAAGGTCTGTCCGAATAGGCCCTGACCTTCATCCAGTTTGACCCTCAGGTGGGGAAGATATCTGATGGTGTCCAACGCAGCATCGCGGGGTTCCACGACGGTGATGGTATCATCCAAACTAACCCGAATGTTATCTTCATATCCAATAAGAGACCCCTCTTCAAAAGAAGAGTTGGCATAGTAGGTCGAATCAGCATACAAATCAGATTCGAGCTGGTAGACTTCAATTCCCCAGTTTTCGTCAGGGGGTCCATATGAAAATCGACTGGTGTCGTACGCTAGTGTCAATACTACTGAGTCAAGCATGGCGTCAGTAAAATCTGGTTCAGAAGCAATTCCAATTTGGAAATTGAGATTTGCCCGGGATTCACCCAGATAGGGATCATCCAGACGACCAACAGAATTCGTCGGGATAAATACTCGTCCCAGACTCCAGGTCACCGTAGATTCATCCTCAATGGTGGTAGTGTTAAGAGGCACGGAATCGTAGAAAACCCCAATTTCATTGTCCTCCTCCAGAAAGGCTCCTAAATCACTTGCTTTATTACAGGCCCATAATGTCAATACGAGACCCAGTAAGCTTAAACTTGAAAGCTTTTTTGTCATAAATAGTACTTAATGTTTAGGGTAAAAACTATGACCCCAGCAGCTCCTTGTAAAAGTCAAGGTAAGCTGGCAGATACTCGTCTGTATCCTGGTTTGCCAGAGTAGGTTTCGACGAACCGTCCACCGTAGTTTTCAGGGCATCACCCAATTCTTCACTGCCAACAATCAGTGCGTCAGAAAACTCGCTGGCTCCTTCATGCAGTGATATTCCACTGCCGTTGGCGTATGCTTTCAGGTCTTCCGGCTCCAGATCATTGATAGAAGCTTTTTCGGCAAATCGCTCCGATAACGAACCCTCTGTTCCATTGCTGTTGTAAAGTGAATAGATGATCTTAGCGTCCTTGAATATCGGCTCGTTCTGGTATGCGACTTTCAAATAGAAAGGTATAAGACTGGTCATCCAACCATGACAATGGATCAGGTCCGGTGCCCAGCCAAACTTCTTGACTGTCTCCAGTACCCCTTTGCAGAAGAAGATCATGCGATCCGTATTGTCGTCAAATGGGTTACCCTTTTCGTCTTCAAAGATTTGCTTTCGCTTAAAGAACTCCTCATTATCCAGAAAGTAGACCTGCATTCTGGTCCCAGGTAGTGAAGCGACCTTGATGATCAACGGATAATCATCTTCATCCACTATAATATTCATTCCTGAAAGTCGCACTACCTCGTGCAATCGATGTCTTCTCTCATTAATGGTCCCGAACCTGGGCATCAATACCCGGATTTCCATTCCGTGTTCCTGTACATATTGGGGTAGTCGCCTGGCGATGGCAGAGATTTCAGATAACGTAGTATACGGCTCCATCTCCTGAGTTACGATCAAAACGCGCTTCTTACTCATTGCTCTAGATGTTTATAACCTTAAGATGTTCAATACTTTAAAAGGATTGCAAAGATACTAAAAAAAGGCTTCTTTAACGGTGGTTGGATGTATAACCTTGTTAAGAATATCAAAAGAAATAGCCATACCTAGTTTCAGGTGTTAAAAAAAGATGGCACTAACCAATGAGTGCAGCTACGTCAACAAAATAAGATGGCTGCACCAGGTTTTACATAGGCATTTGGCTGGTTATCAGAGTGTTAGGATTTTGGTTGTCAGGTCGCTACTGCCTGCATTATCCAGGCACACATGATGGCCCCGTAAGTTCCCAATGCATAACCAAGGACGGCCATCAATACTCCTACCGGTGCCAATGCCGGGCTAAAAGCTGATGCCACGATCGGAGCTGACGCAGCTCCTCCCACATTGGCCTGACTACCGACAGCAACAAAGAAAAATGGAGCTTTGATGATTTTGGCCATTAGAATTAATAACAGTACATGTATCAACATCCAGATGATCCCGATGGCGAACAACCCGAGATTGTTAAATACCTCAGCAATGTTCATACGCATCCCGATAGTGGCCACCAGGAAATAAATAAACACGGACCCCCATTTGGAAGCACCAACACCCTCCATTTTCCTGGCTCGGGTGAAAGACAATATCAATCCGATCGTAGTCGAGATGACGATCAGCCAGAAAAAAGAAGAAAGCAAAGAGTCGAGCCTCCAGGCTTTCAAAGTACCTTCAAATTGCCCCATGAAGGGAGTCATCACATCTGCGCCAATATGGGCGATAGCTGTTCCGCCGAAAGCAATGGCCATCAGGACAAATAAGTCTGTGGTACCTGGCACTCTTTCCACTTTGCTTCGGTAGTTTTCGACTTTATGCTTCAGGTAGTCAATGGCCGTGGTATCAGAACGCAACCAACGGTCAAGCCTGGTGGTGATACTGGCACCATATAACAGAAATCCCATCCAGATGTTGGCTACCACGACGTCTACTACAATCATGGTACTAAACAAGTTATCACTGACCTGAAAGATTTCTTTCATGGCTGTTTGGTTAGCACCTCCCCCGATCCAGCTACCAGCCACCGTACTTAGTCCGCGCCATAAGGCATCAGGATCAGCATCTATGATTCCGGGCCAAAAATGCAGAATAATAAACAAGGCTATCGGTCCTCCAAATATGATCCCGAAACTGGCTGTGAAAAACATGATGAGGGACTTGGATCCCAGATTGACAATTCCCTGGAGGTCAATACTGAGGCAAAGCAGAATCAAACTGGCCGGCAGAAAGTACCTCGAAGCGACAAAGTAAAGGTTGGATTCTTCTCCTGAAATAATGCCCAGAGGCCATTGGAGCAAGGCAGGAATAAAGTAACACAACAGTAAAGGTGGGACGTAAGTATAGAATTTTTGCCAGAAAGGTCGCTTACTCCCGGCAGTGACAAAAATTAGCGCAAGGACGACCAGCAAAATTCCGGTCACTACTGCATCATTAGTGAATAAGGGACTCATGGTGATGATTTAGGATCCTAATTTACAGATCCTCTGCAAAAACCATATCTACCTCTGCATCATCGATACGGACATCAACAATCTTGACTTCTACTTTTTGGCCAATCTTCAACTCATGTTTTGTTCGGTTGCCAACTGCCTTCATGCGACTGTCATTAATTGTGTAACTATCACTCATGCTCGCAAACCCAATCATTCCCTCGATTTGGGTCGACAGTAATGAAATGAAAATACCGCGTTCGATCATCCCACTGATGATTCCCGTAAATACTTCACCTACGTGATCAGCAATGAATTCCACTTGTTTGAATTTGATGGATTCTCTTTCAGCTTCCTGGGCTTTTTTCTCCTGGTTACTTATGTGCAGGCACTTTTGCTCAAGCTCCATTTTTTTTGTGCGGTAGGTGTTGCCCAGGTTTTTTTCCAGTAGCCTGTGTACCAGCAGGTCTGCATAACGCCGGATGGGCGAAGTGAAATGAGTATAGTATTCAAAGCCCAATCCAAAGTGTCCGATCTCACTGCAAAGGGCTCGGCAAAAGCCAGCACTTCATCTTTTTTAGCTTCCTTGCTCAAACGGTTGAAGGAGTCCCGAATATTATCAGGTGACTGATAGTCAAAATTAAATCCAAGTTCCTTGAGAAAAAGTGAATATTCCTGAAGCTTTTCCTGATCCGGTTTGTCATGAATCCGGTAAACAAAGGGAATTTCCTGTTCCGATTTTTTACTGATGTATTGTGCCACTTCACGATTGGCCAATAGCATGAAGTCTTCGACCAACAGATGAGTGTCCAGTCTTTCCTTCGTTTTGATAGCTATAGGGTGATTGTTTTCATCAAGCTCAAATTGAATCTCGGGAGATTCAAAAGCGATGGACCCTTCATTCATACGCCTCGCTCTCAAGACTTTGGCGAGCTTATTCAGGGCCAGCAATTCCTTGCGATAGGAACTTTGAGCTCCGTTTATGGCTTCCTGGGCTTCTTCGTAGGCAAATCGCCTGTCCGAATGAATTACGGATTTCCCAAACCAACGTCTCACAATATTGTGATCTTTGTCAAATTCGAACAGGGCGCTAAAGGTCAGAGAATCTTCATCAGGACGTAATGAACATAACTCATTGGATAGGATTTCCGGCAACATGGGAGCTACTCTGTCAACAAGGTATACCGAGGTAGATCTTTTCAAGGCCTCTTTATCCAGGGCAGTACCAGGCTGAACATAGTGACTGACGTCGGCAATGTGTATACCGACTTCCATATGCCCGTTTTCCAGATAGCGGAGAGATAATGCATCGTCAAAATCCTTAGCTGTGCTGGGATCAATGGTGAAGGTCGTCACCTGCCTGAGGTCTTTTCGCTTACTAATCACGTCATCCCGAATCACTCTCTCCAGTTGATTAGCTTCTTTTTCAACACCAGAGGGGAAGTCCATGTCAAACCCATGATTAATGAGGATGGACTCCATCATCACATTGTGGGTGTCGGTCTCATCAAGGACTTTTTCGATCACACCTACCGGGTTATGTCCTGGTCTGGAGGGCCAGTCAACCACCCTGACCATTACCTTGTTACCATCTTCGGCATCCCCCTGGTTTTCCGGATAAACATAGATGTCAAAAGGATGTTGAAGGTTATCCGGAACGACAAAGCCATAATTCTTACTCTTCTGAAAGTTTCCGATAAATTTTTCGGTAGCTCTTTCCAGGATGGCAATGACCTCTCCCTCGGGTTTTCGACCTGATCGCGATCTCACCTGCACCCGAACCTTGTCACCGTGCATGGCTTTGAGAAGTCTTCGCGCAGGTACATAAATGTCCTGGTCCAGGCCTTCACATACAATGTATCCGGCTCCGGAACGAGTCATGTCAACATATCCGTCATGGGTTTCTACTTCGCTGTTTTCATGAAAGGCAAAATCGCGTGAAAGGCGGTATTTTTTGTCCTTCACATGTTCGATTTTGCCTTTTTTTTCCAGTTTATCAAGGGCAACCTGAACAGAATCACTGGAGTTCTTGACTTTTAGTTTCTTAATGATCTGCTTGGCATTAAGCCGTTTTTTAGGTTGTCGCAGAAAGAGGTTTAAGCTCAGGTATTCAAGTTTCTTGGCTTGAACCTTTTTGCCTTTAACTTGCTTGGTTCTTGTCATATAGGATTTTCAAAAATTAATGCTCATCGAGCATGTGTAGTATATCTCCTGTGGGTGAGATTTCTAATTGGTAAGTGGTACTACTACTGGGGTCGTAATCTTTACCATCGGCAGATCCAATGCCTTCAGCAATAGAGACCAGACAATCTTCATCGATTGTTGCTACCCGGGTCAGCAATGTGTCACCATCTGATTTTGTGCCTGCTATGATTTTTCTGTCGATGGTTTGCCCTCCGTGGTCAAAGGTAGCGAGAATATAGGCATATTCCATTAGTGACGCCCTCCAAAAAACGATTGCGGAGAAATGCTCCTGATCTTGCAGTCTGAAGCAAGCAATGTACTCAGCCATCTGTTCCTCATCCGCCTCTTCATTATTGCTGATAAATTCATGAATCAGTGGCTGGGGCAGAGGCTTGTTCTCTCTTGAGAAGACAAGATGGGTATCTTCTGACAATGTGACGGGCATTTCAATTTCTGGAAATAGCTGAAGAAACTGTTTGAAATGTTTTTTTGACTTACTCATAGGGTATGCATCATAGTGAAAGCATATTTCGGATATAAAGCGAAATGAATGAAAAAAGTTTAGGGTTTGGTTTTTAGACTCGTTCTAAATAGATAACTTCTATCTTTCCAGAGAGCTGTAATTTTGGCTGAGCACCTTATATCAGATAGATTTGTTAAAATTAGTTAATTGATACTTATGGCCTGGTTTACAAAACTACTGAAGTCATCACTGGGGAAAAAAGTTGTGATGAGTCTGACGGGACTCTTTCTCATTATTTTTCTGGTGGTGCACCTGGTCGGAAATTTGCAATTGCTGGCAAATGATGGTGGGGAGAAGTTCAATTTATATACTGAGTTCATGACCACCAGCCCGATCATCAAAACTATTTCATACGGCCTTTATTTGTTTATCATCATTCATGCCATTCAGGGTATCTTGCTTATGGGACAGAACAGGGCTGCCAGGGCATCCCGGTATCTGGTTAAGCATCCCAGCAAATCTACATTTGCATCGAGGAATATGGGTCCACTAGGTGTTATAATCCTGGTTTTTATCCTGGTTCATATGTGGCAATTCTGGTTTCAAATGAAGATTGGCAGTCTTGATATGGTAACTTATGAAGGGCACGAACCCGTAAGAGATTTGTATACCGTGGTAGACTATGCATTTAGTCAGTGGTGGTATGTTTTATTCTATGTGTTGTCGATGGTGGTTATTGCCTTCCACCTGCTTCATGGGTTTCAGAGCGCTTTTCAAAGTCTTGGTTTGAATCATAAGAAATATACCCCCGTCATCAAAACCCTTGGACGGATATATTCGGTTGTGGTGCCACTGGGATTTGCCATTATACCCATATACTTTTTCTTCGCAAGGTAAATAAGAGAACATGACATTAGAAAGCAAGGTGCCTGAAGGCGAATTAGCTGAAAAGTGGACCAAATATCGGTCAACACTGCCTTTGGTGGCTCCCAATAATAAAAGAAGAATAGAAATCATAGTGGTGGGCACAGGCCTGGCCGGTGCCTCAGCTGCTGCCTCTTTAGGTGAGCTGGGCTATAAAGTCAAGTGTTTTACCTTTCACGATAGCCCTCGACGGGCGCACAGTATCGCGGCTCAGGGGGGAATCAATGCTGCCAAGAATTATCAGAACGATGGAGACAGTGTTTACCGCTTATTTTATGATACCATTAAGGGTGGTGATTATAGATCCAGGGAAGCCAATGTACATCGGTTGGCAGAGGTGTCTGGAGAGATCATAGATCAATGTGTAGCCCAGGGAGTACCATTTGCCCGGGAATATGGTGGATTGCTGGCTAACAGGTCTTTCGGTGGAGTTCAGGTATCCAGAACTTTCTATGCCCGGGGACAAACCGGCCAGCAGTTATTGATAGGAGCCTACCAGTCACTGTCAAGGCAGATTAGCCAGGGAGCAGTACAAATGTATAACCGCCATGAGATGCTGGACCTGGTGTTGGTGGATGGTGTAGCCAGGGGAATTATAGCGCGAAACCTGCTCACCGGTGAATTGGAACGGTTTTCTGCACATTGCGTGGTCCTGGCCACCGGAGGATATGGTAATGTCTACTACCTGTCCACCAATGCCATGGGGTCCAACGTGTCAGCCGCCTGGCGAGCTGTCAAGAAAGGTGCCTACATGGCCAACCCCTGCTTCACGCAGATTCACCCCACCTGTATACCGGTGTCAGGTAGTTATCAGTCAAAACTGACATTGATGTCTGAATCCTTGCGTAATGATGGTAGAGTATGGGTGCCAAAAGACATGGAAAACGTAGAGGCCATCCGTCAGGGTAAGAAGAAACCGACCGATCTCTCCGAAGAGGAAAGAGACTACTACCTGGAGCGAAAATATCCCGCTTTTGGAAACCTGGTGCCACGTGATGTGGCATCGAGGGCTGCCAAGCAAGTTTGTGATGAAGGTCGTGGTGTTAACCAGTCCGGGCTGGCAGTGTTCCTCGATTTTTCAGATGCGATCAACCGCTACGGTACTGCCGAAGCTCATACGAAAGGACTGAAGAATCCGAGTCAGGCAGAGATCACCAGGCTGGGTGAGGCCGTGATCGAAGCTAAATATGGGAACCTCTTTGAAATGTATGAAAAAATTGTAGGTGACAACCCTTACAAGACACCTATGATGATTTATCCAGCCGTGCATTATACGATGGGTGGTCTGTGGGTGGACTACAACCTTGAGACCAATGTGCCCGGACTATTTGCCCTGGGTGAAGCCAATTTTTCCGACCACGGGGCTAACAGATTGGGTGCCTCGGCATTGATGCAGGGGCTGGCAGATGGGTATTTTGTTATTCCCTATACCATCGGTACATTTTTGTCAAATGAGATCAGAACGCCATCTATTTCAACCGATCTGCCCGAATTTGAGGAGGCTGAGAAAGCCACCAGGGCGCGGATTGATAAGTTATTATCTATTCAGGGTAAACAAACAGTGGAATCCTTTCATCGTAAACTGGGACTGATCATGTGGGACTATTGTGGAATGTCCCGAAATGAAGAAGGGTTGAAAAAAGCGATTGAATTGATCCGGCAACTTCGAAAAGAATATTGGGAGGATGTGCTGGTCCCTGGTGGCAGTGACGAGTACAACCCTGAACTTGAAAAAGCATTGAGAGTGGCCGATTTCATGGAAATGGGTGAAATCATGGTGGAAGATGCCTTGAACCGCGAAGAATCATGTGGCGGGCACTTCAGAGAGGAATATCAAACAGCCGATGGTGAAGCCCTGAGAAGGGACGATTTATTTACCTATGTAGCAGCTTGGGAATGGAAGGATGATGCTGATTCGATTATGCACAAGGAACCTCTGGCATTCGATAATGTTGAATTGAAAACCAGGAGTTACAAATAGTATTAAGGGTAGGACTACTCCCAAAATAGTAAATGCATGAAACTAACACTAAAGATCTGGAGGCAGAAAAATCAGAATAGCAAAGGTGGCTTTGAGAGTTATCAGGTTGAGGCCAATGAACATATGTCATTTCTGGAAATGCTGGATGTGCTCAATCAGGACCTGATTGAATCTGGCAAGGATCCTGTGGCCTTCGAACATGACTGCCGTGAAGGAATTTGCGGAGCCTGTAGTATGATGATTAATGGTCAACCTCACGGGCCATTGCAGGGGACAACCACTTGTCAGTTGCATATGCGTTTTTTTAAGGACGGCCAGACCATCGTCATTGAACCTTTCCGTGCTTCTTCCTTTCCTGTGATCAAGGACCTGACCGTTGACCGAAGTGCTTTTGATCGCATTATTCAATCCGGTGGATATATCTCCGTAAATACCGGGCAAGCTCAGGATGGTAATGCCATCCCAATCGAAAAGGAACAGTCTGCAAAATCTTTCGATGCCGCAGCATGTATTGGCTGTGGTGCTTGTGTGGCCGCTTGTCCCAATGCATCTGCTATGCTCTTTGTGTCAGCTAAAGTTTCACACCTTTATTTGCTTCCGCAGGGTAAAGTAGAAGATGAAAGCAGGGTAGATCATATGGTGACTCAGATGGACAAGGAAGGATTTGGAAATTGCTCCAATACTTATGCTTGCGAAGCCGAGTGTCCTAAAGACATATCGGTGGAAAACATAGCGCGTATGAATCGAAGATACATTAAGTCTTCTTTTTCGTCGGAATAACTTGAAAAACAAATAGTTACGCATGTAAGGATGCTTCATGAAAAGCATCTATCGCACGGTGATTTCCCCAAATGTTAAAGTCGAAAATTTAAGAGGCAGCATATAAGATTACATGTAAAATCATTTACATTTGTAATATTCCCATGAACC